>OMII01000036.1 GCA_900299055.1 Pseudomonadota bacterium | reverse complement strand
CAGGGCTAGGTGGAGCTCATCTGAACACGCAGCTTCTCCCCGCTCCGCAACGAGCGAAGATATTCGTGACAGGAGACACATCCCTACGAACAGGTCTGTCGCAACGTCGGCGAGCCGTTTGGTGATTAGCTGCTGCTCAATTATCCCCTTGCGGTAACGTTTAAGGGAGAACTCCACCGCCTGAGCAAGCTTAGCTACTCCCTGTTCCAAGGCAACTACCTCGCCCTGCAAACAACCAGAGATTCCCTCCGCTCGAGGCCGGCCCAGGTTTGTGTACTGACCAACCTTTTTCGATGCATAGCCACTCAAGACGCCGAATCCTTTTATCGGATCGTTGAAAATTCCTTTCACGCTGCGCGCAACATCCGCAAGATTCTCGCCGGGCTCCTTTACGCCAGATAGCCCAACGAAGAGGCGTAGGATCTCATTCGTGCCCTCAAAAATACGATTAATACGGCAATCTCTAACCACCCTTTCGTATGGATATTCCCGCATAAACCCATTCCCTCCGGCGATCTGCAGCGCCTCATCCGCTACTGTCCAAAGGGCCTCCGACACAAAAACCTTGCTCATCGCTGCTTCAGTCGAGAAATCCTCAGAGCCTGAATCTATTAAGTGACCCACAACGCTTACGACGCTCTCGGAGGCGAAACAGAGCATCGTCATCGCTGCAATCTTATCCTTTATCAGCTGAAACTCCGATATGCTCTTACCGAATTGCTTACGCTGCGTCGCTTGCTGAACTGAGAGTTGGATGAGTCGCTTCATCGCCCCTACACACCCACCTCCAAGCCCGGTGCGACCGTTGTTTAGAACCGCCATCGCCACCTTGAAACCCTTGCCCTCCTCGCCAAGCACGCAATCGGCTGGTACCCGCACGTTATCAAATCGAACCGTCGTGGTGCACGATGCGCGGATGCCCATTTTATCCTCTTTAGGGCCTGTCGAAACGCCATCCCATTCGCGCTCTACAATAAAACCTGTCATCTTGCCGCCCGAACTTTCGGTCTTTGCAAACACCGTGAAAAAACCCGCAGTGCCGCCATTCGTGATCCAGATCTTCTCTCCGTTAAGAGTCCAGGAGCCATCCTCGTTCCTGACGGCGTGAGTTCTCACCGATGCTGCATCAGAGCCAGATCCGGCCTCCGTGAGACAAAACGCAGCAATCAGTTCGCCTGTTGCAAGACGCGGGAGATATCGCTGCTTTTGTTCGCTCGTCCCGAAGAGCAGCAACGCCTTCATACCGATTGAGCTGTGCGCTCCAATAGTGAGCGAGGTCGACGCGTCATACCTGCTCGTCTGCTGCAACACCCGGGAATACCCGGAGTTGGACAGTCCCAGCCCAGCGAACTCTTCCGGTATTATCAGGGAGAATAATCCCAGCTCCTTGAGCTGATCGACATACTCTGCAGGTTGCTCCCCCTTAACATCATAGATCCGAAAATCTTCCTCTTTATCGGCCATGAAGCGGTCGATTGATTCTAGAACAAGAGCAAGCGTCTCGCGCTCCACCTCCGACACCCTCGGAAACGGCACCATTGCCCCAAAACGAATATCTCCCAGAAAGAGGCCCTTGGCTGGACTGAGTGAATGCGCGTCGGTAGTCTGTGCTGACATAGGTATCCTTACTCTTCTATTCTAAAAGAAACTTCGAAATAGTTGTAAAAACTTCCGAGCGATTGGTGGCCGCGCCGTGACCGCCCTTCGCCCATTCAACCTTAACATCAGGCCAACGCTTCTGTAGCAGAGCAATCTGTGTCTTTGGCACAAGATGATCGTCCTCACCGCCGATAACCATAATTGACTCGGAACGTGTCGCTGGCGCGCGCTCTAGCGGAGAATGATCGCGAAATAAATCCTCACAAAACTCTTCCGGTACACTGCCAAGCCCGCTCCGACTAAAGAGTTCGCGCGCCATCTCAGACATTGATACAAGCGGCACGAGAAATACGGCGCGATCGAGCCTATCAAGTGAAGCCCAAAGCGCCCCGACGTAGGCGCCGAGACTCATTCCAACGCAGGCCACACGAGAGTGCCCAACCTCTATCAGGTAGTTCCCCAGTTGACGCAGATCGTAGAGTGCGTGTGCCATTGCGACGCACGTGCGCACCGGATCGGCGCTCGGGAACAGCGGCACGTCCTCTGGCAATCCTATCGGCCTGCGTCTACCGTGGAACGGCAACTCAACCAAGGCTACGTTGCATCCCAGCGAGAAAAACAATCCCGGCAGAAAGGCGAGCGAATTGACACGCTGATCACCCATCGTCCATCCGTGAATCGCAACAATCGTAAGCCTCTGTGGATCGGGAGTCTTGTGTTCCCACAGGCGAACATAGGACGTCGTGTTCTCCTCTATCGAGGAGTATCCCGGGTCGTGAGACCAACCATTCAGAGGGAAGTGTGACGCGAAGCGGAGATCGAACACGCCGCCATCAGGAAAACCATGAACGTGCACTACGCTCGGCAAGCCACCCGATACGGGGCGTGCATACAGCCTCTCGATGTCACCTGAAGACCGCAAGAGACCTAGACGAATCTGGCTGGCCTTCAGCACAGAGAGATCCAGTCCAGGAGCAAAGGTGTCGATCGACACAGAGGACAAACTTCGACCGAGCTTACTGAGTACGCGATCAAGCGCTGCGCCTCCAAGAAGCGTAAGTCGCTCGACATCACTGAGCCGAGAATCCTCGCCATCGTTGAGTACACAGAACTCAGACTCGGCGGCTATCGTTGATTGGGGTCGCTTCGTGGTCACAGAATCAGTGAGTGCATTGGTCCGGTGAAACTACTCAATTCTACACGTAGGATGCTCACCCCGATAGAAACGATTTTGCTAGGTGACTGAAATCGCTGGTAATTTCCCATATCATCGCACTTGAGATCGATTGGTGTGCAAAAATACATAACTTTGTGGAATAATTCGCTTCTTACCGCCTCTTGGTGAATTCTTTCATAGTTGCATTCGAGTAGACGAAGAGCCCGCGTAGCAACCATCGTTCTGCGCCAAGCGACCATCCACTCATCGATCGCTCTGCGGTCGTAAGCGTGGATGGTGGAGAAAAATGGTTATTCCACCCCGTTTTCATTCCCCTTCACGGAGGAAAAGTCATGAACCGGAAGGACGATCCCACATACCCAAAGTGGGAGTATGAGCCGCCGGCGCCGCCTGACCGGGCGGCGCTCTTGAAGATTTTTGCCCTATGGGTGACCCAAACCCCGGGGCGAAAGTTTGGTCCGGTCCTGCGCAGCTGGGTAAAGGTCAGAGTTCATTTGGGACACCCGGTAAACCCCGGCATCCAGGACCCGAATCGGCCACCAGCAAGGACACCGTCAGCTTCGTTCCGGAAGGCCCTTGAAAAGGTCTTCGACGAGGTCCGGAAAAAGCGGTAATGCGGTCATGCGGTTGGTGTCGACGGCGCCAGAGGCAGAAATGTGCTCTGGCGTCCGTCGACTTTTTTTACTCCTACCATCCGCCTCTCACACCTCAAGACTCGGTATCCAAGAGCTCGGTAGTGTGATACCAACCTTGGAGTGTGTTTCAACCCTGAGGATCTCTCATGCGAGCTCGATTTCCGGCGTTTGTATTTGCAAATCTTGCGTTCATCTTAGCCGTTTTGATCAGCGATGCCACGGCGGCACCCGCTGCTGGTCCGCGACGGGCTAAAGTTGGACTCGTGCTTGCTGGTGGTGGAGCACTTGGCATGGCCCATGTGGGAGTTTTGAAGGTCCTTGAAGCGAATCGAATCCCTGTGGACGTTATCACCGGAACGAGTATGGGATCGATAGTGGGTGCTGGTTACGCATCTGGCGCTACGGTACGAGAGATGGAAGAGATGCTCTCGGGCACTGATTGGGACGCACTCTTCAACGAAAGCCTCTCAAGGCAGGACGCCGAGTATCGCGCAAAATACGGTCGTGGCGGTCAATTCCTTGGGGACGCAAAGATAGGGGTAACCGGAGAGGGTCTCGCCTCATTTATCGGCGTTGTTAGTGGCCAGCACGTCTTGCCCCTTCTGCAGAGACTGTACTACCGCACGCCTGGCGACATTGACTTTGATTCGCTGCCTATTCCCTACCGTGCAATTGCCGCTGACATCGAAACCGGCAAGGCCGTGGTGCTCGGGTCGGGCGACTTAGCTCGTGCCGCAAGAGCGAGTATGGCTGTCCCCGGATTTTTTACACCGGTTGAGATGGACGGAAAATTCCTGGTGGACGGGGGTATCGCCAACAACTTGCCGGTTGATGTTGCTCTCTCCATGGGCGCCCAGAAGCTCATAGTAGTCGACCTCGTCGCGGATCTTAAAAAGAAAAGTGATCTCACCAGTATCTTGAACATCTCGGGCCAGATTATCTCGATTCTTCTTGCTCAGAACTCTGACCTGCAACGTAAGAATATGCGCAAAGGCGACTTACTCCTCGAGCCAGACCTGCGCGGGTACGGAGCAACCGACTTTAATAAGGCCGCCGAGATCTTCGCAAAGGGTGAAGCGGTGGCACTCGCTCATCTTCCGGAACTACGAAAGTTCGCTGTCTCAGAAAAAGAGTATGCGGAATACCAACGGGCTCGCTCTGGCAAGCCAACTACCGCCCCGCTTCTCACTGCCGTCAATCTCTCAACTGACCTTCCATCAGAGAGTGAGATCATCGAAACGGCCTTCGCCGATCAGATCGGTAAACCGTTCGACGCCGGGATTATTGAGTCGAAGATACGTGAGCTCTACGACGAAGGGCACCTCGCCTCAATTGCATACAAGGTTGAGAATGATGCCAACGGTCAGGCAACTCTCGCCGTGGAGGCTAAGAAGCCTAAATGGTACGACCAGTACTTTCAGGTCGGCTTCTCTCTTCAGGACGATTTTAAGGGTGATAGCGCCTACCAACTGGCGCTCGGGGCTCGCTTTAATGAACTGAACGATGCCGGCGCTTTCCTCGATCTCCGGTTCGATATCGGATGGAGGCCGATGCTGGAACTCGATTTCTATCAACCTCTATATGAAAACAGCCAATACTTTGTAAACCCAATACTGACTCTAGATCGATACCAAGTGCCGGTACAGGTGAACCGTGACATCATAGCCGAGTATGAGCGCAACAGAATCATTGGTGGCCTTGGCCTTGGTCGCAAGCTCGGAAAGAGTGGAGAGGTTCAGGTCGGTCTCGAGCGGGGTTCGGGAGAGTTCTCCCGGCACATCGGAGATCCATCGCTGCCGGAAGGTTCGTATGAGATCGGAGACTATTTCGGCAGGATCAACATTGATTCCCGAGACACCCCCGACTTCCCGCGAGACGGACTACTCCTCGACTTTAAGACCGCGAGAAACACCGAGAACCTCGGTTCATCTGATGTGTTCACACAGATCTCAGGCAGCACACAGCTACCACTTACCTATGGGGCTAATACGCTTGCGCTCTCGACTGACTACGGCACGAATCTTGAGACCGTCCCTGGAAACCGCGTGTTTGTACTCGGTGGTATGTTCGATATCGCCGGATATCAGCCTGGAGGCCTCTCAGCGTCCGACTTCTTCGTAGGCCGAGCGACATATTATCGCGAGCTCGCATCGCTGGGCGGGGCCTTTGCAAAACTCAACCTCTTCGGAGGTGGTGAAATCGAAATGGCCTCACTCCGAAGTGATATCGCGCAGATTCAGGACAATACGGACCTCGTAGGCGGATTGGTCTTCGTTGGAGCCGATACACCCCTCCTACCGATCTACCTTGCGGCAGGCACAAACAACGACCATGAATCAGCTTTCTACCTAAACGTTGGACGTATATTCAAGCCACGCAAGTAGAGCGTACAACTATGAGGCGCACCGGCGTAGTCGGGAGAGTCTGCGTGATGTAACTTCTGCTGTTATGTGGCGGGGCCCACGGTCACTTCCAGTGCGTTGTTCTTGATGCTCATCGCTCGAACGAAGCGTAGCGGACCACCTTGGGCTGCGCCCTCGTCCCCATCACCTAGCGATGAATTAATAGCGCCCGTTATCCACTGGCTCGCATGGCCACGGGCCATATCTTCAAGTCTATGACCATTTAGCGTTAACTCGCTAAACGAAACCGAAGCTACCCCGGAATCGACATTAGTTCTGGCACTTGCGGACCCATTAAAAAACCGCCCATACGAGCTACCCAGGATAAAACGGGCAGTTTGCCAGTCACCAAGGAGAGCGGGTGTAAAGACGAACTCGATGACAAGTTGATCTTGAGCTAGTGAAACACGCACGGCGTCTCGCGCGACAGAATTTGCGATCAGCGCATTAAGCTCCGGCTCTGTGAATGTGGCTGTTGCGCTGGTTGCTTGCTGTACGGCCGACCGTAATGACTCAAACTTGGACCAAGCACCCGTACTAACCTCGGCGCTAACCTCAAACGGTGGCAAGGAAGGAGCTCTGTCGGAACTATACTCCTCAAAAGCTGATCGTAGGCTTTTAGCATAGTAGAAGCCGAGGCCCCCAAACACCACCACGATCAACACTAGCGCAAAGCCACATCCATACGTAAAACATCCAAAGCGAGGTCCCCCTCTTGAGCTGTGCTGATTCATCATGCGCCTCGACGGTTAACGCTTAAGGACCGACTCTGTATCTCGAGTAAATGTACACGCACGTACTGCATTAAGATCTTCGATCCCAATCGCCTCCGCACACGAAACGCAAGTCTGCAGCGAGGAGAACATCTCGCCCTGAGCTCGCCATGTTCGACATTGCTCATCAACTGACACAGAGCAACCGGATATGAGAGCTATGAGAGAAAAAACTATAAGTCTATTCATAAGGAGAACGCTATCACAACATGGCCAGGCGACAATACCACCTCTTATTCCTCTAGGGCTTTGAGCAACTCCTCCCGAGTAATCGTCCCAGTTTCTGCCGGGTGGGAGGCCTGATAATCGCCGAGCACCTGCGCCTGCGATTGCTCTTTGCGACGAAGATTCCAATGAATGATCTCGTCAACTTTACATCCCAGAAGTGAAATGATGTTCACTGTGCCGACTTGGCCAATACGGTGAAGCCGGTCAACCGACTGCATCCAATGCTCTGCGTTCCAGGTCTTATCGACATACACTGCGGTTTGTGCGGCCGTAAGCGTTATGCCCACACCCCCTGCTGCTGGCACCGCTACAAGCACGGCGGGAGACTTGCCTCCCTGGAATGCCCTAACAGTAGACTCCCTCTCGGCGGCACTAACCTCACCACTAAACGGCGCTGCGCCAAGACTCTTATATCTCTCGCACAGCTCACTCACATTACCAAGATAGTTTGTCCAGATTACTATCTTGCCATCTTGATGCCGAACCACTTCGTCGACGATCTGATCGAGCTCAAGGAACTTAGCAGGCTCACCTCTCCACTCAGGATCTATCAACCGCGGATTCGATGACACCTGCACCGCCCTCAGGTATTCCTCTAGGATATTTGTAATCTCCCGGGTAAACTGCTCACCCGAGAGCGAACGCATCCGAAGGATGAGTCCCTCTCGAATCTCATCGTACCGTTCACGCTGAGAGCCCACCATCTCAACCTCCCGTATCGAGAAGGTCTTAGCAGGCAAGTTAACGACGCGCTCCTTACGCCGTCGGAGCATTATCTCGTGCACCCTCAGGACGCTCTCCTGCACCTCGGCATCAAAAAAACGCTTCACCGCAAATTGACTGTGCTCAGTGCCAAGCTCTGCTACTGTATGAAGCCACTTGAAGTAACTACGTCCAAACCGCTCGCCGCCGTCTAAGACCTTCATTTGAGCCCACAGATCGGTGACGTCCTTTGGCATTGGAGTGCCGCTTAAAAGCACGCGTCGGTCGCACCCTGGAGCAATCGCGCTTAAAGCCTTAAACGTTTTTGCGCTCGGATTCTTCACCCTCTGCGACTCGTCGAGGCACAAGAGGGTCTTATGCTCGGCCGCTAACTTCTGCAGCTCTGGTGTTATGTAATCTAATCTCACTGCCTCATAGTTGACGACAACGACCTCCTGCTCGAGCGCTCCTGAGTTTAAGAGACGCAGCGACCACGATTTCGCTGCCTTGTCCCCAGCGAGCACCGTTGCCCTAAAATCAGGAAACCAGACGGCGGCTTCTCGGAGCCAGTTTCGCGCCAAGGAATTTGGGCAAACGACCAAAAGCAGAGAAAAATTATCAGTACTCCGAAGACTCGAGAAGTACGAAAGCACCGACAGCGTCTTACCAAGCCCCATATCGTCACCGAGAAACGCATAGGGAGTCTCCCGGAGCCACTGAACGGCGATGCGCTGATGCGGAAAAAGCCGGCCAGCCGCAGCGCTGCTGAGTCCAGGGATCTGATTTTCTCCCACGTCCTCCAGAGAAGAATAAAAAGCTATGCGCTCGCGAAGTCGAGTCCTATCCCGAACCTCCTCCACAAGCGCCTGCAACGACTCACTTCGCGGAACGCTTGCCAGATTGTGCTGTTCACAAACTGTTTCAACCTCTGCCATCGCCGTCAGCAATCGCGAATCTGGAACTTCCACAATGAGTGACTCACCAACGTCTGCGTACTCGGTCGCAAGAATTTCCTCCAGACGCCCTCGCAATAAATCTCTTACCTCGGAACCCTCCGAAAGATTCATCACGAACTGAGCCCTCCTCTGGTCAGAGGTACGCCACAACAACGGAACGGTTACAAGATCAGCAGCGATATCATCAAGAGCTCCCTGCGCCGTCTCCAATTCCTGCACGAGCTGATCTCTCCTGAGCTGAATGCGCTCGTGCACACTACTGGTCAGCCAGACTGTAAATGGTAAGCTCGCGCGCCGCGCAAAAAATTTCAGCAAGCCACGCTCGTCAAGGAGAAAGACCTTACCTTTCTGTCTTCGCACACCCGGAAATGCAAGTGCGAACTGCTCTGAAGTAAAAAAGCAGGGCCGATAGCCGATCTCATCGCTGGCGGACTCTGTTATAAACGGTGTGAGTAGCGCTGCGGACAACTCTTCACCACTACACTTTTCAGGATGAGCGAGCAGTTCTTTGCGCAACTGTGCAGACCCGGCTAATGCCGCCCCCGCTCCCGGATCAAAGGCGAAAGATATCTGCTTATCTCTCAACTTCCTCAACAGCTCTGAGATCCTGTCGACTGGAAAAACATACGCACCATCGAACGCTGAAAATACAGCCCCTGGGAGTCTCTTAAAGAAGCGGTGCGCGGCCGAACCAAAGCGTGGAATGAAACGTATACGCCTCTTTTCCGGAACGAAGCGAACTATAAGGTCTAACGGCAAGGCGACTAGAACCTCTTCGCGGACGAGGAACGGATCCTTGCGAAGCTCCTCCATTGCTAGCGCGGAGGGAACCGCCTCAACTTGCTCACCGAGAGCATTCAAGAGCCCTTGGGTTGGAATCTCCTTTAACCCCAACAGATCTCCAGCCTGTTCAAGCGGCAGCGTCCAGCTTTTATCGCTCGGGTCAAATCGAGAACCCTTGATAGCCTTAACTGCCTTGACTCTCTCAGGCGAGTATTGGAAGTCGACACGCAGCGAGTTGCCAACCCTAAAAACGGATGCTACCGGACCCGTTGACCGTCGCCACTGCGGCACTACCCTTTTTCTTCGTTGAACTGGGGCCTTTCGAACCATCTGGCGTATGGTGCCACACTTCCCAGGCTCTCAACACCCCCAGGGCAACCTAAGGGCGGTGCGCCAGCGGCACGTCTATGCTAATAATCGTGGCATTAGCGGCAAAGTTTCGAGGAGCTAGTCCGGGCCCGGGTACCCTATGTCATCGCTTTCAATCGCATCAATTTCAAAAGCGTTCGGCGCCACGCGGGTGCTCAACTCCATCGAGCTGGAGATCGCGTCCGGCGAGCTCTTTTTCCTTCTAGGACCATCTGGTTGCGGTAAATCCACCCTGCTTCGAATACTCGCGGGTCTTGAGTCCGCCGATTCGGGCTCGGTGTCCATTAACGGACACGTGGTTGACTCGGTTCCGCCGCAAAAGCGCGGGATCGGCATGGTGTTTCAACAATACGCGCTATGGCCTCACATGACTATTGCGCAGAATGTACGCTACGGTCTTGAGAACCAGGCCCTGACAAACCATCAGCGAGACTCACGGGTAAAGGAGGTGCTCTCGCTCGTTCAGATGAATAGTTTTAGCAATCGCTTTCCACACGAGATATCGGGTGGCCAACAGCAGAGAGTTGCTTTAGCTCGCGCCCTAGCTATCGAACCCGGCATAGTTTTGCTTGACGAACCACTCTCAAACCTTGACGCGAGGCTGCGCCAAGAGATTCGAGAAGAGCTCGCCGACCTTCACAGGCGCCTCGGGATGACTATGGTGTATGTCACGCATGACCAGGAGGATGCGCTCTCGCTCGCACATCGAATCGCTCTTTTAAACAACGGTAGCATTGAGCAGGTTGGTACTCCGGAGGAGCTCTACAGTAGACCTTCCACGATGTTTGCAGCACAATTTCTTGGAGACGCGAACATTATTCCTTGCTCGATATCTCCCACTAATCCTCAAGCAGCACTGCTCTTGAGTAGTGATGCATTGGCTGTCAGGCTGGCCGCTGGCGAGCTGCCACGAAATGGTGAGCAGGGCCACCTCTGCGTCCGCCCGGAACAGATATCGATCGGAACACCGCCAATCTCCTCGGAGGTCAACGCGGTACCCGCTCAAGTAGTCCGTCGTTCCTTTAGAGGTGCCCGTTACGACGTTACGCTTCAAATCGGTGAAGCCCACCTCGTGAGAGCCGTTGAGCCGGTCAATAGCCACCAGTCGTATCAACCGGTAGGCTCACAGACTTGCATCTTCTGGTCGCAACACCATTCAGTCTTTTTGGGGCATTAAGTGTGACACCAGCCGTGACTTTGTTACATCGCCCAAGGAAGGTCTAATGGCTCTCAAGCGCCCGCCCGGTTACACGATTGGTCTTGTAGCTTTTTACATAGCGTTCATGGCGTATCCGCTAGGATACGTACTGAGCGGCGCTTTTACGTGGAACGGCCGATTCTCAGTTCACTTTTTTGACATCATGTTTCGGACAGACTTCTATCGCGATGTCATCTTCAACTCCTTTAACCTCGCGATCTGCGTCACCCTCATATCGTCGTGCATAGCGTACCCGCTCGCCCTCCTATCCTCTCGGGTCAAAATTCCAGGGCGCAGCGTACTCCACGCGCTACTACTACTTCCGCTCATCTCCCCACCGTTTGTCGGCGTACTCGGGATCAGGCAGCTCCTCAGCAGATTCGGTAGCCTCAATATTTTACTTTTGGACTCCGGACTTGTCGATCGTCCAGTAAATTGGCTCGGCGGAGGAAACCGCCTTGGCATCGTATTTCTCCAGGTAATTCACCTCGTCCCTTTGCTCTACCTCAGCATCAGAGCATCTCTCGCCAACGCACACATTACGCTTGAGGAGGCCGCGCTTATGAGTGGCGCCTCCCGCTGGCGAGTACTTCGATCAATTATCATTCCCCTCAGCCTTCCGGGCTGGTTTGCTGGGGCGACTCTTGTGTTCATCGCGAGCTTTACGGATCTCGGAACTCCCCTCGTGTTTGAGTACCGAAATGTAATCTCTGTCCAGATATACAACATGCTCTCCGATTTGAACGAAAATCCGGTGGGCTATTCGTTTGTCGTATTTACGTGTTTCTTGTCAATTGCGTTGTTTAACCTGTCAAAAGCCAGCGTGCTTACAGGTGGCTTTGCTGGTTCGGGGAGAGCCCTGGAGGGCGGAGCAAGCCGGCGATTCTCCAACGTGACCTCGTGGATTCTGTTCTGTCTACTCTTTGGTTACGCTCTTTTAGCGAGCGTTCCCCAGATGGTTGTCGTTGGACTTGCGTGTTCGCGAGAGTGGTTTATGTCGACCCTTCCTCAATCATGGACGATCTACCACCTAATTGAGGTTCTCTATCACCCTCTTACAGCGCGCAGCCTTCTGATTAGTATAGCGCTCAGTCTTCTTGCTAGTGGTCTTACCGTGCTAGTCGGAATGCTTACAGCATTCCGAACGCGTCGGGGTAAGCGGCTGGAGCGCTATGCTTTCGACATAGTTTCTCTCATACCGCTGGCAGTGCCAGGTATCGTATTCGCATTTGGCTTCGCTGGCGCCTTTGCAGCCACGATTTTAGATAACCGAGTCAATCCATTCCCCCTCCTCATCGCGGCCTACACAATTCGGCGAATGCCGGCAATGGTGCGATCAACTGTTGCGGGGCTTCAGGAGGCAAATGTGGCGCTTGAGGAGGCGTCGTACATGGTGGGCTCGTCACCCCTTAAGACCACTCGACGAATAGTCTTACCACTGATTGGGCGACACATCATCGTAGGCGCGATGCTTACGTTTGCCTACTCGATGATTGAGGTTAGCGACAGTTTGCTGCTGGCTCTGGAGGCAAAGTTCTACCCTGTGTCTAAAGCAATTTACTCGCTGATGGGACGCCCCGACGGGATCGAGGTTGCCTCGGCGTTGGGCGTGATCACGATGCTTATAATGGCAGGAGCTTTCTTGCTGGCCGAGCTGCTAACGCGCCGAGGGCTCCGCTCGCGGACACTACGAGGCATAATCCTCTGCTGCGGACTCTCTGCGTCAGCGTCACCGGCAAGAGCCGAGACAGATGAACTGGTTATCGTCACTCCACACTGGGAGGGAATCCGAACCGAGTTTAGTAGCGCCTTTAGAGATCGCTGGGCTGAGAAAACAGGTCGCCACGTCGTTTTTCGTTGGCTCGATGTTGGCGGAACCTCGGATATTGTAAAGTACATCAAGAACCAGTTTCTTGCGCGGCCGAATGGCATTGGTGTTGACCTGTTCTTTGGTGGTGGCGTCGATTCATTTATGGAGCTCGAGCGTGCGGGTAGTCTCGCGCCTGCGCGAATCTCAGACGCGGTACTCTCCGCAATACCTCAAACACTTGCAGGGGCGCCCGTCTACTCTCCTCGACGTTTGTGGTTTTCTAATGCGTTTAGTTGCTTCGGACTTCTCTTTAATAAAGTCGCCATTGATCGGCTCGGGCTCCCTACTCCCAAGTCATGGTTTGATCTAACAAAGCCGGAATACTTCGATCTGGTGGGAGCGGGAGATCCACGCAAGAGCGGCAGTATGCACGCGATGTTCGAGATCATTTTGCAGGGATACGGATGGGAACGGGGTTGGAAGGTAATCCAGAAGCTATCGCGTAACGTACGCAACTACTCCGGGGGCGCTAGCATCATCGGTAAGGAGGTCGCTACTGGCGAGGTTGTATACGGAATTGCAATCGATACCTACGCGGGGGACATTATCCGGCAGGTTGGTGCAGAGCGTCTCGGCTTTGCGCTTCCCGAAGACTTTGCCGCCATCAATGGCGACGCAATCGCAGTCATCAAAGGGGCACCTCACCCGGCGCTTGCATCAGCTTTTATTGAGTTTCTGCTCTCAGATACCGGACAGCGCCTGTGGTACAGTCGAAAAGGCGCTCCCGGTGGGCCTAAGCGCTACGAGCTCGGAAAACTCTCGGTGCTTCCATCGGTCTATGGAACAACCGAACCTGCCACGCTGTTCCAAGGGAATCCTTTTACTCTCAAAAATATACTTCCATACGATGCTGCCAAGGCAGCTCGGCGCTGGAACCTCGTTAATGACCTCTTCGGAGCATTTATCATCGATATTCATGACCGCCTGGTCCGAAGTCCAAGCGACGACAGCCTCCGAGGTGTTCCAATCTCAGAAGCAGAAGCCGACCTTCTCTCGGCTGGTGGCGCGTGGGGTCACGACGCCGCGATAAGAACCGAGGAGGTCCGCTCCTGGGGGCGCCTCGCTCGGCAGGAGCACCCACTGCCTAGCACTATCAGCGAGACGCTACGGTGGGCCCCAAGCGCCACCCTCATCGCACTTTTTCTGTTTTTCATAGCCCGACAAGTTCGCAGGTCGCGAGCAACTTCCCGCTGATAAGTTCGATTATCTCTGCGTTGTTAAACTCAAGCTAGAGACGCATCTGATATGACAACCAGAATGGACATTATAAGCGAAACTTCGCTTGGCCATATTCCTCTTAAGGATGAGCCAGTCACAAGCGAGCCAAGCAGCCAATACCTGAGAGTACACTTTGGACAACATACCTTCGATGCTGAGGGTTCAGAGCAACCCGGTCCCTATTTTAGCCGACGGATCTCGTGGCCTGGAGGGCCGAGTAGTGGTGTCACCATCGGGCGCGGCTATGATATGGGATTTCGAACGGGCCTTCAGATTATTCGCGATCTTGTTCGCGCCGGAGTTCCTTATGCCGACGCGACGGTTCTCAGCAAAGCGGCTGGTCTGCGAGGAAGAGACGCAGAGGCATTCGCACGGATCCACAAACCTTTTTCTCCGATAATCTCCCTACAAGCCCAGCAACGCCTCTTTGAGCAGATCGCAACTCCCGAAATACTCGCTGACCTAAAGCGGATTTCAAGCAAGCCTGAGACCGTAGCAGCGTATGGCGCAGTGCAGTGGGATGCCCTTCCAACTGACGTGCAAGAGGTCGTATTCGACCTGCGCTACCGAGGTGACTACACGGCACTGACTCGACAACGCCTACAGCCCATACTAGTCAAGCAAGATTGGCGTGCTTTAACGGAACTGATGAACGACTCACTCTACTGGAAGAGTCTGAACGTACCACTTGAGAGAATAGATCTTCGAGCACGACTCTCCTCTCAAATTCCATACGGGCCAACACTCCAGTGAAAACAAGCAGAGTCACCCTGCCGACTACTCAGTCTCGCCGAGTGTCTCCTTGAGAAGGCGATTAATACTTTTGCTTTTTTTGATATCTCTGAGCCGACTATTGAACAGCGACCAAAAGAGCGGTTGAGGTAGGCGCTCCCTGTCACGTGCGAGTCGCAGGATAGTTTTTTGAAGGTCATCGATCTCTCTCGCCACGGAGGACCTCTCAGCGGGCTCAGAGACCTCAACGTCCTCGTCGGAATCAACAGGTGAGCGCTTCATACTTTGATTCTACTCGCTACAAATGCCGTAGGCGAGCAAAAAAACGAGCTCTCCTATCGAGCAAATTAAAACGACACGGTGCGGTCATCCGGACGGAGGAACGCAAGGGGGCTTCGCTCTGGACTAACCCGAGTTCCCGGGTTTTTAGTGTGCGCATCCCATGAGGCAAGAGCGTTGACATAGGACCGAACCCGACCGGGAAATGAGGACACTAAATTATCTCTTTCCCCCGGATCTACCTTCAGGTTGTAGAGCTGCCCCTCTTTTGTCTCAGGCATCCAAATAAACTTAAAAACCCCATCTCGAAGCGCGAGAATATCGCTAGAGTACGCAGTACTCATGAAAAGCATCCTGCGATCCTGCGACTCAAACAACGAACGCCCATCATGGCGTGGCGACTCAGTCTGGACACCAGTCAAATCATACACTGTTGCCGCTATATCAACGAGAGATGCCAGATTTTCTGCAGTTTGTGCCTTCGTGAACAAGCGGGGGTTAGAGATAATCAACGGCACCCTGATATTTTCTTCATAGAGAAAGAGAGAATGTATCCTGTTTTTCGGATGCTGCTCGAAGGCCTCGCCGTGATCCCCCATTACGACTATCAGTGTTGAATCGATGAGCCCTTCACTTTCTAGCTTATCAAGAAAATTATTTAAGTTATGGTCAACATACGCGATCGCATCATGATAATTTTTCCAACCACCCGAGGGCTTCGGATGACTCCAGTCTGGTGGCGTTCGATAAGGATAGTGCGGGAGGAGTGTCTGGATACTTAGAAAAAAATTCTGAGAAGAGCTGCGAATCCAGTCGTGAGCAGCCTCAAATAGCGCTCGCTCATCCGCCCCTAAACTATTTTGATACCCAGGCTCTAGTGACGAGTACGTTTTCGCATCTCGCATCAGGTCATACGTGCAGACTTTTTTAAGCCTATCCGTACCGTAGAATGAAAAATTGTCGGCGGTAAAGTAGGCAGTGCGATACTCAGCGCGCTTAAAATCACTCGCCATGCACTGATAGTCGGTAGAGTTTACTAAACCAAAAGGGTTATCTCTGACGTTGGGCGGATATCTGCCGGACTGAGTGGCAAGGATAGCCTTTGACGAATACGGAGCAACTCCATACGCGTTACTCCAGCTGACGCCCGTTTTTGCCAGCCGTTGCAAGGCTGTCATCACAGGTACTCCATTGGCGCGCCCTGATACATCTCCCAACGATTCAATATGAATTACAACTACATTCATCTTATCGGACGCTGTAGTCGGCCTAACAGGCGTAGAGAGCGGGGCGCTCGGATACGAACTTACCTGCGAGAACGTGCCTACCGTCGGAGTGAAATCAGCAAGAGACCCTCGCGTTACTACCTGATGCCACAGCGAGAACATAAAAATAGCGATGGGCCCCATACCCGTAACACAAGCACCTCCAAAAGCACCGCACCCTCCGGCGAGGCAGTACATACGCTTCCGAGACGAGAACACCTGACCGAATGCATTTCTTCTGCGCCGAACCCCGAGCCAGAGCCACGTTACCACGATAAAACCTGCCGCTATAATAAACGGGAAACTTATCGAGGATGCATAACAACTGGTGAGTTCAGGCCTCAAGATCCGTTCGTCTAGCAGGTTGCGTGGTCGTAGATACACTCCCTGGATAGCCATATGATGCTCGCTTACCACATAGAGCGCCGCGGCAACGGCAAATCCAATCACGGAAGCAAGCGGCCAGCTCAAGAACAATGCGAAAAAGCAGGTAGCCACCCCAAGCTCGTCGATAAGAATCTGCTTGGCTGGTCCAAAATCTGCAAGCTCTGATACCTGAAGGTGCAGCCCAAACAAGCGGAGCGCCACAAGACTTACAAAGAAGAGCAAAAAATACTGAGCGCTGCGCAAGAATGACCGTGCCATACCCCAAAGAGATATATCCAGCACATTGCTTTCGTCTAGCCCCCTTTTCGCACCAGACAGTTCGGACCCTTAGCTCGTCTCAACTAGAGCTCTATCTCTGCCGGGCGCCAAAGGTCACCAATAGAGTCATCGACACAGCGAGAGATCTACATCATTCGAGACCTGCTGATAGGCACCTACGCGCAGGCAAAAATCCGCAGTTTATCGGCTGACCTGTCATTGCCCCGTGGCGCACTCGATACAAGGACGACACCTCTGTAATTTTCTGCAAAAGTGTGCGGAGAGAATCCGGCACGTACGTGATCAAAGGACGCTTCTTAGTCGTGGGATTAAATCACGCCCGTCTTCCAGCGACGATAGTCGTTAAGGATGCGAACAGCGTAGCGCAAGCATTCTCCCGGGATACGACGCTTTCCTCCAGAGGCCATCTCGACGTGACCTGGCCCCCAGTTGTACGCTACTAGCGTAAACACTCGGTCGCCGTTGTATTCATCTTCCAATTGCTTCAAGTAGGTGATCCCGAGCTGAAGGTTGTGACGTGTATCTGTGAGTTTCAGGCGAGGAAGGCTTTCGCGATGTGCTAGCCAGGCGCCTGTCGCCGGCATTATTTGCATTAAACCTTGCGCGCCCTTGTTTGAACGAGCGACAGGATTAAACAGACTTTCAGTCTTAATAACCGCTGCCACAAAAAGGGGATCGTAATCCTGCGCGAGCGACTCTCTGACGATCGCCTCTGCAAGAACTTTTGCATTTCGATTCTTCGGAGCGTGCTTCTTTATGATTGATAGAACACGTGACGTGAGATGTGTACCGGTCGGAGCAACAGCGCTATTCGATGGGAGATACCGCGACGATGGCGTCGTTTCCCCAGCTCGACGAATGGTGTGGGGCTCGAATGCACCTCTATCTACGCTCTCGGAAGTGGTGAAGCTCGCGAGCCTCTCTCGATAGCGTACCGCCACAGGCTGAACTCGAGGAACTTCCAACTTACTAGTTACCTGCTGCAGCCTCTTATACGGAAGCTCTGCGCTGGTTGCTCGAATAGAGGCAGTCTCGCGAACAGAGAGAGCGCTGAGTGCCTTAACCTGAACCTTGTTTAACTCGCTTGACGCCGGCGGCTCGTTTACAATCAGTTCTAGCGATTCCGTTTCAACGTGTGGCCCCCCTATAAAGCCGCTACCTGTGAGAGCTCCGATTCCTACCAACGATGCGCAAAGAATCCAGATTAGAGATAAACCTCGTGCCCGACCTGTAGCTGCAGCGTGAGTGGGGCTAATAAGAGATTCGCACCGATCGAAACTTGTGGGAGCCGCTATTACACTGGCTTTGATAATTCGCCCCGCGGGCGCACGCCGATGCTCCCGACGAGACTCAGGGGAGGTGTGGCACGGAGTAGTTACGGCGCTTGTATACATGCAGAGTGGAAAACGTCTATATTCCAACCCCTTATCTGCACCTTCCGATAAAGTGCTTCAGGTAAAAGCGCTCTATAACGTGCTGTTTTTACTCTGATATTAGTGCAAGCAGCTCATCCCTGCTCAATTCCGGCGAGGATTGCTCGCCGATGGCGCTCGCCAGCAACGCACGTTTATGTCGCTGCAGAGCCATTATCCTCTCCTCAATAGTGTCTTGAGCAACAAGCCGATGAACCAACACGGGATTCTCCTGTCCAATTCGATAGGCCCGGTCGGCCGCCTGATCCTCAACCGCGGGGTTCCACCACGGATCTAGAATGAAGACATGATCTGCGGCAGTAAGGGTTAGCCCCACGCCACCCGCCTTGAGGGAAAGCAACATGAGGTCCGGCCCACCAGGACGCTGAAACGATTCCACAACAGAGCCGCGGTCGGCAATTGAGCCATCTATTCGACAGAAGGTAAGGCCGCTTCTTGCGAGTTGCGGCTCCACCAAATCTAGCAAAGAGGTCCATTGAGAGAAGACCAAGCAACGATGCCCCTGCGCCTTGGACCGCATTAGAGTCTCCACGAGGAGATCGACCTTACTCGAAGACTCAGCCGAGTGTCCCGGCACTAATCCTCGATGACAGCACGCTTGCCGCAGACGCAGCAGCACTTCCAGCATTGAGAACACCCCATCGGAAGCTTGGATACGCTCAAGAAGCTCGCTTCGGGCTGCGTCCCTAATGGCCGAATAGATCAGCCGCTCATCGTGCGAAAGTTCACATTGAAGCTCCACTTCAGTCTTGGGAGGAAGCTCCTTTGCCACTTCACTCTTCATTCTTCGCAAGATGAAGGGTCCGACTCGACTTTTAAGGCGTCGAGCCGCCAGCGCGTCACCCCGGTTAATCGCCTGCACGAAGTGCTGATCAAAGTCGTTCATGGAACCAAGCAGACCTGGGTTAAGAAAGTGAAATTGGCTCCATAGGTCCTCAAGTGAATTCTCAACGGGTGTTCCACTGAGACTAACGCGCCATCGGGCCCGAAGTGAGTAAGCGGCCTGAGCAACCTGACTCTCGGCGTTTCTGATTGTTTGAGATTCATCCAGGACAACCACCTCCCATTCTTTTGACCGCAGAACATCTTGATCAAGACGCAAGATAGCGTACGAGGTGAGCACTACATCGCTCATGTCATCAAGGTGACGCTGTGGGCCGTGATAAAGCGAGACACGCAGGCTCGGACGAAATCGTTCGAAGTGTTCCCTCCAGCTTGAGATCACAGACGTCGGGCATACAATGAGTGTTCCTGACTGTATCACGCAGAGAGTCTGGATAGTCTTTCCAAGTCCCATGTCATCAGCGAGGAGGGCGCCCAGCCGATTCTCTTTAAGCAAGCCGAGCCAATTGACACCGTAGTGCTGATAATCTCTTAAATCAGCCCTAACGTCTGTGGGGATTTCAAAATCCGGTATTGCATCAATTCGCTCCAGGTAACGTCGCAACGTTTCAAAGTAGTCGGGGCACGCAATACCCAGCGAATCGCACAGCTCCGCAACGTCCGACAGCGAGTCGGGTCGCAACTTCTCACCGGGCTGCTTAGCTTCAAGGATCCGAGCAAGGGTCTCTCCATGTTGCGCAAGCCACTCACTCGGAATACCTGCCCACCCACCTCCGAGTAGAGGAACAAATGACTCCCCTCGGCGCCAAGCCTCGATGACTGCCTGAGCACTCGACACGCCGCCCGATGCCGACTCGAAATGAAGGTCCAGCCCCTCAGCAGAGCCAACACCACACGGCGCAAGCTTCTCTTCGGCAAGGAAGCTCGATGTGCCATTCCCCGAGGTCTTCCAGCCACTAAGTCGTTTGGAAAAATGAACCGCTGCCTCTCCGTGAAACGCCCTTGCCTCGCCGATTCGAAGCGACAGACGCGCAGCCACATCTCGAACCAAGCGCGATTCTTCTAGCACGTCCCGGATTGGAACCTCGCGCGCATCAACGAGCTCTAAGCTACTGCCTGCAACGCGAGCTATCATCGGCTCTCCATAGATGAGGTGCGGAATTACCGTGAGAACCGCCCCGCTGTCATCCGACTGAGTTTGTATCACCACCCGCGGCGGAACCCGACGAGCACGAGGAATCTTGTCACTCCGGATTACTACCATCACTTTCGACGTTAGAGCCGGCAGGAGCTGCGTTGCTAACTCCAGGCCCTTCGATATAGGGAAGAAAGTCCCCGGGCCACGAAGCAATGCTATATCATCGGAGGATAGCGCTGAGTCCTCCACTGCGTACAATCTGCCATCTTTTATCGCCGCGCTGTTGTCAAAGAGGCGCTCAACACATTGCTGATTCGCCCGACGAACTCGAAAACCTGGCGCCTCACCCTCGAGGTCATCCACCACCTCAACCTCCACGGGTAACGCTTCGCTAGCGACAAAAACTCTTGCGCCGTCGAACTCCACATGGGGAGTTCGTGACAACGCCGGAATTAGTCGTCTCATTGTCTTCGGCTCTAAAACGCCACTATATCGACCTGCGAGGGCGTGATCTATCCGCTCTTCAGACTCCGTTAACGACACGCTTTTTCCCAGCTTCGAAAACTCAGCGACTGCTCGCACGAGCGAGCCGGCAACCACCGACCGTTCTCCTGCGCTCGTCAGAAGCGTTCTATTAAACGAGAGAAAAGAGCCGCTTGTTCGCAATTCATGCACGACCGTCGCCGGTGAACCGCCCTTTCCACGCGCCGAGTGCTGCCCATCTTTACCCTGTCGAACAGCAAGAATTGTAGCAACAATATGCGCGCAGGGATCGTCCTCGCTTCCACAATCGCACTGCCACAACTCATTTTGCTCCGAGAGCACTACCCGACACACCCGATCTCGAGGTCCTCTCGTTAGGCGCCAACATAGTTCGTCTCGCTCTCCGCTCTCGTCTCTCTGAAACTCCCCTGTACGGGCAATTTCAACCCCGGCTGACCATACCTTCGAGGATGCGAGCTCCCGAGCTAGTTGGAATAGCCTCTCCATCACGCCGCTAACCGAGAGGCTGTCTGGACTCCTTCCTCAGCTAGTGCGTCAAAAACTGCGAGTAGCTCTCTGGTATCTTGCACTCTTTTCACACGATCAAACCACGTAATTGCGCGACGATGGCTTGCGTAATTTAACCACTGCTTAACACGCGCTACAGTGCGCCTATCGGCCTCCGCCGCGGTTCGAGATAACGTAACCACCTCACAGACCAATTCTCTCCACCTCGAGAAGCCCCGCTCAGTGCTCGCAGCGGTGCTGGGCACATGAAATCCTAAAAAATTGGCGCACTCCGCTACCAGCGCAGGGTCGGCTAACGCTCCCCGACCTAGCATAAAATGTTCACACTCCGTCAACTCTTGGCATCTCTTCAGATCATCAAGCGTCCAAATCTCACCGTTCGCCACTACCGGAATGCTGAGACTCTTTGCTACGCGTCTAATCGGCGCCCAATACGCAGGTGGCGTGTACCCCTGCAGCTTTGTTCTGCCGTGGATAGTTATCCAAGAGGCTCCCCCATTAGCAACCCTCTGCGAGTTTTCAAAAATATCGTTGGGATTCTCCCAGCCCAAGCGCAGCTTAACCGAAACGGGGATCCTACTTGGAACAGCCGATCTAACGGCTCGAACTATCTCTTCCAGCCTGCACGGGTATTTGAGAAGCGTAGCTCCACCATCATGACGATTAACGGTTGGCGCCGGACAACCAAAATTAATGTCGATAACTCTGGCGCCCAAGGATGCAGCTCTCGACGCTGCTTCCGCCATCAGCGCGGCGTCCCCACCTAGCAGCTGAACGCCCACTGGCACATCACTCTCAGTCGAACCTCCGGAAATAAGCTCGGGAACATCCCGGTGGAAGACGTGAGCAGGAGGTACCAGGTTCGATACCCGTATAAACTCAGTCACTGCATAGGTAAAGGGCATACGACGCGTCAGCAATCCGCGCATCAGCGAATCGGTAACGCCATCCATCGGCGCAAGAACTAATGCTGCCTTACCTCTCGATATCACACGACACCACTAGCGCACGCTTTCGCTTGAGGCTGTGCCGCAAGCCCCTTTCAAACTCGCCGTCAGTAGGGGTTCTATGGCCTCTCTCGGCACAACCACACGGGTCGGTCCCATCGAATACGGCCCAACCTCATAAGGATTATACTGAAGTTCCAATCCACGGCCAGTCAGCGCGAAGTTCTCGGCTAATGGCATCTCCTGTCCGGGCAAAATGAAAAAACCTGCCTCCTGAAGGCTTGTTGAGCCGGCGATATTTCGGGTTCTGCGGAACTCTGCCTCAACAATTTTTGAAAGTGTCGTCCGTGCGCCATCTTCTACCACGTCACTCACACCCAAGCGGGCTCCAGTCCGAACATCAAAAGTCATGAGCGTCTTATCGGTAAAACCATGCGCGCCACCTAGATACCCCTCGCTCAGCACCTCCACAGCCATCACATCCGAGTTCTGGTGGACGACATTCGCTTGGCGCGTCAGCTTCCATTCAATTGGTGCCGAACTCACTCGCGAGTAATCATCCAATCGCTCCTGAATCTCCTTGACTAGATTGTCCGGTGTTGGGTCATTACCCTCAATATCAACCGGTGCATAGAGCACTGCCATGATCTCAGCTCGCAGCTTTCCCTCGACCTCACTTGATTCGACCGCCCCAATGGCAGGCACAGCACCGAGTGAAACATTTACACATGGCGACGGAGAGCACGAACCGAGGGTAACATTTTGCGCGTTCGAACCCGGGGCACTACGCAAGGCGCACGCACTCAACACTAGTGCGCACATCGCACACAGGCTCCCACTTCGAACACCGCGCGTCAGCCTTTCCATTACTACACCCATAGACCTAGTCCTTCTCACAAACGCGCAAGCTACGGCCACACTTTTCGGCAACCTATTGAGCACCCATCTTGCCACGCAAGCTCACTGCCTTTCCAACCGTAGCACGAATAAAGTCTCTATTCATGCGCGTTATATACTTGATGCTAATGCCCTTAGGACAAGCCTCCTGGCACTCGCCGTGATTGGTACATCCACCGAAGTTCTCTGCGTCCATTTGCGCCACCATCCCGGACACTCGGTCCATGCGTTCGGGCTGACCTTGCGGCAGAAGACCAAGATGCACAACCTTTGCGGAAGTGAACAGCATAGCGGACCCGTTAGGACAGGCTGCAACGCACGCGCCGCAACCGATACACGCCGCCGCCTCGAACGCCTCATCGGCACTCTCCTTGTCAACCGGAGTGGCATTAGCCTCCGGAGCAGCCCCGGTCGACACTGAAACATATCCACCCGCCATTTGTATCCGGTCGAACGCCGACCTATCCACCACGAGATCTTTCACAACTGGAAACGCTGCGGCCCTAAATGGCTCTATGTAAATCTCATCTCCATCCGAGAAGTTTCTCATGTGCAGTTGGCACGCTGTGGTCATCTTTTTGGGACCATGCGGACAGCCATTAATAGTCATGGAGCAGGAGCCGCAAATACCCTCGCGGCAATCATGCTCAAAAGCGACAGGAGTATCACCCGTCTCTACCAATTTCATATTGAGAAGATCGAGCATCTCAAGAAACGAAGAATCCTCGCTCACATCGCTGAGCTCATAGCGCTCAAACGCCCCGTGCGAGGCCGCATCTTTCTGCCTCCAGACGAACAACGTTAATTTCATAACTCAACTCCTTACTTGTAGCTTCGCGTGGACAACTTGATATTTTCAAACGTCAGTGGCTCCTTTGTGAGATCGTGACCACTTCCATCCTCTTTTTGACTCCATACAGCCGAGTAGCAATACGCATCGTCATCGCGCCTCGCCTCACCATCCTCAGTCTGAAACTCTTCCCGGAAGTGCCCACCGCACGACTCGTTACGGCTAAGGGCGTCGAGGCACATAAGCTCTGCAAACTCGAAGAAGTCAGCCACACGACCAGCCTTCTCCAGCTCTTGGTTAAGCTCCACACCCGTTCCTGTGACGCGTGCATTTGCCAAAAACTCCGCTTTTAGCTCAGGAATACGTGCCAACGCCTCTCGCAATCCGGCCTCATTGCGAGCCATGCCACACTTATCCCACATGAGCCGACCCAACTGACGATGGTAGTAATCAACCGGCTTATTGCCGTTCAGCTTGAGCAGAGCTCCAACTCGCTCGCGCACTCGACTCTCAGCCGCCTTAACATCGTCATGATCTGCCGCGAAACTACCTGGCTTATGTTGCGCCAGATAGTCACCGATCGTGTAGGGAATTACGAAATAGCCATCGCATAAACCTTGCATCAGCGCACTCGCGCCTAATCGGTTCGCGCCGTGGTCCGAAAAGTTCGCCTCGCCCGCCGCAAACAATCCCGGAACTGTCGTCATCAGGTTGTAATCTACCCACAACCCTCCCATGGTGTAATGAACCGCTGGGTAGATTCTCATCGGAACCTCATACGGATTCTCACCGGTTATGTTCTCGTACATATCAAACAAATTACCGTAGCGCGCCGCGATCATATCCTTGCCGAGACGTCCGATAGCCGCGGAGAAGTCCAGATATACACCAAGCCCCATCGGCCCAACTCCATAACCGGCGTCACACCGCTCCTTTGCGGCACGCGATGCAATGTCGCGAGGTGACAAGTTTCCAAAGCTCGGATAACGACGCTCGAGATAGTAGTCGCGCTCATCCTCTGGAATCTCTTTCGGGCTGCGCGTATCGCCTTTTTTCTTCGGAACCCAGACGCGCCCATCGTTACGCAGAGACTCGCTCATCAAAGTTAGTTTAGATTGAAACTCACCCGACACCGGAATGCTGGTTGGATGGATCT
>OMII01000035.1 GCA_900299055.1 Pseudomonadota bacterium | reverse complement strand
CGCTGCGCTCTCTCATACCCGACCAATTCTGCAACGTCCATCTGCGAACCACTGAACTAGATGTTCAGTTTGAGCAAACAAGGCAACATACGTTTCGCCTAAAGAAACGAGCTCACACTTGCAACGCTGAAATACCTTCGCATAACCGGCCAAAGAATTACTCAGTACAATCTGATTCGCGATTTCTTTTTGAGCTAGGCATCTCGATGCAAGACGGCACAATTCGCCGTGACCGACACGACAAATTTCGCCAAATCAACAAGTTCGTGGAGATTATTCAAGACCTCATTCCACACGATCGTCTTGTTGCTGCCGGTGAACTCTCGGTTGTTGATTTCGGCTCGGGGAAGCACTACTTAACATTCGCGTTACATGAGTATTTACGAAAGCACTGTCCGTCTGTAAGAACCATCGGCATTGAACAACGGCCGGAGCTTGTGTCCTTTGGGCAACAACTCGCTGAAAAACTCGACATCAGAGACATTTCATTTCACCACAGTACAATTGCTGGAAGTGACGTCGCCTACGCTAACCTCGTCGTCGCTCTTCACGCCTGCGACACAGCTACTGACGATGCACTTCGCAAAGCTATTGCGGCGCAAGCTGAGTTTATTTGTGTCGCGCCTTGTTGTCACAAATATGTACGGCAGCGATTCACTGCTTCTGCTGACTTACTACCGATACTCCGACACGGCATCCTTGAGGAACGGTTCTGTGAAAGTCTTACCGACAGCCTCCGAGTTCTTTTCCTTGAGTCAATGGGCTACCAAACCAAGCTATTTGAGTTCGTATCGCTTGAGCACACCGCTAAAAATATAATGATTACTGCCCGAAAAACTGGCAAACAAAGCAAAGATAGCAAAGTTGCACTCGAAAAGATTAAAGAGAAGTTTAATCTCACAGACTTTTACTTAGACTCTATGCTGTACTAACACGTTCAGCGCTTCACATGCGCCAAGGCTGCGATACTACGTTCACTTTCACAGAGCGCCTGCGCAGAGAACTCTCGAAATGCACTCTTGATCTTGTCACATTCAGCCACAAAACCATCTACATTTCTTTGGCGTACTTGCTCTTGAAGCAGTTCTGCGGAGTTGGCGAGCTGTCTCAATACCTGTGGAATATAGGGATTACTGATCTGAATCTCAGCATACAGCCTGGGATCGTGAGCTAATATTCGACCAATCATAGCCAAGCGCAATCGATACACTGGACTGCTTACATCCACCGACGATTGAACGTCGAACCCAAGCTCCATCATACAATGCGCTGCAGTGATTGCTTGGAAGTGCGTCAAGCCTTGAACTACAGCCATCATTCTATCATGCTGGTCTGGCTCCATCGGTATCATTCGAATGCCGCGGGCAGAAAAAAGCGCTGTGACGAGGTGTGAGCGGTGACCAGAACGAATCACACAAGAGACACAGCTCTGTCCCTGACCGGATCCTACCGTTGGAGCAAACATCGGGTGTAGTGAAAGAACTTCGCATGGTAAACGATGTAGAATATCCACAAAGGGGGTCTTAACTGACGTCAAATCGACGAGCGTATGCTCCGCAGTCAGAACGGGCTCTATCTCGATCAAAACATCCCGAGTCGCTCCGAGTGGAACACACACAAAAACGAATCGCGCCTGGGTCACCACCTCCCTATTCGAAAGTTCTGAGTTCAGATCTGATTCGACGATAGTCGCTGCGTTGGCGACACACAGCTCTTTGATCCACGCTCCGAAGCCACCACGCGCCCCAAGTATACCGACTGTCTCCATACTAATTTCTCACTAAACCACGGCCTGTCAAACGCTGATTGATCCCACAGCAACGCTGCTGCACCTTTAATTTTCTCTATACTAGTAACAATTTAGTGATCCAGATATGTGAAGTCTTTTGAGAATCAGATATTCTTGTGAAGTGATGGAGTCTGTAAACCCTGACAAAGGATCTTTTCTCGTCGAGGTAGCCTGGGAGGTCTGCAGCCAGATCGGGGGCATCTACACCGTCATTAAGACAAAAGCTCCGAACATGGTGGAGCGTTGGAAAGAGAATTATCTCCTCGTTGGTCCGTACCACCAACAAACCAGCGCTCTCGAGTTTGAGGAGATCGCCCCTCCTGACCATATCGCACAGACACTAGACGAGTTGCGAGAGATTGGAATACCAGCCCACTACGGGAGATGGTTAACTGATGGTAGGCCAGCCGTTATTCTTTTAGACTACAAAGCTCGCTACTCACGCTTGGGGGAAGACAAATATTTCCTCTGGAAAGACAACGGCATCTCGATTGAGGGAGATGACGGAGAAGTAGATGCAGTAGTAGCTTTCGGGTTCTGCGTTACCGAACTCCTTCAGAGACTTTCTGCACGACTACCCTCAAAAGTGGTGGCTCACTTTCATGAGTGGATGGCAGGGATCGCCCTTCCCCGAGTACGACACCTGCAATTACCGATCGCGACGGTATTCACAACTCACGCCACCCAGCTTGGGCGCTATATCGCCTCTAACGACCCAAACTTCTACGTCAATCTGCCGGGTATAAAGGCTGATGAAGCGGCTCGTCATTATATGATATGGAGCAAGTACGCAATCGAGCGTGCGGCGACCCATTCCTCACATATATTTACCACTGTCAGTGAAGTTACAGCCCGCGAAGCAGAGTTCCTCCTCGGAAGAAGACCCGAGTTCGTCCTACCCAACGGGTTAAACGCGCATCACTTCACTGCACTCCATGAATTTCAGAATTTACACTTGAGATACAAAGAGCGAATTCATGAGTTCACGATGGGACATTTTTTCCCAAGTTACTCGTTTGAACTCGACAGGACCCTCTATCTTTTCACGAGCGGTCGGTATGAGTATCTCAATAAAGGAATGGATCTTTTCATCGAATCGCTCTACCGACTAAACGAGCGACTAAAAACGGTCCCAAAACCGCCCACGGTTGTAGCATTCATCATTACGCGGGCGCCGGTAAAAAGCCTCAATGTGGCATCTCTCCAGAACCATCTGCGATTCGAAGAGTTAAAGACGACCTGCAAGGAGATGGAACAATCTCTGGGTCAACGAATCATGGAATCTGCTGCTCGCGGCAAGATGCCATCGTACGAAGATATTTTCACTGAGGATGTTCAGCTGCGCCTCAAGCGCTCGATCCTAGCGCGAAAGACCTCGCAGTGGCCCCCTGTGATTACCCACGATCTTTGGGACGATGCGCAAGATCCAGTCCTCAACCATCTTCGGCATAGAAATCTTCTCAATAGCCCAAACGATCCAGTCAAAGTCGTATTCCATCCTGATTTTGTCTCCTTAACGAGTCTCTTTAGCCTGGATTACGATCAGTTCGTGCGTGGATGTCACATGGGCATATTCCCGAGCTACTATGAGCCATGGGGGTACACACCATTGGAGTGCCTTGCGCTAGGACTGCCAACGGTGACTACCGATTTAAGTGGCTTTGGAGCCTATGTAGAGCGTCACGTTCCAGACGCCCTACAGAATGGAGTCCTGGTTCTGAATCGTTCGAAGCTTGCTGCAGAAAATTGCATTGAGCAACTTACCTCCTTCTTGGTCAGATTCTGTGAGCTCAATAGGCGAGAGCGTATAGCCCTTCGAAATCGTGCTGAGCGAATCACGGAGCGTTTTACCTGGGATGTAATGGCAGCTCACTATCATAGAGCACACGCCGAGGCCTTGCGAATCATGTCACCGATTACCGAGCCTCGCTCAACCCCCCTTGTGCCGCGTAGTGGGATTGAAAATCTTGACACGATACCGGGGACTTCCGGCGTTCAGGACTCAACCTCTCGCCGCAACGGAACAAACTCTTCTTCTTCAAAACGATAACAGCCAAAAACCTCGGCTCAGCAGTGACCGGCACACGATGAAGGCGATACGGCCCGAAAAGTGAATTTTACCATCATTCCGCAGACTTAAGTCGTTGGATTTACTCAACAAAGCCCCACGATTCGAGTCAGGACTTTCTCCCGTTCTACACACAATTGATTAAGGTTTTTTCCTATTTTGCCGACACTATGTGTAGCAGTCGTAGAGCTACAAATGGATGCGTGCGGATATCCGCAGAGAGCGCGGCAGGGATACAGATCCATGAAGAACTCCAAGGAACTAGGTACTTTCAAAGGTGACTCGAACTCAAGGCGGATCGACCGTGCACTTCAGCATGTCAGTAAGCCCTGGTTTCCGATGAATCCCGAAGTGCTCAAACGAGTTCGAGAAGGCCTCGATACTGGCATCTACGATGCAAACTTTGAATCGCTCATGGTTGAGCTCAAAACTGATTTTGCGCTCTTTACGTTTATCGTTAAAGAACTGTCCCAGCGAGCCGTGCTAGAGAACGTATCTCAAACTATCATAAGCAATCCACTTGAGCTTATTCGATGGGGGAACACAAAGCACATAAAGGAGATTCTTGCGGAGCAGCAAAAAGTCCCGAATATGCACTCTCTGCACTGGAGCGAGCCGTTCCAAATTCAGCGTTTACGAGAAACGGCGATCATAGCTACAACCGCCTCTGTGTTGAGTGAGAAAAAGAACCTCGACCCGGAGCTTGGTTTTTCGCGAGGCGTTATTAGAGAAATCGGGCTCAACCTGATCGCTTGGAACTATCCGAGCGTCTATTCCAAGGTACTTGCGGAACTCCAACCTGGCCAGAACTTGGATGATGAACTCTCAAAAGAACTCGGCTTTACCCCAGGATTACTCGCGATGCGATTAATGCGCCCAGACAAGGGTCCTGACGCCACCGAATCGGCGGATCAGGATAGCGGCTGGGCAACCTACGATGAGCTATGCGAAGTAGGCGAGAATTTGGCTCGCGCGGAAAATCCTGAGACCTATCCTTCAGCTGAGAATGATTGGCAAAAGGCTAAATCGTTTCTTTCGGATACTCTCGGCGAGAAAGCTATAACGATCATCCGCGACAAAGCAGTCGAGAACTCAAAGCACTACCAGAAGAGCCTCCCCGAGGTCTTCGGAAACATAGGACAGTTCAATCCACAACAAAACATTGAGAAGCACAAGCGAGTGTCTCGAGCTATCGAGGAGCGTTATCTTAAATACTGCCCGGAAGGTGTGCAGAAGTCCCTAAAAGACCTGTACGCTGAACTATCAGATGATTCAGTTAATAAGAATCTGGTCGGGAAACTCCTTAAGTCGATCGTGCCAGAGGCGGGTTTTACGGGTGGTTGTGTCTTCGTGGTGGATCCGAGTTCTCTCTCTCTGAAACCTCGAACGCTTATCGGTAAAGTCCAGATGCGGCAGATTACAAATGTTGCTCTTGAGCCAGGAGACGCCGCCGTCTCTGCTCTCTCGAGCCCACAGCCGGTTGTTCAGCTATCCGACGATCTCGGGGATCCGTCGCTAGCCGGCATCTACTGTTCCCTGGGTGGCCGAAAAAAAATTGGGGTTCTCTACCTAGAGACTCCCCAGCAATCTCGCAACAAGCCAAACGAAGAGACGCTCGGGGTCTTTGAGGTAATTAGAAAAGCCCTGTGTGACACACTACTTATCGAGTAGACCCAAGATCGTACGAGATCCAGTCACATAGGGTAGGGTCTCGCGCCCCGGCTCGGCAGCATTTTGCCTTACTCGGCAAATCAAGCAACAATACTCATCATGAGCCTAGCTCCAGAAATACTAGCCCCTGTAGGCACGTGGGATATGCTCCGAGCTGCCGTCCACAATGGAGCGGACGCTGTCTATATTGGTATGCCCGGATTCAACGCCCGCGGCAGAGCCACCACTCTAGAACTCGACGAACTTGGGGCAATGATTGAGTACGCTCATCTCTATGGCCTCAAGGTATTCTTGGCTTTTAACATCTTAATCTTTGAGCGAGAGCTTGAAGATGTTCAGAACCTTTTACGAGATGTACTACCCCTCGGCGCTGACGCAAGTATTGTGCAAGATATTGGTCTTGTGCGGCTCATACGGGATATTGCTCCGTGGCATCAGGTCCATGCTTCAACTCAGATGACGATCACGAACTCCTTAGCGATTGATCTTACTGAAGACCTTGAGATGAGCAGGTATGTTCTTGGCCGCGAACTCTCACTCGACGAGCTATCTGCAATCCGCTCGGCGACTACAAAGGAGTTGGAAGTTTTTGTTCATGGAGCGCTCTGTGTCTCCTACTCCGGCCAATGCCTTACTTCAGAGAGCCTGGGAGGCCGCTCCGCAAATCGCGGTCAGTGCGCACAATCGTGTCGACTCGAATACGATTTAATTGCAGATGGTATGCGCGTTGATTTAGGCAATCGGCGACATCTCGTGTCTCCACAAGATCTGTGCGGCCTCAATGACGTTGAAAAACTGCGGTCTATAGGAATTGAATCTTTAAAAATTGAGGGCCGTCTTAAATCACCGGAGTATGTGGCAAGCGCTGTCAGGGCGTACAAGCAGCAATCCATATCATCAGGCGCTCCCACCGGACGCGCGACTCGAGATATGGCACGCATATTCTCTCGAGGCTTCTACAATGGTTGGTTTGATGGGGTTAATCATCAAAAACTGGTCAATCCTCTATTGAGTAGTCACCACGGCTTGGAAATCGGCGTTGTTGAGCGAGTTCAGGGCAACCATGTTGCCATTACAAGCATCGAACCCGTAGTTCCCGGTGACGGAGTCGTCTTTAAATCGAGCAGCAGCAACGCTTCTCTTGGAGGCGCGGTATACCAGGTAACTAGGAAGGCGGGACGCTACGAGTTGGCTTTCCAGAGAGATTTTCCTCTGTCTCGTATTGAACCTGGGATGCTGGTGTTTCTCAATTCATCGCCAAAAGTTCTCGCAGTGTATCGGCAGTCATTTACTGATCGGTCGCATTTCAAGAAAGTGCCCATTACGATCCGAATCTCTGGACAAATTGGTCAACCTCTTCGGGCGGACGCTCAAGACGATCTAGGTAATCAAGTCTCTGCCACCTCACGAAGTCCACTACTTGAGGCTCGTTCAGCTCCTCTCACTATAAAACTCCTTGAGGATTCTTTTAGCTCACTGGGAGGCTCAGTCTACAAATTACATGGTTTATCATACGAGGTATCAGAGGGCTGCTTTCTTCACGACCGAGAGCTTAAAGAGCTGCGCCGGTCTCTCATTCAAAATTTAAACTACGCACGCACGTATCGTGGCCCTCAATCAATCAAACAACTAACCAGTAAACACACCACACGATTGGCAACGAGTCGTGACTACGCCACATCTCCAACCCTCAATGTGCTTGTTCGTGACATCTCACAACTCGATCAGCTCTCAGCTCTTCCGATCGGCACAGTGTATCTCGACTTTGAGTTCGGCAAGGAATACGCAACTGCTCTCCATGCCGTTAGGTCTATGGGTTTCAAATGTGGCATCGCTACTACCCGCATCCTCAAGCCGGGTGAGAACTCGCACTTAAAAGTGATACAGCGCCTCTCTCCTGATGAGGTTTTAGTGAGAAATCTTGGTGCTCTTGAATTTTTTCGTCATAGCGGACTTACACTAGTTGGAGATTTCAGTCTTAACATTGCTAATTCTTTATCCGCTGAGTGGTTTTTGTCTAAAGGACTACAGCGATTTACTCCTAGCTATGACTTAAACAGCCAACAACTTATCGACCTTATCGAACATTCCGATCCGGCTCATGTCGAAATAACAGCTCATCACTATATGCCGGCTTTTCACATGGAACACTGCGTTTTTGCAGCTTTCTTGAGCACCGGATCGAGCTACAGAGACTGTGGCAGACCTTGCGAAAAGCATCGGGTTGAACTCCGAGACTCCTCTGGCGCTCTGCACCCTCTCAAAGCTGATGCTGAATGTCGTAACACCATGTTTAATGGTGTTGCGCAGTCGGCGGTCTCACTCATTCCTCAGCTTAGAAAACATGGTGTCTCACGCTTTCGCGTAGAGGCACTGTTCGAGGATGCAGCTCTACTCCGTAAAAAAGTGGAAGCCTACGCGGCTGCACTTTTTCATGGAGATACCACGCACGACGTTTTACAAAAACTGGGTGTTGTCGAGAGATATGGAGTGACCGACGGACAATTGTACAATATTCGTGCCTATAAAGATCGGAAAAAAGATTTCATTCCTCTCCCAGAACTACGCACATCTGCTGATCCCGGTATTGCTACTGTGCTCAGAAGATCCCCCTCTGCCGGAACTCACGAGGGGAATATAGAGTAGCTACTACCTCTCGGAAGTATAGCCGCTCGGCACTCCACCCTTTGAGTAAACAATCTGATAGAGCTGAACCATTCGCGCTCTGAACAAAGCCTCACAGCCGCAGAGATAGTACTGCCACATCCGTCGGAAAGGCTCCCCATATTGATCGCGGAGCGTCGGCCAACTCGCTTCGAAGCGCTCTAGCCACGCTCGAAGCGTATGCGCGTAGTCGTAGGAGAAATTATGTAGATCTTCAATCACTAGGCCACTCCGAGCTGGATCCGATAAATGCTTCAAGTTCGGAATGTATCCATTCGGGAAAATTCTCTTTCGAAGCCAAACGATATACTGGTCTAGAGGCGTAGCCGACCGAAGTGTTAAGGTCTCTTCTGAGATCACCTGTAAACCAAATAGCCCCCCTCTCTTGAGACATCGCTCTACCATCGAGAAGTAGGTTCCAATATTGCGACGACCCACCGCCTCTATCATCTCAATTGATACAACGCGGTCAAACTGCCCCGAGAACGTCTGATAATCCTGGACAAGAATCTCCACATCCAAGCCTCGACACCGCTCCCGCGCCAAAGATGCCTGCTCTCGTGAGATCGTGAGGCCCACCACCGAAACCCCATAGTTCATCGCTGCGTATCTTGCAAAATTACCCCAACCACACCCGATATCGAGTACTCTCATGCCCGGCCGAAGTTGGAGCTTGCGGCACAAAAGGTCTATCTTTGCGACCTGTGCCTCCTCTAAATTTCGAGCGTTCTTCCAATATCCACAAGTGTAGGTCATCGTCTCTTTGTCTAGCATCGCAGTAAAAAGATCGTTTCCGAGATCGTAGTGACGTCGGCCGACCTCGAAGGCCCCATCACCTATCTGTGCGTTGCGAATGGTATCCTTGAGGTAGAACGTGAAGAAGGCAGGGTTAAATTTCCTAAACGAGATATCGAGACTCTGATCTTCGGTGAAAAGCCTATACAGCACTCCCGTCAGGTCCTCACAATTCCAAGCACCGCGTATATACGCCTCGCCCAGCTCAAACATACCTCCACGACGAGCTATCTCTACAACTACACGTGGCACTGGTGGTAGTTCGTTCGCTGGTTGAACATCAAGCCTTTGATCTATCCTACGTTGCTCCGCTGTATTCATATGCATATCTCCGAGGACCTATCCACCTCCGCGTTATCGGCGTGGTGTTCGCGCCCACTTCATCACTGATAACAAAGCCAAGCGCGACCGGTGGATGATATTCTGTCGTGATCGGATAGTATAGGGATGGATTGGGGTTGGTTTCCGAAAGGGGCAGGTTCGGACCGCAAAGTACAGGGTCATTGCCTGCAGGTGGATTCGCGGCATCGTAAGAAAGGTTGTCAGCGGGAAGTTCGCCAAAGTCCGCAAAAAGCGGCGTCTTGATATAGGCTCCGCTTTGCCTGCAAGAGTCGCTGAAAACGCTCGTTTTTTGTCCTTTTCTAGGTTTACCTCAACGCTCAGCTCTTTCCCTTCACCCCGTAAGATAACTTCATAATCTCCCTCTCTATCAAAGAAGGGCGAAACAAAGAACTCCTTTGAAAATCTCCACACTTTCGGCAAGGGCGTGGCCTCACACACCAGGGGGTATACGTGAGTCTCTCCGAAGGTGTTATTTACCTGCGTCACAAAGGCAACAACGCACTCGTTAGCATCAAAGCACGCAAAGAAACTCACGGGGTTGAACACATACCCGAAATACCTCGGCATAGTTATCAATGTGATCCGATGGGGGCTCTGCACCACTCCGACTTCCTGCAAAACGCGCTCTACGCGCTGCCTAAAGTTACCCGGACCGCGAAGGTAATCGTCCTCTCGTACACTAAAGATTGCTCGGGCGTTAACTCGGAAGAATACCGCTCCAACAAGCTTCGATAACATGGAGCCAGCATCCAGCTCGTCAACATCAAATTGGAAAGTGAATATCGGGTATGAGAAGGAGTGCTGTCGGGGCTCCGCTCTCCAATGGGCGACCTCGCCGAAAGCTATCGAAGACCGGCAAGCGACACCGCGCTGACCAGACTCAACTGGCATACGCGAGTTTCCTCTCGGTTTGTTGATTCTGAGATTCGGTATCATCGAGCGAAAGTCCGAAGGCACGAGCAACTTCAAGCCCTGATATCACCGCATCTTCATGGAATCCGTACCTCATATAAGCTCCACAGTAAAATGTGTTGCGGGACCCATTCAAGCGACGAATTCCCTCTTGGCTTACTGGCGAGTCAGGCGTGTAAATGGGATGGGTGTAATCCACTTCATAGATAATCGATTTTCGGTCGATTTCATCACCGCAGTTCAGCGTCACGAAATAATCGCGCTGCGCCTTGAGTCTCTGAAGTTTATTCATGTAGTAGGTAATCGCAACCGGCGAAGTGCTGTCACTGTTCTGCCGGCGTCGATAATTCCACGCCGCCCATAGGCGCTTACGAGGCCCAAGAACCGATCTGTCAGTATGAAGCACTGTACGATTTGTACTGTAACTCCAGGCTCCCAACATTCTTTTTTCTTCATCACTTGGATCGACAAGCAGTGCGAGAGCTTCATCAGCGTGCGTAGCAACCACTACTTTATCGTACAACTCCGGCTCTCTTGCCTCGGAGTGGAGCATAACACCTTGCTCAGTTCGCAGTATGGATAGCGCCTTGGTCTGAGTACGAATTTCTCCGGCAAATTTTGCACGGAAAGCCTTTACATAGGCATGACTTCCTCCTACCACTGTTTGCCATTGCGGGCGCTTGCTCATCTCGAGCATACCGTGGTTGTTAAAGAAGGTCAGAAACGAGAGCGCTGGAAACTGAAGCGCGTTTGAATCTGGCGCTGACCAGATAGACCCGATGAGCGGCGCCAGGTAATTATCAAAGAAATACTCCGAGGTGCCAATTCGTTTCAGGTAGTCTCCGAGGGGTATCTCGCCGAGACGTCCTAGCCTTAGGTCTCTCAAGGCCCGGCGATTAAATCGCTGCTGCTCTACGATCATCGATACGAAGCGGGGGTTACAGAGATTACCTGGAGCTTTCAAAAACTCTGCAACAGAGGGCCCCATATACTGCAATCCGGTTTTCTCACATGAGAAGCCAAATGACATATCTGAGTCTTGGCGCTTGACCCCTAGCTGATCAAGGAATCGATAGAAATTTGGGTAGTTCCTGGGATTACAAACTATGAAACCCGTATCTACCGGCAACTCAGGGTGTAGAGGGTCTTGTACTGTCCGAGTATTGGTGTGTCCACCCACGTAATCATTTCTCTCCATGAGGGTAACATAGTGCCTGTCTCTTATACACATCTGACGCTGCCGCCGATACTCCTTGTGTAGATCTCGGTGGTCGCCGT
>OMII01000034.1 GCA_900299055.1 Pseudomonadota bacterium | reverse complement strand
CTTTGGACTGCGCGTTCCAGCCGCGAAAACCCATCTTCTCGGGATCATGACCGGTTGCGCCGAAATGCACAAGGTTATGAGCGTGGTTGAAAAGGTTGCTCGGACGCGATCCACGGTCCTGATTCTCGGAGAGAGCGGCACAGGCAAAGAGCTTATCGCTAAGGCGATTCACAATACGAGCGGTCGAGATGGCAAGCTTGTCCCGGTAAATTGCGGTGCTATCCCAGAGGACATACTAGAGAGTGAGCTTTTCGGCCATGAAAAGGGAGCGTTTACAGGGGCTGTGAGCTCTCGAGTGGGCCGATTTCAGCTCGCCGATGGCGGTACAATCTTTCTCGATGAGATTGGAGAGATGAGTCCCAAGCTCCAGGTTAAGCTTCTGCGCGTGCTGCAGGAGAGAAAGGTAGACCCAGTCGGATCGACTCGGTCTATAGACGTCGATGTGCGGGTAATCGCATCAACGAATAAAGACCTCGCTGAAGAGGTAAAAGCGGGGCGCTTCCGAGAGGATCTTTTCTACCGTCTACAGGTTGTGCCCGTGACACTTCCTCCACTTCGAGAGAGAGAGGGAGATGTTGAATTGCTAGCTCGACACTTCTTGGAAAAGCACGCAACTGACCTCAACCGCCCAGAGCTGTCATTCTCGTGTGATTCTATCCGACTTCTTTCTTCGTATCACTGGCCAGGAAATATTCGTGAGCTGGAGAATTTAGTCGAACGAGTTGCGATCCTCAGTGATCGTGATGAAATACAAGTTGAGCAGCTCCCCGAGTATCTGAATCAAGTTGGCAGACTCCCAGTAAGTCCGCTGTTCGATATGACACTCCCTCAGTTGGGTGTTGACTTTAATGCTCTTGTTGATGATTACGAAAACAAACTCATCACGACTGCTCTGTCGCAAACAGGAGGCAATAAAAAAGCCGCCGCTAGGTTACTGGGCCTTAATCGCACGACGTTAGTCGAGAAGATAAAAAAGAAAGGCTTGGAATCGAAGATAGAGGTAAGTGTTGTATCTGATGATATGGCGATGTAGTGGCACGGAGGCTGCGCGCTATGAAATCATCACTAGAATACAATATAAATCGAGCTCTGATAACAGCGATTCTAACCATGTGGTTCGCTGCAAGCGGTGTCAGTACGGCACACGCGCAGCATCCGATCGATGTACAACGTCTATCGGCCGAGGGCGAGCATTTTAAATCCCTTTCGCTGTATGAGCTACTGCCGCACCGGCAGTTTGATCAAGGGACATACGTCTCTGCAGCAAAGAGTGCCTGGGCGTTGGGACTGACCAAGCAGGCGATATCGATCTTTGACTCGGTCTTGCGTGGCGATTCACTCTCTCAGGAGGAACGTGCCCGCATAACCTTGTCGCGTGGAGTCATTGATTTTCAGGAAGAGCGCTTTCAAGAGTCTGCACTCTTCGCGGAAAAAGCAGCGACCCTATTGCCAGAGAAGTCGCCGCTACGGGGACGAGCGCTCTTACTGTTAGGTCAAAGTCTGCTCAAAGTAGGTGCCTACGCATCGGCGGAGGAAAAACTACTGCACGCCCTTTCAGATTCGATTCAATCAGACCGAGCCGAGATTGTTTTTGCGCTTGGTTCGGCGCAGGTAAAACTGGGTAAGCTGACTGATGCAGAAAAATCATTTAAAGCGGTTCCGACAGAAGATTCGAGAGCCCCTATGGCGATTCGATCGCTTGCTTCGATAGCGCTGCAGACCAACCAGAGTGAGCGAGCGCAGTTTTGGTTTGAGCGCGGAAAAAGTTCGTATCCAGAGGCGTTTTTAGATAGCTGGGCAGACTACGGGATGACGAAAGCTGCACTGGAGTCCGGGAATATTACCCAGGCACGGTCAGTGGTCGAACGGGCGGAGAAGCGTTTTCCGCCTTCAGACGCGTGGTTGATCTTGATGCGAGCTGCTCTGGAGAGCGCTGAATGGAATCGAGGAACAGAGGGACAAAAGTAATGAGCACAATAGTCGCGGTAGAAAAGCAGGTAGATAACTCATTGACGATGCCAACGGCGCTTCTTGACGTGCTACAGAGGTTCAACGAGAGCACTGAGAAACTTGAGTCGCAGCACACAGCGCTTATTCGAGAGGTCGAAGATCTTCGCGAGCAGCTCCGTGTAAAGGATGAGGAGATGAAGCGCGCTGAAAGGCTTGCCATGCTTGGCGAGACAGCGGCTGGCCTTGCTCATGAGATCAGAAATCCTCTTGGCGCGATAACTCTTTTTGTGTCGATGCTAAAAGCCGATTTAACCGATCGTCCCGAATCGTTCGATTTAGTTGAACAGATTGAGAAGAGTATCAAGAGCCTCGATGGAGTTGTGTCCAACGTTCTTCATTTCGCGAAGAACCAAAGGCTACGCTGTGCACCACTGAATCTGCATTCTGTAGTGCAGGAGTTGGTAGGGCACTTCTCAAGTCTCTATAGCCCGCAGAGTAGCTTTGAGGTCTCAGTACACGGCAACCCCTTTGTACTCGGAGATGAGCAGGGGATTCGACAATGTCTTTACAATATTGTGAATAATTCGCTCCAGGCGATCTCGTATGCAGGAACGGTTCGAGTGACTGTTAATGATGCACGCGAAGCAGACGCCGTAGAGATAGTTGTCTCTGATGACGGCCCAGGAATATCTGGTGAGATTTTAGGAAAGCTCTTTCAGCCTTTCACCTCCGGAAGGAGAGAGGGGACTGGTCTCGGTCTTTCTATCGTCAGGCGGATTGTGGATGCGCATGGCGGACAGGTCTCAGCGCGTAATACGCCGCACGCGGAGTTCACGATTATACTACCGCGCAAAGCCAAAGACGTTTCTGTAGGAGAATAATGTATGGACTCTAAAGATATTGATCAGCTTCGGAGCGACAAAGATAGTGGGGCGGGCAGGGCTCGGATACTCGTAGCCGACGACGATCCGCATATGCAGCAGGCAATCAGGGCGTGCTTGTCGCGAGGCAATTATCAATTCACCGTCGTAGGTAGTGGTCTTGCAGCTCTTGAGCAGCTAGAGCAGGAGGCGTTTGATCTTGTCATTAGCGACCAGCAGATGCCGCAGATGTCAGGGCTGGAGTTAATCGCCACTATGCAAAAGCGTGGGATCGATATCCCAGTCATTATGATTACGGCATATGGCACAGTAACGCAGGCTGTTGAGGCAATGCAGATCGGAGCTGCCGATTTCATTATGAAGCCGTTCTCGGCTCCGGATTTTGAGCGTGTAGTAGAGCGAGTGATGCTGCCGGAATCAAAGGCATCCAGACAGCGCGCCCAAAAGACTTCAAGTGGACGTCCGATTATCACGAATGATCCACTCATGATCCGTGTGCTAGAGGTGGCGGAGGCAGTTGCGAGGAGCGAGGCTACGGTCCTCATTCAGGGCGAGTCTGGAACTGGAAAGGAGCTCATCGCGCGCTTTGTTCATGCTAGTAGTTTGCGCGCTCAGCAGCCATTTGTAGCAGTAAACTGCGCGGCACTTCCTGAGAATTTGTTAGAGAGCGAGCTGTTCGGTCATGAAAAGGGCGCATTCACTGGTGCGCAGACTCGCAAGTTAGGAAAATTTGAGTTGGCTCAAGGTGGAACCATCCTCTTGGATGAAATATCAGAGATGGACCTTGCCCTGCAGGCTAAGCTTCTGCGCGTGCTCCAAGAGCGTGAAGTTGATCGAGTTGGTGGTAAGGATCCGGTGTCTATTGATGTCCGTGTGCTTGCAACAACGAATCGCAATCTGGAAGATACCGTAAGAGAAGGAAAATTTCGAGCTGATCTTTTCTATCGATTGAATGTCATTCCAGTCACGTTGCCGCCACTTCGAGAGCGTCGCTCGGACATTAAACTTCTTACCGAACACTTCATGCGGCAATATCTTGGAGAAAAAGCACCAACCCTGCCACAAGAAGTTCTCGAGGCATTAATGAGTCATCGTTGGCCAGGAAATATTCGAGAGTTACAGAACGCAGTACAACGCGCGGCGATTCTCTCTCAGGGTAAAACCCCTCGAGAAGCGGATTTCTTACTCTCGATGAATCCACAGGATCATCTCGATGCAATTCGCGGACAGGTGGCGCCGGCGATGACGCTGAGCCCTTTGCGCGCGTCGATTGAGAAGATAATAGAACCTTCCTCCCCGCGGTTGGCTGGCGACACAGTCGACTCCAGTCTGACAATTCGCTCTGGCACGACAGTCCAAGAGATGGAGAAAGCGCTAATTCTTGAGACTTTGAGAGCTACTGGGGAGAATCGCACAGAAGCGGCAAAACTGCTCGGAATTAGTATCCGGACGTTGCGCAATAAACTTCATGAGTACCGGGGAGAGATATCGCCCCCGGATGAGGAGTAATTAAGCGGCCGGAGCGGTGAGCGAGCCTACCTGGCTTTGAAGTGGACAGAATGGTACCCTAAGCGAGTTGTTGAGCACAGTTCGTTGGTATGTGGGTATGTCATCACGG
>OMII01000033.1 GCA_900299055.1 Pseudomonadota bacterium | reverse complement strand
TATCTGTGCGTTGTGGGGCCCTCGGCATGGCGGAGCGAACGAAGAAGTGATTGATATGTTGCTTCAGATGCGGGCCAGTGGCGATAGCGTCAAGAAATACGTTGATATGGCGAAGGATAAAAACAGCAAGTTTAAGCTGATGGGCTTCGGTCACCGGGTCTACAAGAACTTCGATCCGCGTGCGAAAATTCTCAAAGCTCAGTGCGATAAATTGCTCGATAAGTTAAAGGTTTCTGATCCGCTTTTGGATATCGCTAAAGAGCTCGAGGAGGCAGCCCTTAAGGATTCGTACTTCATAGAGCGAAAGTTGTATCCGAACGTCGACTTCTACAGCGGCATCATTTACAAGGCGATGAATATCCCTACGCGAGCCTTTACAGTGATGTTCGCCCTCGGAAGACTTCCAGGGTGGATCGCACACGCCAAGGAGTATGGAGAAGAGGTGGGTAATAAGATTAATCGACCTCGTCAGGTGTATACAGGTCCAAATCTCTCCGAGTACATCCCTATGGATAAGAGGCTGTAACGATAAAGCAAGCTGATAAAGAAGACTCTGAGGAGTGTATCGAACATGGCTACCCTCGATGTAGGTGTTGAAAAATTAGCTCTTATGCGTCAGCGAGTCGTAGAGGTCGTTCTTAACCCGCTCAGGGAGAGGGGCCATTATCGACTAATACCGAAGGGGACTTCGGTTTCATTCGATCCATCCAAAGTGTGGTTAGTGGAACGAGGCGAGATTGGAGTTGAGTATCTCGGTCGAACGATCCTCACTCTTGAGCAGGGAGATATCGCGGGCCCGTGGATGGGGTCGGTAGCCCCGCTATCTCTGGTGACTACGGGGTTTGAGTGTGAGGTGGTCGGCTTCGATCATTCCACGATCGGCGAAGCCTTGAGTAGTGACGATGCTCTGAAATCATGGTGCGCTTTCCTGGCGGTATCTACTTCGTGCTATTTTGCAGAGTTTGCCGAGATGAAGCTGGTGAATGTGCCGCCAGCACCTCGCCACTGTACGTTTGCCGCTGGAGAGACAATCCTAAGGGAAGGTGATACCGGAAAAGAGGTATTCTTTCTTGTCGAGGGAGGCGCAGAGGTTAGCGTCCGCGGAACACTTGTCGGTGAGATTCAAGAAAATGAGATCTTTGGGGCACTCGCCGCGTTAACCCAGGGGGTTAGAACTGCTACGGTGACAGCCACGAAGCAAACGGTTTGTATGGCGTTTCGAAAGGATGAATTTCGTGACTTCCTGCGAGCGAATACGACGCTGATGGAGAAGATCTTTGAGGATTTTGCCAGAGCACTAGGCGACCTTAATGACTCGGTTATCAAGGCCAACAGCACGAAGTGGCGAAACCTTTTCTAGCCTACGAACTGTTCATGCGTAGCCTATGCTAGGCGCATTTTAAGCCCCTATTCTGATGTGCACGAAAGGGGTCGGCTTTGCTGCAATCTACAGAGAGCGCCGATAGTTCGATGAGATCCCTTGGCCAAGCTACGTATTGTCGCCAGTATTAGCAGTTTCGGCCGATGCTTTTTTTGAGCCGCCTTCAATTTCGGTGAGTAGAGCTTGCAAGTGCGAGCGAGCGGTGCGAGCCACCTCGAATTCTGAGGCCCGAAGGTCTAGGTCTAGAGCAAGGAAACGCTCCGCTGCTTCAATCATAGAGGCATTCCGGATAGCGGGTGCCTTTATTCTGTCGAGCGCGGTACAAGTGTAGTCTGCGAGTAGATCCGGGTGTTGAAGAAGAGCTGAACGTATCTGATTGCGACGAGCAACTTTTACGGCATCGATATGATTCACTCGGGCAGCGCTCCTAGCCAGTGAGCTATTTAAAAAGACACCTCTAAGAGCCCCTAGCTGAGTTTCACACCACGTACCCGCCGTCAGAACTGCGGAAACTCTCGAAAATCCGAGGCCGGGAGGCGCTGGTGTTGGGACGCGGAGCTCATCGATCGATACGCTCTGGTCGTACTCCCAAGCTTCTCCAATCATATTAACGGTCGCTATCACCTTGGTATCGATAATAGCCTCGATCTCGTTTGTTATCTCGGACGGTTCAAGCGAGCTGACGATGGCGACGGCGTCTGCGATTCGTTGGGCAAACTCTGGAATCTCCCCCGACTTGTCCAGCTCTGTTAGCTCTTGGCGTAGTTGTGGAGCGTAGGCGGGAAGCTGTACCGCCAGAGAATCGTGCAGAGTCTGAATCCGAGAGAGAATCGATTGCATTGTCAGGCCAAGTGCCTTGGCAGAGTCACTCGGGCGTGCTTGTCGGTCTATGAGAGATTGCTGGCGCTCAAAAGCGCGCTTTAACCTTCCGAAATACCGGAGTTGTTGGTGGCCCGTTGCGGTCTCCACTTTAAGGGCGTCGATCAGATTATTTAAGGACTCAGTAATCGGCACCATATAGGCCGAAACCTCTGAGTTGTTAAGAATTATAGCGGCCTCTGCGAGACCAGTAACATCGTGGCTGAACTGTTCCAGTATGTCGAAATCGAATCGGCTGGGGTCGTTCATGTTGCGAAGGAATGATTCCTCAAGTGTTTTTGTGCTCGTGTACACGACAGAGGTAGTAAGGGCTGCAAGACGCCCATACATCGCTTCCAGTGCAGTCTCTCGCTCGGTAGTACTGAGGATGAGCGGCCAGCTCGCTATGAAATTAACAAGGCTTACGTAGTCGTCAGGATGTGAGGCTGGAATCTGCGAAAGAAAGAGCTGAAGCGCCTCGTTAGCCACCGTTATGGCTTCATCATCACCGCGCTCGACGGCATTAATAAAAGTCCGACGAAGTTGTGAGCTTGTACGAGCCTCATCTGGAGTATGGTGGCACGCTACACTCGCGAAATAAGCGGCCCCCTCAGTTCCTCCGTGAAGTCGGTAGAGACACAAGGTTTTTATGAAGTCGTGAAGCGGGGCTGGAAGCTCAGGCGAGAGCGTATCGCGCGCTTCACGTAAAGCTGCAGGAACTTTTTGACAGATAGTGAGCAACTCTTCTCGCAATAGTCCACTGGGATCGGGATCTGTTGTCGTCCACGAGCGAAGCTCTTGCTCTACTTTCGTAGTGGCGAGAGCCTGTGTCACATACGACGAGGCATTTGATAGGCTTTCTGGAGAAAATCGAACTCGAGACGGAGATCCGACAATCCCACCGATGGATCCTCGCAAGAGTCGATCGATGTTCGCCTGCACTGATGCGGATCCGTTAGTAGACAGAAAAGCTGGAATCGAGGCGTTAAAGCCGTCGAATCTGAAGTTCTCACGGAGAGTCGCACGCAGTTTTGCGATAGCATCAGCTCGGGCGAAGTCGCCGTCGAATACGGCACGGGACCAATGAGTACGTGGATTAAGCGCCAGCTCCTTAACGACCAAGTCTAAATCTTCAACCACTCGAGTGCGTGGGTCTGAGTGGCGCTTCTCGTTAAAGTCACTTTTCTCTGGCTTTGCGCCAGGTTGATCAACAAGCAGGGAGATCGACATGATCGCGCTCGCAATGGCGCTTGCGGACGTAATTCGACTCTCTAGAACCTCTGCGGGCAGGTGCGTAGATGCCGAGAACTCTCGAAGCTTCTTGAATAGCTTATCTTTTTGTCGCTGCAGGCGGTCATGCTCGGAGCGGATCACATCTGATACAGTGGAGCGGAGCTCGCTGCTCGTGAGAACATCGGTCTTGGCGAGTACTTGAGCGAACGCCTGTATCTCTTCTCGGCATCCGTTGGGTAGAGATGATTGAGTTAAAAAGTGCCGCAGACCTGAGAGGGCCGTCTCTGTTAACGCTCGTTTGATTAGCTCTCGTTGGATAAGAGCCGGCGCAGTGCCGTTCGAAGCAGCGCGATCGCTATATTCTACTGTCGCTTCTTCTCCACGAACTGAAATGCCAGGGGCTGGAGAGCGAGACTGGACAAGCTTTAGTGTCGTCACCGTTTTTGGAAGCGTTTCAATTATCGGTTCTGGAAATGCTGCTCGCAAGGCTTGTTTCATGAGCGGCTGGTCGAGGAGCGAGGTAACGGTGGCTGCGAGGTCCTGCCGACCACAAACAACTTTTATCGACACCTGAGGGGGTATCGAAGAGGGGCCCTCCGTAGACTGCGGGCCGGTTGGTCGTTGTGGTTGTTCGGGCGTTACAGACATCGCGCTGGCATTACATATTAGGAACGAACCTGAGTCAAAGCAGGAGTGAAGTGGGCTACCGAGATGGGCTTTTCTCGTACTGTCGGCAGTTCGAAGCTGTTCGAATTAGTATGCTGCCGGCAGTAACTTTCGATATTCCGCCCCACTCTTCTGATAGTGAAGGGCGGATCGCTTGAGTTCCTCAGCTTCGGCGTCTGTGATGGTTCTTTGGACTTTTCCCGGGCTGCCAACGACGAGACTGCGTGGGGGGATTACCGTACCTTTTGTGATGAGAGTGTGCGCCCCGATGATGCACTCGTCTCCAATAATTGCATTATCCAAAATGGTAGCTCCCATGCCGACGAGGCTTCGATGCCCGATCGAGCACCCATGAATTATCGCACGATGCCCGATCGTTACGTCTTCACCGATTACGACCGGTGCCATTCCGTGGGAGGAGTGAACAAGAACGTGTTCTTGAAGATTAGTTCCAGAACCAATGGTAATCGGTTGGATATCGCCACGAACTACGACATTAAAAAAAATTGACGATCTCTCGCCAATCGTAACCGCTCCGATAACCCAGGCGTCTGGCGCGATAAATACCTCGGGTGCGACTGTTGGAGAGGTGTTGTGAAAGGAAAGTAGAGGCATCGCTGCTCATCCAGGGCAGATAAAAGGGGGCACTCGGGCCCCCTTCGTCAGTTACCTAAGCGCATACCTCGCGCACTGATTGCATGATCCGCTCCTTGCTCGGCAACAAGACCACCTCAAGTGCTTTTGAGTATGGCATTGGCGCCTCCAGAGTGGAGACAACCTTTATCGGAGCGTCCAGCTCATCAAAGATCTCAGTTCCGATCATGTGACTCAACCATGATCCGTAGCTGGCGACCTCATGCTGCTCTTGAACGATAACGCATCGGTGTGTTTTAGCGACAGAAGTGAGAACTGCTTCTCTATCGAGTGGACGGAGCGTGCGAAGGTCGACCACCTCTGCCGAGATACCCTCCTGCGCGAGTGCTTCCGCGACATCGAGGGTGAGGAATACATTCTTCGACCACGTAATCAGCGTGACATCACTACCTTCTCGTTTGATGTCTGCCTTTCCGATTGGGACGATGTATTCACCCTCTGGAACCGGACCGCGCTTGCCGTAGGTTAACTCAGACTCGAAGAAGACAACTGGGTTGTCATCCCGGATTGAACTCTTGAGCAACCCCTTCATGTCATACGGTGTGGCAGGAGCGACAACGATGAGCCCCGGTGTGTATGCATAAAAATGCTCAAATGAGTTTGCATGTTGAGCGCCGAGTTGGAAAGCGGCTCCGCCTGCTCCCCGGAATACGATCGGACAAGAAATCTGACCGGCTGACATGAGCCTCGACTTCGCTGCCGTGTTGATGATCTGATCGATCGCACATAGCGAGAAGTTAAAGGTCATGAACTCGACGATCGGTCGAAGTCCTGCCATGGCAGCGCCTATTCCGATAGCGGCGAAGCCGTTCTCAGCAATCGGCGCGTCAATAACTCGCTTTGGGCCAAATTGATCGAGCATCCCTTTGGAGCACTTGTATGCTCCGTTGTAGCCCCCAACCTCTTCGCCAACTAAGAATACCCGCTCATCGCGGAGCATCTCTTCCGTCATGGCCTCTTGGAGGGCGTCGCGGATCTGTATTTCACGCATCGCAGACTCTACTGGTTTTTCCATAGCATTAGACATAGGTGTAATCCAAAGCGGTTTCTGGGGCGGGGAACGGAGACTCTTCGGCAAATCGAACCGCGTCTTGGATCTCGTCCTCTACCTCTTGGTCTATCTGGTCGCGAAGTGACTTCATTCCCAAGGTCTCCATCTTTTCACCGAGCACCTTGATTGGGTCACGCGCTTTCCATGCTTCAACGTCTTGCGCTGTTCGGTACTTGGCAGGGTCCGCCATTGAGTGACCGCGGTAACGATAGGTCTTTGCCTCGATCAATGTTGGTAGCTGCTGTTCTCGCGCACGCTTAGCGGCCGCGTGGATGACTGACCGGACTGCAAAAACATCGTGACCGTCGACTGTCTCTCGAGCCATCGGATAGCCGAGCGCCCTGATTGAGAGGTCGTCAGTAGTGGCAGTTTTCTCAAGCGGGGTTCCCATCGCGAATTGATTGTTTTCAATTACGTACACGACAGGGATTTTCCACAACGCCGCCAGCGCGAGTCCTTCATGGAATGCTCCGATGTTGATCGCTCCATCTCCGAGAAGGCAGATCGCGATACCATCGCTCCCCATATACTTTTCGGCAAAAGCCAATCCAGCAGCGACCGGGATCTGAGCGCCGATGATTCCCCATCCGCCCATGAATCGGCGTGGGATGTCGTAGAAGTGCATCGACCCGCCACGCCCCTTGGCGCACCCAGTCTCCTTGCCGAGTAGCTCAGCCATTCCTGCTCGGGAGTTTCCACCGCGGGCCAAGTAGTGACCGTGGCACCGGTACGCCGTCATGACGTAATCATTGTCTTGTAGAACTGATAGCGCGCCTACCGCCACCGCTTCCTGTCCGATGTATAGGTGGAGGAAGCCGCCGATCTTCTTTTCAGTGTAGAGACGAGCCGCCTCTTCCTCAAAACGTCTGATGCGCAGCATCTTTCGGTATAAGTCAGTAAGGAGTTCTTGATCCATTCGCTCAACGCCCTCGTATTGTAAGGACTTGGGTACCCATCCTCGGAGAGGAGGGGGCTTTATTACCGGTCGGTGACTATCGTGTCACCCGCATCTGTATCTCGAGATACACCCAGCCCGAGGGGCCGTTATACCAGCGACCAGATCCTGTGTCTACTCGACCAGAATCGTATAAACAGCAGTTTGGTCTCACGATATCGATGGGTTAGGCGGGGTATATCCAGCGTCGAGTTCGTATCTGGCGACGGAGTCCGGGTGCCTATGAGGGCTTCGGTTGCCAGGGCAGCACATTGTGAGGATAGCGAGCTTGCGGTGTTCTGGGTATTCTCCTGATATGAACGAATACCGCTACTTGCTTGCTGTTGACCCTAGTTTAACGTGCAGTGGCTGGGTTTTGTTTCGGGTCGGGGATGGGGAGATTACCTCGGTAGGAAAGATTAAAAGCGCGCCCCCGTCGGTTCCGATGGCGGAGCGCTTGCGAGGCGTCCAGTCGAACGTTGAAACGGTGCTGGAACGATTAAATCTTGGAAGCGATGATGTTTTGGTGTGTGAGGCCCCTACCACGATGAAAGATCCGCACAACGCCCTGAAAGTGGAGCAAGTTCGTACGATCTTCGAGTCGGTCGCGAGGGCTCGGCGGGTCACTGTGCCGGGTCGAGTGGCCACTCGATCGGTGCACTTCGAGATCATGGGCTTGGTTGGTAAACAACTCCCACGCGATGAGGTCAAGGCCTCAGCCGTTCGAACTGCTGAGTATCTGTATGCAGAGCCACTCAAACGGTTGGGGCTGCTCCGGGCGGATGTCCCACTGAAAAAACACCAGGATATAGTAGATGCATTGCTGATAGGCCGTCTGGCCTTATCACGAATACAGGCGGCACGAGACGCGCTCGTTCCACTAGAGAGTATGTTTCAAGGCCAAGCAAGAACTAATAGAGCTTCATGGAGAGTGAGAGGATGCGCGCGATGAACTGCCCGGTATGTTTAGTGTCCGCAGTCCGGAAGGGGCTTGAGCTGACGGTAGTTGCTTCGATGGCACTTTGCTGCTCATTGACGATCGCTGAAGAGTCGCAAGAACACAGCTCCGCCTCTGAGGCGACAATCGACGAGAAGGGCGCTGCGGGGAAGAAGCCAGCGCGCCGAGCTTCGACACATATTGGGCAGCTGGGACTCTTGGAGCCAGATCCACGTGGTAAGCCAGACATAACGCTTTGCAGTCAAAACCTTAAGTTGTTCGGCACGCTCAGCGCGATGCAGCGCCGCGATTCAAAAATTACTCCAAAGATGTATGCGCAAAAAAAGCAGGAGTTAGTTGAGAGATTTATCGCGGCTCAATGTGATGTAATCGGTGTGCAAGAGGTTGTGGGTGGTAATCCTACAGAGACCGAGGCTGCTATGAAGGAATTGGTTAACGAGCTGCGTCAGCAGACGAATCGATTCTTTGAGTATCGACTTGCGCCGCCAGCCGAGGGAAAAATGACGATCGGGTTTCTCGTGGCTGCAGATCGCGCAGAGATCGTTCATACTCTTTCATATTCCAGAGTCGAACTACCAAAGATTCAGAAAAAGCAACGCCCTAGGATCTTCTCACGTACCCCGTTGGAGATTCAGTTGGCGGTAAAATCACGAGATGGTGATGTTGTCAAAAACATCTCAGTGATTAATTTTCATTTCAAGTCAAAGCGCGGAGGTGATGGTGATCCAACAGGCCTTGAGTGGGAGACCTACCGTATGGAGATGGCCGAGGCGTTGCGTCGGATCGTGGAGATCCGACACAAAGACGCGTTCGCCTCTGGGCGCTCACTGCTGTTTTTGATGGGCGATCGTAATAGTAATTTTGATGTGGCGACAGCGCGGATACTTGAGGGGTCTCTTGTTCTCTCTAGCTTTTCGGAGCAGGGATCGTGTCGATTGAGCAAGAGGGCTGTACCGTTGTGTAAGGTGGGAGCCGAATTGCCACGCCGCCTGTTTAGCGTGCTCACCACCGATGAGGGGTTAAAGAGCCGACCCGGTACATTTGAGTACCGTGGAGAATATTCGTGGCTAGACGAGATCACAGCACCAGCAGAAACACTTCCGTACGCCTGGCGTACTTCATTTAGTGATGGGGACTACGACTCCGGCGTGGTGTACGAGCCGAAGGGCGCATCGGATCACGCGTTGGTATACGTGCGCTTGAATTGGTAGGTGTCACCAGTTTTACCTGCTCAACCGAGTAATAGCGGTGTGCGCTGGTGTGGGTGTCGCTGCGTATCTGAACAGGTCTTTTTCGGAGCCGTGAGCTTCCTATCAAAGCTCTATAAGGCTAGTCCCGCAGCGAGTTGTTCGAGTAGGCGAGAGAAAGAGGCATCCAGGCTCTGAGCGAGGAACGGGTCGTCGATGAGTGGCGTATAGAAGGCTTCTCGTATTTGTTCAGCGATCTCCTCACGGGAGAATCCTTCTGCAGCGGCGCGGTTGTACTCAGCTACGATATCTTTGCAATTCTGTGTAAGCGTTGTGAGGTGCTTGCGGGCGAGTGAGCCGGTTATTGCCCCGCCATAGGGGAATCCTATGCCGGAGATCTCAATATGCTCAAATCGAAGAAGAGATGCGAGGGCCTTAGCCAGATCATAATCGGCTCCGGGAGCGCAAAATTTGCTACCTCGAAAGTATCCAAGCGTCTCATCAGCAATGACGAACTCATGTGGGACAAGCATATAGCATACCGAATGTTCGCGGTGTCCCGGAATCGCAAGGGAGCGTATAGTTAGATCGTCGCCGAGCTCTATTGAATCGGCTTCCACGAGAGGCCGATCAATACTAAGAGCTTTCGAGAACTCCTCGAGCGAGATTTCAGGCTTTGTAGGATCCGAGAAGAACCTCTCGCTATACTGCTGGTCAGCGAGCCAGAGCTTTTGACAGAAGTCCTTAGACGTTAGAGATCGTTGCATCGCTGCGGTACCGTACACTTTAAGCGAAGGTGAGATACGGCGAAGCGAGGCCAGCGCTGACACACGGTCGGGGTCGAGATGTGTCAGAAGCACACCCGTAATTTTTTTCGGATCAAATCCGAGAGCCGTAATCCGTTCGACGAGCGCCGGTACGTGAAGCGACGCGCCGGGGTCGGTGAGGGTGATTGAGCCGTCATCTGTAACGACAGCATAGCGACAGGTTCCGCCTAGTGAGATGAGGTATAGGTTGGGGTATATAAGGGTAGTTGCGCGAAGAAACATAGGACTTAGCTCCAAAACGCTCAGCTCATACGTCGAGTTGGCGATTGCTCCTGTCCCAACTCTGCCATATCCCCCGTAGGGTCAATATGAGAGAGCCGGAATACGGCCTTTCACAGATACTTCGCTATAGTCCCACAGCAGAGGGGGTTTACTCAAGTGAGCCACGCAGCTCTGTCTTACTTGAGTAAGGGCAGCGCGTTGCACACACGCTGCCCCTTCCGGTTACTCGTTAGCGGCGACTTTTTTGCGCCCTTTTGGTGCCTTCTCCGGGGCAAGTGCCTCCACCTCTTGATCATCGTTTGCCGATGACTCTTCTTCTGGAGTGCCTGCGACCACGGAATCCATAATCAGTGAGCGAATCTGACGAGCCATTTCTGGGTTCTCACGAAGGAAGTTCTTCGCGCCTTCTCGACCTTGACCGATCCTCTCTCCACGGAAGCTAAACCAAGCGCCAGCCTTGTCGATAACACCCTTATCCGCTCCGATATCGATAATCTCTCCGAGTAGGCTTACACCCTCGTTGAAGATGATGTCGAACTCGGCCTCACGGAATGGAGCCGCTACCTTGTTCTTTACGACCTTCACTCGAACGCGATTACCCGTTACATCGTTTTGGTCCTTGATCGAACCGATTCGACGAACATCAAGGCGCACTGAGGCATAAAACTTAAGGGCGTTTCCGCCTGATGTGGTTTCTGGGCTGCCGAACATTACGCCGATCTTCATTCGGATCTGGTTAATAAAGACTATCGTGGTGTTCGATTTTGCTGAGATAGCAGTTAACTTACGGAGCGCCTTGCTCATCAGTCGGGCTTGCAATCCCGGCTGCTGGTCCTCCATCTCTCCGTCTATCTCCGCCCGCGGAACAAGTGCCGCTACTGAGTCGATAACTACAAGGTCAACTGAGCCGGAGCTGACAAGGGCCTCACATATTTCAAGCGCCTGTTCGCCGCAGTCTGGCTGGCTCACAAGTAACTTGGAGGTGTCTACACCGAGACGTTTTGCATAGTTCACATCAAGAGCGTGCTCGGCATCGATATACACCACCGTTCCGCCAGCGCGCTGGCATTCAGCGGCGGTGCTCAGCGCCAGTGTGGTCTTTCCCGAGGATTCCGGGCCGTAAATCTCGCAGATACGACCCTTTGGTACGCCACCTATTCCGAGAGCGATGTCGAGACTTAGGCTGCCCGTTGAGATCGGCTCGATCTTCTCTGAGATCGAATTGCCGAGATTCATGATCGCCCCCTTGCCGTACTTCTTCTCTAGTTGAGATATCGCAGATGAGAGTGCCTTGCCTTTCTCTCCAGTTACTAGGCCGCTCTCGTTTTCTCGCTCGTACAGTTCCATTTCATTCTCCTTTTTCTTCGTGGTAAATTTATTTTATGCGTTGATAAGGGCTTTCTAGTGTAGCTCTCGGATCACTCCGATTAGCCTGCCCTGGATCGTCACCTTGTCTACCGTCATCGGCTGCATGGTGGGATTGGCGGGTATAAGCATAACCTGACCGCTCTTTAATCGACGATATCTTTTTAGAGTTGCGCCCCCATCCTCAAGGAGTGCCACAACGATCTGGCCATCCTCCGCATTGTCCTGCTTTTTGATAACGACGATGTCTCGGTCGCAGATGTGCTCATCGATCATCGAGTTTCCGCTGACCTCGAGGCAGTACACCTCACCTCGGCCGTCTATCATGCTGGGGGGAATCTCAATGGTGGTGGCTTGCTCGACAGCCTCAATTGGTCTTCCGGCCGCGATGACTCCGACGAGGGGAACGGCAGTTGGACCCAATTCAGGGGTTACGCGGTCGAGAAGCTCGAGCATCCCGTCGGTACCGCGTCTGATAAACCCCTTGTTCTCGAGACGTTCGAGGTGAAAGTGGGCAGTGGAGGCTGATTTCACACCAATGAAGTCGGCAATATCTTTGAGGGAAGGGGCGTAGCCCTTCTCGGCAAGGAAATTCCTTAAAAATTCAAGTGTTTGGCGCTGCACTGGTGCCAGCGTGTTGGTCAAAAATGACCCCGATGCAGTTGCTTGTTTCTTGGTTTTCATACTGTTGTAAAT
>OMII01000032.1 GCA_900299055.1 Pseudomonadota bacterium | reverse complement strand
CCTTGCAATTAACGCCATCTTCAACTTCTAGTTAATCAATAGATGCAGCGCGCTGGCACAAACTAGTCGCCCGCGAGTAAGCATAAAAAAAGCCGACCTTGAGGGCCGGCTCATCGCTTCATTGCACTAGCAGCAGGTACTACTTGTTGCTCTGAATCGAAGTGTAAGCCATCAAACCGAGGCTCTGAGCGCGCTTGATCGCCTTTGAAACCTTTCTCTGGTTGTAGGCTGTAAGACCAGTCAAACGACGCGAGAGGATTCGACCACGCTCGCTAACGAACTTCGAGAGCATCGCAACATCCTTGTAGTCGATGGTCTTTGTTGGATCTTCAGTGAAGGGGTCAAGCTTCTTACGACGCTTGAAAAGCTGCATACGCTGGATCGAAGGAAGCGGCTCGAACCGTCGACCACCCTCTGGAGCATCACCCGAACCTGCGGGTCCGGCGTTCTTGCCGCGATCCTCGCACACCTTCATCGGGCGTCCATTTACTTGTTTGTTGTTGAGAGTCTCAATAGCCGACTTGGCATCCTCTTCGCGCTCCATCTCTACGAACGCGAATCCCTTTGAGCGCTTCGTCTCGCGGTCTGACGCAACAACGACGCTGATACACGGGCCAAGCTCCTCAAACAGCTCACGCAACTGCTCGCTCGTTACTTCAAAATCGAGGTTGCTGATAAAAAGCTTCTTCTTTCCAACTGCCGAATTCATGAAAACTCCTCAAACTAAAGAGGCGGGGATGCTACCGTCCGATACCGGAAATGTCAAACGTGAGCCTTGAGCTGAGGGGCGTATTGGATTGGTCGCCGAGAGCGGTAGTTCCTTGAAAATATGGCCTAATTAAAACGGCGTTGCTTTAAGTTACTTAAAAATACTATTGACGCCACTTCTCAACCCATGTACCTTCCAACGTCAAGATTTGTGAGCGAGCCCAGCTACTTGCGAAAGATGCCGGATGTGGTGCCACTGTAAAGGTGAAACGACAATCCAGCAACTTAGCTGCGCCGGTTTTAGCTCTGTAACCACAAGAGGCCCATCGGTTCATGTTTGGCGTTGAAGGTTTCAGGTCCCTAACTGGCTCGCGAGTGTCGTCCTTGCTCTCACAATCGACTTTCCTAAAAACAGACCACATCGTTGAACAGTCAACGTTAGTTTGTTCCTCAACGCCTTTCGTTTCAGTTTCTAATCAATAGTAATACCAGGAGTTTACTGATCGTATGAGTAATTCAGCGAACAAGTTCTTGCCCGAAGATGAGACCGAAGCATCCTCCCCCGTAAAGCCGGAGCGCAATCTTTTGGCGGCAGTTCTCGCTCGAGCGATATGCGACGCGTTTGGAACAGCTCATTGCGAGCGTCATGTAGTTCGCAGTGCTCGTCAGTGGCTTTTTGGAAAGCTCACTCCGAAGCGCCCGTTTAGCTTCGCGTGGGTTGCGCTACACCTCGATCTCGATCCGATTTCGCTTCAAGAGAGCCTAAAGCAGTACGAGGGTAACCCTGACGCGATTCAAGAGCGATTGAGCTTGCTTCGTTAGTACTCGCGCGTAGTACATTTGAAGAAATTAAAGCGGCGGTCACATCGATCGCCGTTTTTATTGAGCGCTAATTCCACACGTGTGTTAGATCGAGTGCCCGCACCCGTCGAGAGGGCTTGTTAGTGAACCTTATGCAGACAACCGAGCTCCCCTATTCGTTTCGGCAGATAGTGATTATCGCGGCTGTTGTGTTTGTCGCAGTGGCGTATCGTCTTTCTCTCGCAGCGCTCGAGACTGGAAATTTTGAAGGGATGTGGTTCTCACTTTTTCATACGGCGATAGTTGCACTCGGAGTAGTATTAGCACTACGTGAAGCCCGCTAAATCAAGCGACTAGATTGGTGCCGCTACAATCGTCTGTGCGCACCATTTTTGGTAAGACAAGAAATCGTAACACAGTAGACGGTGATGCTCTTACGCGAGAGCGTCTGGCAACTTTTTGTGCCCGAATAATAACGTGCGCTCGTTGTGCTCCTCGTCGCAATCCGTAGGCTAGAAAGAAGGTGGTTCTCACCGCCTACAGGTTTTTGTCAGGAGAGTGGCGCACGTGAATAGGTTTTGCACTTCCATTTTAACAGCACTGTTTTTTATGACTGCGATCGGCGCGACAGCGTCTCACGCCGCGCAGGTCTGTGATTTTGACGGAGATGGCCTGTCTGAGCTGCTCGTCCTTAATCTTACGGATAAGGGCACGTATGACTGGAGTGCCTTCGATCCCCGCTCCGGCCGCACTCGAATTGTTGCGCACGATCTTGGTAATCCTTCGTCCAAGCCTATTCCTGGAAATTGGGTTACATCGGACCAGGCGGTGCCTGCGATCGTGGAGCCGGTTGGGCCGAACCGTCTAGACCGCGCTACATGGACGCTAAAATCTGTGGATTATCTGGGGGAGCTCGCCATCTCAAAGAGTTTAGGCCGCCCTGGAGATATCATTATTCTTGGAGGCGAATATGACGGAAATGGAATCACCGATTCTCTCATCTTGAAGAAAACTACAGGTATGCTGGGTCTCCGAGTTAACTATTTTCTGAGTTCTTATAACGGAAACAACTTAGGAAAAGAGCGATTGTACAAGGCTCTCGGGGCGCCATTCAGAGATACCAATTTCTTTTTTAGCCCTGATGGATATGCAGACTATCTGGCAGTGCTGCGGCGCAGTCCGAGAAACGCACGTGTGTTGCGATTGCGGCCATTCACGGACACGCCACAAGCCTTCTCAGTTGGAGCGCTTCCAAGCGGAGCGCGTGGGCCTCTTCCACTAAAGCAGGGTAGGGGTGCGCCCGATCATCTAGTTTTCTTTACGTTCAGAAGAGGCCAGACGCGACTCATAGTGAAAGACCTTTCAGGTCGTGAAGTTTATACGGCTACAGTGCCGGGCAGAGACGGAGTTTTTGTGGGGGATTATTTCCAAGACCGCGGCTGGGAGATCGGTGTTCAAAGCGGAGAGGCTGTCACCCTTATAAACCCTCAAACAAAAAGCTCACACGTCGTGCTTCGACCATCAGGGAAGCTTGTAAGCTGTGTCTCGAGTCAAACTATTCAGTGATGAAAAGGTTTCAGACATGAGAATACGCGCCGCACGGCTAAGCCTAGTGTACGCATGGCTGCTCGTGGCTATCAGCCTGAGCACTCGGTGGAGAGTAGCGAACGCTGAAGACATCACGCTTGAGGGGGGCGATGCATCCGTAGATGACGCATCGTCTGGAGCATTTGGCAAACCACTGGCAAATTTATCGAACCCCCGATCTGCCCTGCGACATGATCTCGGAGAACGTGGATTTCATCGTAACTTTGCGCACGTTCGGCTTAATGGCCGGCGCACCCTGGGACCAAAGTTTAACAATGTGTCGTGCGCTTCGTGTCATTTCGGAAACGGAAGGGGGCTCGTCTCATTTGGCAGACGAGCGAGCCAGTCGGTCGTCAAAGTGAGTACACTCTTTGGCCGCCCTGCTCACACAGGAGCTCCTATTCCAGTAAGGGGAGTTGGTCTTCAAATACGCGACCACGGACTCTCGCCTGTGAAGGCTGATGGCAGGCTTGCGCTCTTATGGGAGCTCTCCCACGGGACTTACTATGACGGCACTTCCTTTGAGCTCCGAAAACCGATTGTTCAGCTGCAGGGAGCGAGTGCGAAGCTTCCGACAGGCACTATGTTCTCACTCAGGCGGCCACCGCCTGTCTTTGGTGCGGGGCTCCTTGAGGCAATTGATGCAACAACTATCCTATCCATGGCTGATCCGGCCGATGCTGATTTTAATGGCATCTCTGGGCGAGTCAATTTGGTTTGGAACAAGCAAGAGCGTGCAGCGACAGTCGGAAAGTTCGGCTTTAAAGCCTCATCACCGTCGCTGCTACAGCAGGTCGCCACTGCCTATTCGACCGACATGGGAGTTACGAATCCGGTCTTTCCAGAAGGAGACCGCCCGCCAGATATTTCGCAACGAGTTCTCGGTCTCACTGTCTTTTATGCTCAAACATTAGCGGTTCCGAAGGCTCGCAGCCAAGATGACGCAGTGGTGCAGTCCGGCCAGAGAACATTCAACACAATCGGTTGTGCTCAATGTCACGTATCAACAATTATCACAGGGCAGCACTCGATCGCGGAACTCTCCTACCAAACAATTCATCCTTTTACTGATCTCTTGCTACACGATATGGGTGAGGGTCTCGCTGATGGGCGCCCCGATTTTGTTGCCGAATCTCAAGAATGGCGAACTACACCACTGTGGGGCATCGGGCTATCTTCGCTCGTGTTGGCAGGTGCCGAGGTGACCTATCTGCATGATGGAAGAGCTAGAACTCTAGAAGAGGCGGTGCTGTGGCACGGCGGAGAAGCAGAAGCCTCTCGAGAAGCATTTATGCGCTTGTCAGCGAATGAGAGAGAAGAGCTGATGATTTTTTTACGGTCACTATAGCTGCGCTTGGAGGTGCGCTTCGCAAGTAGTGGGAGTCAGCTGACGACGCTCTGACAAAGGCCCATCAAATAATCCAAACTCGTTAGTACCAGTGTGCACAGATCCCGCAAGACAACCAACTGAAAACAGCAGACATTTGATTAGCCGTGTGATACCGGGCATCATTTCTCGTGCACCGGAAACGAAGCCTTTTTGTGGAATCCTATGGAAGAGATGATACCTGATTGCAATTTCGACCAGATCGCTTTTAATCCATCGCCCCTCTCGCAGCTTCCAGCTCTTTTTGGGGGCGCCATTCTTCTCGCCACAGCATTCTACTTTCGTGTTCAGGGAATCTGGATGGAGAACAGTGACGTCGTGCTCGCAGTTGCGATGGCGCCTGGATTGGTCGGTGTTGCACTACTACTTTGTGTGGTGTGGCGTTGCTTCAATCATCGACTCTGCTTTTGTGACTCGTACGTCTCTCGGTACTCTGGCCTCCTTGGAACAAACCTACGCACAAGCCGATTGCTGTATCACCACGTGCGTGGAGTTGAGATCGAGCAGAGCATCCTTGGCCGCATCTTGAAGGTCGGAGATATCCATGTCGGAAGCGATAACTCTCGCCCGACCTCAGAGATCGTCATCCGCGGTGTTCGGCACCCAGAAAAAATAAAGGACCAACTCATGGCCCGTGTTGAGCAGGTACAAAGCGTACTAGCTACTGCGGGCGCTGCGCAGCAGGTGGCCACACAAACGCCGAGGTCGTCAGCGCCTCACTCAGCGGCAACACAAGCGGTGTAAGCTGATGGCAGTTGGGAGTCGAGCACCTGCTACTCCATCTCCGTGCGCCGATGAATGAAACTTTCAGCTAGAAGTTCTAGAAAACTCCTACCTCATCCCTACCTCATCCTCTCAGAGACCGCGCGGTGAAAAATCTCACCTTAGCTGATTAAAGCACATCCCTGTTTTCCT
>OMII01000031.1 GCA_900299055.1 Pseudomonadota bacterium | reverse complement strand
GGATATCCATGCCGTTTGGCGCTGGCATCTCACCCATTTGCACCAGCGCTTGAGTGGCAAGAGACATGATGAACGAGTTGAACGCTACTGGCTCTTCAGTCGTAGTGCCGGGCGCATCGCGATGGGTAAATTGAGCCCCTGAATCGCCTTGAGAGTGCGACGGCGCTCCGTCCTCGGTTTTTGGCTGGCCAGAAGTGTCAAAGCGTCGTTTGTCGACGACTGTGAACGAGCCATCCCTGGAGTTTTCGTTATCTGATGACATAGTGGAGCCCCCTTGCTTCAGTAGCTTAGGCACAATGGTAGCACTGTGTTGGCAGGCGCAAAACCTCTCTCCTAGGGGGTCGTTTCTGCCGAGGACGGCGGGAAAGAAATGCCTTTTTTTTGACATCGACTGACCGGAAGGCTGACGGGGGTGACCGAAACTTGACCATCGCAAACCTTATGCAGGCGCTAAAGGCTTGATTTCACGAATGCGCGTTTTTTTGAGCATCGCATTTTATCTCCTCTGCATCGTGGCAAGCTTTTCGCATAGATCCGTCGTAGGGCAGAAGTTCACGGGGGGACCTGACTCGTAAGGGATGTGCAGAGTCGGGGATGTTGAAAAGACTGTTGAGAGGTTTTTTGTATGGCAACCAAGAGGAAGAGTGACCTCGACCTGATCGAGGAGTTCCGCAAGGGAGAGCAGGGTAGTTTTGAGGAATTGCTCACAAGATACAGTAGTAAGGTGTTTAGTCTGGCTTCTCGCCTCACACGGAATACAGAGGACGCAGAAGAAGTTCTTCAAGACGTTTTCGTGACAGTGCACCGAAAAATAGCGGGATTTGAAGGCAAGTCTTCATTCTCTAGTTGGCTATACCGTGTAACGGTAAATGCCGCCTTCATGAAGCTGCGGAAACGCAAGCAAGACCTGAGTGTGTCGCTCGAGGATATCGTCCAACAATCACAGACAGTCGCCGCGCTGAAGAGCCCAGAGAGTGCGTTTGTTGATTCTCAAAGCATCAGAAATCAGATGCTAGAGGCGCTTGAGGTGGCGATACGTAAGTTGCCTGATGATTATCGCCCTGTTTTTATCCTACGTGATGTAGATGGATTAACGAGCCGTGAGGTAAGCAAGATTCTCGACCTGACTGTACCGGCCGTCAAATCACGGCTTCATCGGTCCCGGTTGATGTTGCGCCGACGTTTGACCCGATTCTTTGATGAGCAGAAAGTTCAGAACCACCACGATGACCTCGACATCGCGCTCTCTTCGGGTGACTAGGGTCTCGAGGTTGCTACCGAGGAAACATTTGCTGGAGAAGGTCCCCGGAGGTATTCGAATTGCGACATGAACCCGTAGAGGTTCGCCTGTCCCACGATTACTCGACAGGCAGATGGGTCGACCTAATTCTGAGGCGTACTGCGTGGAGGTGAAGAGCCTATTCGCTAACCACTTGATATCTCCTGTGTCATTTGATGGAGGGGGTTTGATCTGGCAGCCTTGTCTCTGATAGCGTCCCACGGAAGTTCGTGGACGAGGTTACGCTGCTATGAGCAAAATCACCCAATTGTTTTCAGTCCTCTGTGTCTGTTTGGCGATCGCTCGCGAGTCACGTGCGTGCCCCGACGTTGGAGGATTGCCTGATCTGAACTGCGACGGTGCAGCAATCGTTGTAGTAATTGGTGATAGCCTCGTTTTTGGGGTGGGGGACTCGAAAAATGACGGCAAGGGTGGATATGTGCTGCGCACCCAGACTAAATTCCCGCAGGCAAGCATCGTCAATCAAGGTATACCGGGGCTCCGTACAGTCCCTCTGCTGCAGAAGCTGCAGAAGTCCTTCAAAGCATCGACAGATACTTTTGCTCAAGACCTTCTTTCGGCCGATCTGGTGGTCTTTGACGTCGGGAGAAACGATCGTTGGTTGATGGGGCTCCCTTCAGCGACTCTGCGTAATATCAAAAAAGCTCGTTCCCTCGTGGAAAGCAAGGTAAAGGAGCAGAAGGGGCTAAGTCCCCTGGTTGTCATATCTGTTTTAATGTACCCGAATCGAGGTTCGCAAGGTCCTTGGGTCAAGGAGCTTGACCAGCTCATTCTCGACTCGCACTCAGAGAGTCACCCAGCGGACCTCCGGTTTGATAAGGTGAGCAAGAGGCTTCTTTCGCCTGATAATATTCATCCAACCTCAAAGGGGTACTCGGCGCTGGGGAAGGTTTTCACGGAGTATCTGCTCGACGAATATCCGAAGCACGCCGCAAGTCGTGATTAGGTTTCAGAACGGCTCTCGACCGTACCCTTCCCGAAACCCTTTTGACGGTGTAGGTTGCGTTTATGAATCGAGCTTCTAGACTCATACGCCTCTGGCCGATGACACCTGTTTGGGGTTTCTTAGTGTTTTTTGTGGCACTTGGATGCATAGCGCCAGATCCTCTCTTGCCGCCGCCGCCGGTGAGTAATGATTCGATAGCAGCCCAGTCTGGACAACAATTGGTAGACGGGTTCGGAGCGTGCGGATTTTGCCATAGCCTTGACGGGCGAACGAGTAGCGCCTTGAGTGGGGGGCGTTTGATGCGCGACAAGTACGGCGATGTTCGAGCTCCGAATATAACCTTAGCCGCGTCAGGTATCGGTGAGTGGAGTGAGGCAGATCTTCGAAAACTGCTGCGCGCAAACATGAGGCCGGATGAGTCAACAATAGGCGCTGACTTTCACAAAGGCTTCGAGTGGATCGCAGACTCTGATATCGCTGCCATAACATATTATGTGCGAAGTCTGCCGAAGGTAGAGCACGTGGTTGAGCCTCGACGTCTGTCATTTATCGATCGGAACGTGACAGGTTTTTTTGATACTCGACTAGAGGTCAAGGGGCTTATTCCGGCTATATCTCCAAGTTTCAAGACTGAGTATGGACAATACCTAACTGATACGGTTGCGCGCTGCGGAAGTTGTCACACGAAACCAGAGACTCTCTTGACCTCTGAGGAATACCTCGCAGGAGGACGTGAAGTTTCATTCGATGGAGAGTCTCGAATCGCCCCGAATATAACCAGCTCAAAATCGGCAGGAATCGGTGAATGGAGCGAGGCGGGCATCAAGAGATTTCTCACGACCGGGCAGACTCCGCAGGGAAGAGAGGTCGACTCAAGATTCTGTCCGGTGAGATTTTATCAGCGCGCTCCAGAGTCACACATAGATGCTGTGGTTGCATATCTTCGCTCGGTTCCGGCGATTAACTAGGGGACACGATGAAGATACTTGGGATCGAGTCGAGTTGCGACGAGACAGGGCTAGCTATTCTTGATTTTTCCGACCCGAGAAAAGCCGTTGTTGTCGGGGAAGTGCTAGCTTCACAGGTCGCACTGCATGAGCAGTACGGGGGTGTGGTTCCTGAACTAGCGTCGCGGGAGCATCTGCGTAATTTGCCGCTGCTGTTCGATGAGCTCTGCGCCGCAACCGGGCTGGGGTTGCGTGATATTGATGGAATTGGAGTGACGTGTGGACCGGGCCTCAAGGGATGTTTGCTAATCGGGGTGACATTCGCCCAGGGATTGCAGAAGTCTTCAGGGCTGCCTCTGCTTCCCGTTAATCACGTAGAAGGCCATATTTTAAGTGGAGAGCTCCACGATCCCACGCTCAAGCCCCCGTACCTGGCCTTGGTAGTGTCAGGAGGGCATACTGAATTACAACTCGTGGAAGGATTAGGCTCGTACACGTGTTTGTGCCGTACAAGAGATGACGCTGCGGGAGAAGCCTTTGACAAGTCGGCGAACTTACTTAACTTGGGATATCCGGGGGGAGCAAAGCTAGCGGAGGCGGCGGATACTGCTGGTCCGACAAAGCTCTATACGCTACCTCGAGTGGCGCGCGAGATGAGTGATTTCAGCTTTTCTGGCCTCAAAACTGCAGTGCTTATGCTGGTCCGTAAGTGTGCGCAGGAGCTATCGTCAAATCCAGCAGCTCTCGGAGCGCTCTCGTGGGCAATCCAAGATGCCATCGTGGACACGCTAGTCCACAAAACCCGCCGCGAAGTTCTGGGTAGAGCGCTGCCCCTGGTGGTGTGCGGAGGAGTTTCCGCAAATCAGGAATTGCGACGAAGGCTTTCCGCTGAGCTGCCGCGAGTTGTGTTCCCCCCAATGCAGCATTGCGTGGATAACGGGGCGATGATTGCGTACGTTGCTGGGAGATACATGAGGGCGGGAGTACGAGCCCCACGCCCTGATATATTCAGTCGTTGGCCAGTTGAGAGCCTGCAAGATTTCTACGGAGTGCATAATGAAGCGAGATAAGCCACCCCGACGCGCCAAGGACACTCTGCGGGAGCTAGACGTGCGACCCTCGAAAGAGCGCGGGCAGAATTTTCTTATTCGTCCGGAGATCATAGACTCTATTGTTGAGTTTGCGGAGCCTCCGGCCGGTACGGATATTGTAGAGATAGGCCCAGGGATGGGCGCGCTGACCGCGAAGTTGGTTGGTCTGGGTCGACTTACTCTTATCGAAATCGAACCAAACTTCTGTGCGCATCTGAAAGCTACGTATCCACAAGCGCAGATTGTAAATCAAGATGTACGGCAAGTTGACTTCTCCTCGTTAGGTCAAAAGCTCTTCGTTTTTGGCAATATACCCTACGTGTTTTCCACGGATATCGTCTTCCACTTACTCAAGAATCGTGTGGCGGTTCAACACGCAGTGCTCATGGTGCAGCGAGAGTTCGCTGAGCGAGTTGCCGCAGCACCCGGTGGGCGCCAGTATGGGAGTTTGTCGGTCGCGGTGCAGATGTACGCCGACATAGAACTTGGGCCAATTGTTCCAGGAGACTCTTTTCATCCTCCCACTGCGGTAGAATCCCGGGTGATGAAGCTTACGTTCCTGCAGGCTCCACGAGTGGAGGTCCCAGATCAGGCTCATTTTGAGGTTGTTGTTCGATCCGCCTTCGCTCAACGGAGAAAGAAGGTGGTCAATAGCTTAGTATCAACGGGTCGATGGAACAAAGAACGCGTGAACGCGGCGTTGAGCGCCGCGTCCATCTCTCCAGATATTCGCGCTGAGCAACTAGGAATCGCCGAGTTTGCGAGGCTCGCGCGAGAGTTGCCGTGAAGGTAACAATTAAGATGCTAGCTTCACATGGTCAGCTGAGTTAGCAGCCAACTTTTTTAAGTGCGACTTGGAGCTCGAGAAGAAGTCCTCTGGGATTTCTCCGATGAGCTTCTCAATCGATTCACGCTTTACTCGCCAATCGGAGCCGAGCTTAAAGCCCTCGATGGTGCCCGCTTTGATCAGGTCGTAGACCTTCGGGCGATGAATCCGAAGTAGCTTAGCTACCTCTTTAACGGTCAGCAAAAGTGGTTGAGGAACAGTTGTCATACCCATCCTTAGTTTTACTACACGAAAGTGATGAAACCGTCGGCGTAACTGTCGACGATCTAAGTAGGTTATGGTTGGTTGGTATCGGTATGTGACCTGAAGAGAATATTGGGGCTTAACCCTCTGTAACACTTGTTCTTTTGGGGGTTTTAGTAGATTCTCTCTGTGCTATTTCTAGTTCAAACTAGTTCTCTTCAGGGCCTCTCCAGTATGAAGTCGCGTCGTTATTGTTTCGTTGTACCCCGGTATTTCGAGGGGATCGCTGGCGGAGCGGAGACGCTGATGGGCGAGCTTGCCCGAAATCTCGCTAAACGTGGAGATTCCGTGGAATTACTAGCTACCTGCGCCAAAGATAATCGGACATGGCGTAATGAATTTCCTGAAGGTGAGCTCACCATCGATGGTATCAAGGTGACGCGCTTCAAAGTAAATGAGCGAGATCTCGATACGTGGGTCCCGATACAGCTAGCGATTCACGAAGGGAAGGCTGTCGATGTCGACCGGCAGCTTTTGTGGATGCAAGAAAGTGTTAACTCAGACTCGATGTACCGTCACATAAAAAAGAGTCGTGATGCATTCGATGTATTCTTCTTTGGGCCATATCTATTCGGGTCAACATTTTGGGGTTCAATGATTCACCCAGATAAAAGTGTCTTGATCCCGTGTCTGCACAATGAGGCTTACGCATACGTAGATGTTATTGCCTCGATGTTTAGAGAGGTTAGGGGCTGTCTGTTCAACGCTGAGCCTGAGATGCAGTTGGCGCGGTCTCTGTACGGTGAAATACCGGGAGGCGTCGTAGGCATGGGCTTTGCTCGACCGCTTCCGCGAAGTTCAGGCGACGGTGAGGATGCTTCGAGAAGCGAGCGACTCGGTCGTGCACCGTATATTCTATACCTCGGTCGAAAAGAGATGGGGAAAAATGTTCACGTACTCATCGACTATTTCATGCAGGCCAAACGAGATGGGCTGATTCCTCATGAGATCAAGCTAGCTGTGCTTGGAGGGGGGAGCTTTTCAGATTTACATCGCACTGACGCCCTCGAACGCGACGATATCATCGACCTGCCACACGTTACTGAGACGCAAAAGCGTCGACTAATTGCTGAAAGCTTATGTCTCTGCCAGCCCTCAACGAATGAGTCGTTTTCGATAGTTTTGATGGAAGCTTGGCTAGAAGGGACACCTGTAGTGGTTCATGGAGAGTGTGCGGTCACTCGCCATCACGTGATTGAGTCGGGGGGTGGGCTCTATTTCTCATCTCCAACAGACCTGGCGGGTGTGCTTCGGTATATGTGGGATAATCCTGCGGCACGAGCAAATTTTGCGGCGAGGGGTGCTTCCTATGTTGAGCGAGCATATAGCTGGGAAGCGGTCCTGGCTCGCTTTGATTCGATGACCGAGTCAATCATGAGTTCGGAGCGTCCGATGTCTCGCGGAAAAACAGAGAATAACCATGTCTCCCCTTGAACGTCCTCCAGCAACGCCGCGGCCTTTCATGGTTATACAACGCCGAATTAGAGCGGCGCTCTATGGTGGTATTCTCTTCGGTATCCTCGCGTTCGGTACCGCAGGATATATGCTGATCGAGGGATGGGGTGCCTTTGACGCCTTTTACATGACCGTCATTACGCTGGCCACGATCGGCTACGGAGAGACTCATCCCCTTACAACAGCTGGATGGGCGTTCACCATCCTGCTGATCTTTGGCGGTGTCGGTTTGGGTACTGTAATCCTAGGGGCGGCGTGGCAATCGATCGTAGAGGGGCAGTTCACACGCTTGGTAGATGGAAGGCGCAGAATTATGGAAAGAATACCTAAACTCCAAGGGCACACGGTTTTTTGTGGATTCAGTCGACTCGGCCGCATTGCAGCGCACGAGCTTCGCAAAAACGGGCAAGAGCTTGTGATTATAGAAAGTAATGAATCTCGGGCTAAGGACGCCGAGGACCATGGATTTTTGGTGATTCGTGGCGACGCCACACTTGATGAATCGCTACTCGCGGCTGGATTGCCAAAGGCAGCTCGCCTGATAACTCTCTTACCGAGGGACTCCGATAACCTCTACGTGATTCTGACAGCGAGAGAAATTAATCCAGCGCTATATATCGTCAGTCGAGCAGAGGATGAAGTAGGAGAGAAGCGATTAAAGAGAGCGGGGGTAGATCGACTCATATCGACACATCGCCTTGCAGCGCGGAAGCTCGCGGACGGTCTATTGAGACCGAACGTAACAGACTTTTTTGAGAACCTTGGAAGTGGTGACGGTGGGTGGAAGATCGAAGAAATTCGGGTGCCGTTGGCGTCGCCTGTGTGTGGTCAAACTCTCAAAGATCTCTCGCTGCGACAGACTACCAATGTGGGTATTGCGGGAGTGGTGTCGCCCGATGGCGCGCTTGAGGTTAATCCATCGGGGGAGACTGTTATCGCCGCCGGATCGACCTTGATCGTAATCGGCTGGATACGCGACATTAGCTCACTTGAGTCCTTGATTTTCGGCGAGTAGTGGCCGAACCCTCTTTACGAAGAGCGTTTTTCGTATTACATCACGCGTGCACCCAGGGGAGGTTCGAAAGAACCTGAGATGCTCATCTGAGCAAGACCCTTAGAACCTGATACGGCTAGTACCGTCGTAGGGAGAGGAACAATGATTCGAATATATTCTCGGCCAGCGCTGATAAGAGCGGGCCTATATCAACGGCACTTCAGACAATTGACCGATCGCTCGACGGTGGGCCTTGTGTGCTGCCTGCTGCTCTTGAACTTGTTGCCTTCCGCAATAGCACAAGAGACTAACCGGTCGACCGAACAGAACTCTCCGACGGATCTTTTCATTTACGGAACTGCGTTTCAGCAGCGCCTTACGGAAGTACCACAAAGCACGACTGTTGTGACCGAGCAGCGGCTTTTTGAGAAAGGAGAGAATAATTTCCAATACGAAATTGAATCGCTGCCGAATGTGACGTGGTCGGCAGGTACTTCTCGACCGCGCTTCTTTTTGATCCGTGGAGTTGGCGAGCTTGAGCAGTATTCGGGAGCGCCGAATCCATCGGTAGCAACGATTATCGACGATATTGATTTCAGCGGATTGGGGCTCGTAGCGCCGATGTTTGATATCGAGCAGGTTGAGGTGCTCCGTGGGCCGCAAGGAATCCGATTCGGTTCAAGCGCGCTCGCGGGCGCAATTAATGTGCGTTCTCATGATCCAACAGAGTTTACCACCGGACGACTTCAGCTGATGGCTGGAAATGATGATTTGGGTGCTGGCGGAATGGCAGTGGGGGGGGCTGTCCCAGGGAGCGACGGCAAGCTTCAGCTCCGCTTTTCGGCCTACAGGTCGCGTAGCGATGGATTCAGAGATAATGTGTATCTGAGCAAAGACGACACCAATAAGCGAGATGAATCCGTTGTGCGGTTGAAGACACGCTACAGGCCATCAGCGGATCTCTTGTTTGATTGGTCGTTGTGGCAAGTGGATAATAATAACGGCTACGACGCCTTTGCGATCGATAACTCGTTCACGACACAATCGGATCGTCCCGGACAAGATGCGACCGATACCCGAGCTACTTCGTTTAAGGTGACGGCAAGAATGTCTGACTCGATACTTCTTGAGTCTATCTCTACGGTGATGAAGACCAAGATTGACTACAGTTACGATGGAGATTGGGGTAATAATCCCTTTTGGCATCCATATGAGCCGTATGATTACTTCTCGGATTCAGATCGTACGCGGCGTGTGTTGGGGCAGGAGCTTCGTTTGCGAAGCGACGATGTGACCTATCAACATGGTCAATCGTGGCGTTGGTTGAGCGGCATATTTGGCCAGCGACTGAGCGAAGGGTCAATGATCACGCAGTACGCGAGCAATGAAGCTTACGACCTTGTTAATAGTGACTATCTCGCGCGCACAGGCGCTTGGTTCGGGGAAGTAGAGGCTCCACTAGGCAATGATACCTCTCTTGTCCAAGGACTACGTTTTGAACAACGTAACGCACGCTATGACGACACCAAGGAGGGAGATTTCTCTCCTACCTATTCGATGCTTGGAGGAGAGGTGACATTGCAGCATGACCTCACCGAAAGCGCGCGGGGCTATTTTTCTGTCTCTCGGGGTTACAAGGGGGGTGGATTCAATACCGGGGTGGCGGTGCCTACCGACCGCCGACAATATGATCCGGAGTATCTATGGAACTTCGAGCTAGGCACGAAAGGCGTTTTTCTAGAAAAGCGGCTCCAATCGAACGTGGCTACGTTTGTGAATCTACGTCGCGACCAACAACTCAAGTTCGCCATACAGGATAATCCAGCAGATCCGCTCTCGTATACCTACATCACTGAGAGTCGGGCAGAGGGACAAAGTGTGGGTGTGGAGCTTGAGAATACCTACCAAGCACTGGCATGGTGGCAGTTGTTTGCCTCTGGCTCACTTATGCACTCGGATTTTACGGCTGTTCCGTCAGAGAGTTCTAGCCTTCACGGGAGATCATTTTCAGTAGCTCCCGCATGGCAGTATTCAGCAGGTACTCGATTTGATTTCGGTAGTGGTCTGTACACACGCCTTGAAGTCACCGGTAAGGATGCCTTCTATTTCGATGACAGTAACGACCAAAAGAGCTCTCCATACAGCTTGTTTAACGCATCACTCGGTTGGCGCAGAGGGGGCTGGCAAGTTCTGGCATGGAGCCGCAACCTCTTCAATGAGCGGTACGATATTCGAGGTTTTTATTTTGGTAATGAACCGCCTGATTTTCCGAATAAACGCTATGTTCAACGAGGCGATCCTCGAGCTTTCGGTTTAACGATCTCGTACGAGTTCTAGGGTCCACTGGCGGGCGATTGAACACTACGTAGTTCCCAGCTTGATCGGTCTCATGGCGCATTTAGTGCAGCGCCCCTAACCTCTTATATGTAGAGAGCGGAGGAGCGAATGGACGATGCAGAACTTTCGGGTAAATTTACCGTCGTTTTTCACGCTACGGATCCTTCCGATGCAGTGCGGGCAAGAGCGCAGCATCTCTTGACGAAATTAGGGCGGGCTTATCCGGCAATCATGCGCGGCACTATGGTGATAGAGGGAAAGCATCGCCATCACCAACAGGGAAATATCTTTCATGTTTCACTGCGTCTGCATCTTTCAGAGGGGGATGTTACGGTGAGTCATGACCCGGAGAAGAATCATGCGCATGAGGATGTGTATGTCTCCATGCGAGATTCATGTGATGCCGCTCGGCGACAGCTGGATGCCCTGGTTGAGCGCGGTGGGGGTAGAGGAGCTCGTCATGAACGTAAACGGATGAATAATCGACCACGCAGACCGGAGGGGCTAGTGTAGACTAATCCCTAGCGGTTATAGGACTCCGGAGCGAGTAATAATGCTGACTTATCAGCGAGGCGCTCTTCAGGTACGATTCCGGGGGTATGGCGTGTCGACAGGAAGCCCAGACGCAATGTGGAGAGAAGGCCGGTGGTCGGCATCGGTGGTTTCTGTGCGCCTTTCTTTTCTTTGCTACAACGATCAATTACATCGATCGTCAGATACTCGGAATCCTCGCTCCTACGCTGCAGAGAGAACTTGGTTGGAGCGAAGCAAGTTATGGATTAATCGTCACAGCCTTTCAAGCTGCTTATGCCTTGGGCTTGCTTATCTTTGGAAGAATTATTGATCGCATTGGCTCTCGCCTTGGTCTCCTCATCGCAGTTTCGGTATGGAGTATCGCCTCGATGGCGCATGGACTGGCTTCGAGTGCGATGCACTTCGCGGTGGCTCGGTTTGGGCTGGGAGTTGCTGAAGCTGGTAATTTCCCTGCCTCGGTGAAGATGGTCTCAGAGGTGTTTCCTGCTCGAGAGCGGGCATTCGCCGTCGGAATCTTCAACTCTGGTTCAAACATCGGAGCGATCGTCACTCCTCTCGCAGTTCCCGTGCTAGTCGAGCTCGTCGGGTGGAGGATGACATTCGTCGCTTCAGGATTGTTAGGCTTGTTATGGGTTGTGTGTGCGTTGCCACTACTTCGTCCGGCTCGAAGCGTGACAGAAAATACAACGGATGCTGACTCCACGAAGCTAGCGCTGATCAGAGATCGGCGCGCCTGGGCCTTTGGGATCGCCAAGTTGATGACAGATCCCATTTGGTGGTTCTACCTCTACTGGGCACCGAAGTATTTTGGAACTCGCTTCGGAGTGGAGTTGTCGGGGTTAGCGGCACCGCTTGTTTGTGTCTATCTCATGGCTGACTTTGGAAGTATTGTGGGGGGCTGGGGCTCTGCGCGATTGGTAGCTTTAGGATGGTCTCCAATTCGGGCCCGCCGTTTTATGATGGCGCTTTGTGCAGTCCTGGTAACGGTAGTGGGTTTTGCGGCCTATGCTCCGAGCGTATGGGTAGCTGCGGCGCTTCTCTCTGTTGCAGCCGCTGCTCATCAGGGATGGTCAGCAAACCTGTTCGCCCTATGTGCGGATCTGTTTCCACAACGCATGGTCGGCTCGGTCGTCGGGTTTGGTGGTATGTTGGGTGCACTTGGTGGGATGGCCATGGCGACTGCAACGGGACTGCTCCTCGAATACACGGGGTCCTATACGGTGCCATTTTTGGTGTGTGCCGGTTCGTATGGAGTGGCCTGGTGTGTGTCGTGGCTTTTGATAGGGACAGGAGCAGGGACTCGAGCCGTGGCGGGAGCTAAGGAATCATGAAGATACCTCTGTATGAGCCTCAGGAGTCAAGAGCGACGGCCTCCCTCGTAGAACAGTCGTTTCAAAAAGTTTTTGGATGTGGTGCCAGTGGCTCTTTCTTAGTAACGGTTCCACTGCGTATCTGTCCATTAGGGGCACATAGCGATCACCAGGGTGGTACAGTTACTGGCCTTACGATCGACCGCTCCGTTACCTTGCTTGGTCGGAGGCGCGAGGACTCGTTGGTGCGGCTCTATAGTGATACCTTTCACGAGGAGCGACAGTTTGACCTCTGCGATATTCCAGAGAAGGTGAGTGGAGACTGGGCAAATTACGCGCGAGGAGTGGCGAAGGCTATTCTTGGGAGTCATCCCTCTGCGCAGCGAGGCTTTGACGCGGTTGTTCATGGAGCCATGCCGATCGGAGGTCTAAGCTCCTCGGCGGCGGTGACGATAGCCTACGCGCGGGCCCTCGAACGCGTAAATTCGATATCACATACGCCGCTCGAGACGATCTTTCTGGTGAGAGCCACTGAGAATGGTTATCTAGGGCTGCATAATGGCATATTGGATCAGTCGGTGATCGTGTCCAGTAAAAAAGATCATCTGACGACTATCCAGTGTAGTTCGCACGCGATTGACACCGTTGCTCAACCGGAGGGTGGAGAGCCATATGAGATCTTGGTTGTCTACTCGGGCCTTAGTCGACAGCTCACAGCTACTCCATTTAACCAGCGCGTAGCCGAATGTAAGGAAGCCGCTATACAGCTCTTGCATTTCTCGGGGCGTTCGGTGGTAGCAGACCCGATCTTAGCTGATGCGGGCAGCGAAGCCTTCGAGCACTATGGCAGCAAACTCCCCGAGGCTCTTCAACGGAGAGCTCGACACTTTTTCAGCGAGGCTGATCGTGTAAGACGAGGCATAGACCTATGGAGGAGTGGGCAAATGCGTGATTTTGGTCAGCTAGTCACAGCGTCTGGGGAGAGCTCGATAGTGAATTACGAGAGCGGAAGCCCAGCGCTGATATCGTTGTATGAGATCCTTGCGAAGCTTTCGGGTGTGTATGGAACTCGCTTTTGCGGGGGAGGATTCCAGGGTTGTTGTCTCGCCTTGATCGATCCTATGAAGAGAGACTCGATCGTCGCCGCGTTGCACGACAAGTATACAGAGAGGCATCCAGAGCTGGCGGAGCACTATTCTCTCCACATCTGTCGCTCGGCTGGTTCAGTCTCGGTTGAGGAGCTTCGATGATTTCGACTGCTGTAATACTCGCAGCCGGGCGCGGTAGCCGCTTACAGCCTATCACTCGTACTCGCTCTAAGGGATTAGCGCCTGTAGTCGGAATGCCCCTTATTGCCCGTATCGTAGCTGTGCTGCGAGCGGTTGGTATTACGAGATTTCACGTCGTAATCGCTCCACACGATGATGAGTTGCGGCAGTATTTCGCGACTGATACCGAGGTGAATATTCATGTGCAAGAGCAGCCGCTTGGTAGTGGAGATGCATTACGATGCTGCCGCGGATACGTTACCGGTGCATTTCTTGTCTGCGCGTGTGACAGTCTAATCGCGGCATCCGACATTCAGCCGCTGCTCAACGCGGCAAGCGCTGGAATGATGGTAGCAGCAATCATGGAGGTCTCGCCCGAGGTATCGCTTCAGGCGAGGTCAGTTGTTGCGCTTCAAGGCGATCGAATCGCTGATATTATCGAAAAACCTCTGGCATCAGAGCGAGTCTCGAACATAACAAGCTTGCCGCTCTACGTGCTTCATGACGAAATATTCAAGGAGTTGGACACAGTGCCGAGATCGAAGCGGGGAGAGTATGAGTTGCCCGAAGCGATTCGAAGTTTTATCCACAAGGGCGGGGTGGTTACATCCTCACGAGTCGCAGCGCGTGAGGATATTACGACACTTGACGATCTGTTGGCGCTGAATCTAAAGCTGCTAGCGAAGCTTGAGCCCAGTATCCAGATTTCGGAACCTGCCTCAATTCCTCCCTCGGTATCGATTGTGCCGCCAGTATGTATCGATGCCGGGGTGTCGATAGGAGATGGAGCAACGCTAGGTCCCTCAGTATACCTTGAGAGTGGCAGTGTAGTGGATGCTGGAGTGCGTCTTGCGAGAGTTGTAGTTACCAGAGGTGGTCGTGCGACACACGATGCCCACGATGAGATTGTGGTCCCAGCAAAGTAGTGGCTGAGTCGGTTGATGGAGCACAGGCTATGGAGATAGTTTTATTAGAGATCGCTGGCGCAACGACAGCGATGTTGTATCTGTTTCTTATATCACAGAGGAGCTGGACGGCATGGCCAGCCTGCATAATCAGCTCCTGCCTCTATATGGCGATTTTTTGGAGTTCTCAGTTATACGCAGAGGCGGCGCTGCAGCTGTTTTTCATAGGCATGGGAGTAGTAGGATGGCGAGCGTGGGCCCGGATTGACGGGCCGGCCCGAGTAGTCTCGCTTTCTCAGCGGGAGCATCAGGTTACGATGGTAATTATCGCAGTCCTGACGCTTGTGCTGGCGGGGATGCTATATAGTTCGACCCCAGCTGGCTTTTACGCACTACCTGATGCATTTGTGCTCGTAGGTAGTATCGCGGCGACTTTTCTTACGGTGCGTCGAGTGACGGAGAATTGGTACTATTGGATGGTCATTAACGGCGTGTCGGCATTGGTCTACGCATCGAAAGGGATATGGCTGACCTGTGCTCTAGGAGCAATGTATCTGTGCTTGTCAGTTCGTGGGCTCATGATGTGGAGGGCCGGGGAGTCTCCAAAAGCTAGTGAATAAAGAGCGAGACACGCTGTCTAACGTGGTATCCTCTTGCGAATTCACCTAACCGGTATTAAGAGATGGAAGCATGAAAACTCGTAACCTCCCTAATTTGATAGCTTTGGTTTGCGCAAGCTTTGTCGCGGGCGCAGTGTCCGGATGTGCGCAGCTGAATGATCCGAATGGTTATGGATATAATCAGCCGTCATATGGGTATGGTGGGCAACCCGGGTATTACGGAGGTTCTCCGTACTATGGTGGTGGATACGGATACCCTCCGCCAGGAGCTTATGATCGGCGTGAACGAGAACGGCTTGAGCGAGAGCGAGAAAGGCTTGAGGACGAGCGTCGTCGCCTAGAAGAGGAGCGACGTCGTCAGCAACAGGAGTCCGCTCCGGTGTATAGGCCTCCTCGAGAGGAGCGGTGCCCTCCAGGCTTTAGTCCAAGCGAGCAGAAGTGTTCTCGTGAAGAGCGGCAGCGTGGTTGTCGCGATATGAGACTTCCGGGCGGTCTCGGTTGTGTATCTCGCTAGATGCGAGTCTCGCCGAGTTCCAGGCTAGGCAGAGGGGGAGTTGGCCGAATGTGGTTTCGGCAAATTCCTCAGACTCGTTGTTGTTCCTAAATTTACGCCAGCTGTCACAAGGGATGTCCGAGGGGCTGGGCACGCAGCCTCTTCCAGGGTACAAGATCGGGCATGACTAAGGACCAGATTAATGTTGCTGTCCAAACACGGGTCAAGCAGCTCGTATCTCAACTGAACGAGCATAGCTATCGCTACTACGTGCTATCACAGCCGACTATTAGTGACGCTCAGTATGATGAACTCTTCCGCGAGCTGCAGGCTTTGGAGAATCAGCACCCCGATCTTATTCGCAGTGACTCCCCCACTCAGAGGGTTGGTGGTGCGCCTCTAGGCGGCTTTAAGACGGTGCGGCATCGCATTCCCATGCTCTCACTCGACAATGCGATGAACGAGACTGAGCTCGCCGAGTTTGACGAGCAAGTTAGGCGATTTCTCAGTAAAGAGGGTGTTGAGCTAGACGAGGTCGAATACACAGTAGAGTTCAAGTTCGACGGCGTAGCCGTATCCCTTGCGTATGAGAATGGAATGCTTGCGCAAGGCGCAACCCGAGGAGACGGGAGTACCGGAGAAGATGTCACTGCCAATGTCCGAACTATAAAGGCGATACCGTTGAAGCTCAGAGCCGATCCGGAGCTGCTCGGGACAATTGAGATCCGTGGAGAGGTCCTATTTCGGAAAAAGGAGTTTGACGCTCTGAACGAAGAGCGTGTCGCTCGAGGCGAAGAGAGTTTTGCGAATCCGCGTAATGCTGCTTCGGGAAGTTTAAGGCAACTTGATCCGCGAGAAACGGCGAGGCGGCCACTGTGGTTCTTCGCGTACGGCGTCGGCGTTATCGAGAGTGATGATCCGCGCGTTGCTACACTTGCATCAGCGCCGCTACTAGAAGCGATGCACTCGGTTGAGAGCCTTGGCTTCTCAATTTCTCCTGGCTTTCGAATTGTAAAGGGTGTTAGGCAGCTCATTGCCGCATACAAGAAAGCTGAGGACGAACGAGAATCACTGCCATTTGAGGTTGATGGCCTCGTGGTAAAGATTAACGACGTGAAGCTTCAGGAGCGCCTTGGTTTTCGGCAGCGCTCTCCCCGCTGGGCGATAGCGGCCAAGTTTAAGCCGGTAGAGGCTGTTACCGTGCTTGAGGATATTATTATTCAGGTGGGGCGTACCGGAGCGCTGACGCCCGTGGCGTGCCTTCGGCCAGTTCGAGTCGGGGGTGTCGTTGTGTCGAGGGCGACCTTACACAACCAAGATGAGATTGAACGAAAGGGCATTTTAATCGGTGATAGCGTTGTGGTGCGTCGGCAGGGAGACGTTATCCCCGCTGTTGTCGCCCCGGTAACAGCGTCGCGTTCAGGACATGAGCGAAAATTCGTCTTCCCAACCAGTTGTCCTGAGTGTGACGCGCTTGTGGAGCGGGTTCCAGGCGAGGCGGTCATTAGGTGCCCAAATGCGAATTGCCCGGCCAAGCTCTACAATCGCCTTATTCACTATGCTTCGCGCGACGCCATGGATATTGAGGGGCTCGGTGATAAGATGGTTGCCCTTCTTCTTGAGCATGATGCCGTGACCGATGTTCCCTCCTTGTATGATGTAACGGCAGAGCGGCTTCGAGCGCTTCCGCGCATGGGAGAACTCTCGAGTCAAAACTTGGTAACTCGAATTGCAGAGAGCAAGCAACGCCCCCTCGATCGATTCATCTTCGCGTTGGGTATCAGACACGTGGGAACAAAGACTGCTTCCGTACTTGCCCGTTATTGTAAATCTGTCGAACGTTTTCTGGAGCTGAGCGAGGAGGAGCTTTGTGAAATTGAGGAGATAGGTCCTGAGACTGCACGTTCGGTCGCGGAGTTTCTTAATTCCGATCAGGAGCGGTATATAGTCACCGAGCTCTTGCGCCATGGGGTACAACCCGCGCAGATAGTGGTTGATTCCAGTAAGGTGTCACGGCTTGCAGGGCAGACGTTTGTACTTACTGGCACCTTTGCTTCTATGAGTCGAAAAGACGCAGAGGGTAAAATTGAGGAGTTTGGTGGAAAGGTTTCGTCCTCAGTTAGTAAGAAAACAAGTTTTGTCGTGGTGGGGGATAGTCCCGGGTCAAAGCTTGAGGCCGCGAAAAAGCATGGCGTCGCTGTGATCAGTGAAGAGGATCTGTTAGCGATGTTACGCTAGCGACTTTTGCGAGAGGCGCGCACAGCCTTTTCCATAGTGCCAAGAGCATCCCATCCTTTAGAAAGTGCATAGCAGAGGCTCATCCAAGCTATTGCTATGATTACGGCTTGCCAGGCTTGAAAGGTCAGTTGGAACGCGTGTAGAGAGGTTTCAGCGTACAGCCGCGCGGGTGCTATCAAGACGAACATGAGGCACCACATTCTGAGAGAGTATCGCCCGAAATACTCAATTACATTGTTCACCAAGGCGAAGTAGCCCAAGGCCCACAGAATCGACGTGCTTACGAAGCAGCTTAGCGCAATATACGACGGAGTCAGGACTAGTTTGTCGGGTGTGCCTGACAAAGCGTACAGTGCGATACTCACCACCCCCCACATGATTGCGTGACGACGAGCGCGGTCTCGCCACGAATTGCGTAGCGTGGCGCCTGCGGTGAGCACTGGTAGAAAAAACACAGCTCCTTGATATCCACCCAAATAGACATTTGATTGAATGACAGTAATTCCGAATTGTGGGAGTGCGTAGTAGAGCGCCGAGAGACAAGTAAATAGTCCCGCGGTGATGATCACTGAGCCACGAGCAAGTAGGAGGGTAGGGATTGTTAGAGTGGCGTTGAGCATCACTTCATCCATGCCGCCGAATGTTCCGGTCGAAAAAGGAGTGATGAATGCTGATGCGAAGAGCATCATTCCCAGGCGCCGGCCGACACTTCTCCAGAGCGACACGGCCCACAGTGAGTCGTAGCGATTTCTGAGGATCGCAAGCGACATACCGCTTGAGAAAAGAAAGAGGCTTAGAACAAAATCACCTATCCTAAGCTTGCCGGGGATATTGTGCTCAAGCACTGGGGGTAGCTGCCGAGCGAGGCTGGCGATGACACTGTAAAAAAACATCCCCACCACAGCGAGGCCGCGTAGCATATCGAGTTGTCGGTCTCGAGAGTAATCGTTCATGCAAAGAGTTCCTTGGCAGAGGTATAGGAGAAAAACGACCTGCGAATGCTCGTGCAGTCCTCTTCAAAGCAAGCCATGAAACGGGGTGGTCGTAAAGAGGTGTTATGTGTGATGAAGTTCACGCGGCGCCTCGAAAAGAGGGCAAATTTCGCGGATCATCCCGCGGATCTTATAGTTTTGCCACACCTCGGGTAATGGTCTATATTCTCCCGTTCAAAGAGAGGAAGCAGACCATGAAAGAGGTTCGAACTCGTTTCGCCCCATCCCCGACAGGATTTCAGCATTTGGGTGGTTTTCGCACCGCGTTTTTCGCCTGGTTGTTGGCGAAACGTTACGGTGGAAAATTCTTGTTGCGTGTAGAGGATACCGATCAAGAGCGATCGGTGCCAGGAGCCATTCGGTTCATTATAGAGGAGCTTGCCTGGTTTGGTATCCAGGTGGATGAGGGGCCAAGCAGAGCGGAGCTTAAGTCACTCGGAGAGGACTGGGACGAGGCTCCGAATCTCGGTGGGGAGTGCGGTCCTTACATCCAGAGTTTGCGACTACCTCGTTACAAAGAAATTGCGGAGCAATTGATTGAGAAGGGGTTTGCGTATCGATGTGATTGCACTCCCGAGATGCTCGAGCGAGAGCGCAACGAGCAGATGGCTCGCAAGGAGCAGCCGGGCTATTCGGGATACTGTCGTACTCGCAGCGTTGGTGCTGAGACGAAGCACGTAGTTCGTTTTAAGATGCCGCAGCGACGAGCGCTAAGTTTTAATGATGCGATACGCGGACGTGTAGCATGGGAAACTATACCCCTGCGAGATACCGTCATTCTTAAAAGCGATGGGTTCCCGATGTATCACCTCGCTGTGGTGGTCGATGATCACGACATGAAGATCAGCCACGTGCTGAGAGGAATCGAGTGGCTTTCATCGACACCGATTCACCTGCTTCTGTATGAGGCACTCGGGTGGGAGCCCCCAGTCTTCGCGCATCTGCCGGTGGTGAATGGCCCGGATGGTAAGAAGCTTTCGAAGCGGACTGGTGCGGCTAAGTCGAGCGAGCTCCGTGAACGAGGGTTTTTAGCAGAGGCCGTACTCAACTATGTGAGCCTGATTGGATGGGCGCCTGGAGAGGGGAGTGACCAGGAGATCTTCTCGAGAGAGGAGTTAATCTCGAAGTTTTCACTAGAGGGTATCAACGAAGCCAGTGGAGTCTTTGATCCGGTAAAACTAGAATGGATGAACGGCCTTTATATCCGAAACCTACCGGTTGAAGAGTTTATTTCTCGCTCAAAGCCGTTTTTGAAATTGGCAGAAGTTGACCTTTCTCATGACGTATTCGCAGCCATAGCTCCGCACGTCCAAGAGCGAGTTAAGGTCCTGACCGAGGTTCCTCCGATGGTGGATTTTCTCTGTGAGCGACCCTTACAGCGGCAGATGGACGCTATGTTTCAAAAGGGTGTAGACGCTGCAAAGGCGAAAGAAATTCTGGCGCGTGCTGCGCAGGTTTTGGAGGCCCTACCTGAGTTTTCGATAACAGCGATAGATCAAGCGCTACGAGGGGTTGCGTCTGAATTGGGGCTCAAGCCAGGGCCTGCTTTCGTCGCCTTGCGTATCGCGGTGACCGGTAAGACGGTCACTCCACCATTGTTTGAGTCGTTTGCAGTGCTGGGGCGTGATAGGGTACTATCCCGCATCCGAGAGACGATCGGTTTGATAGCGTAATTTGTAGGTGCTACATGAAAGCCAAGGATATTAGACGAGGAACCGTCATTAAGTTCAAGAATTCGCTTTTTAGCGTGATGGATTTCCACCACCACACGCCGGGCAATCTGCGTGCCATGGTGCAGGTGAAGTTGCGAAATCTGATGAACGGTAATCAGATGGAGCATCGCTTTAGTTCTACCGAAGATATCGAAACGGCAGATGTATTTAATCAGCCAGCTACGTTCCTGTATTCGGACCAGAATGGTTCTCACTTTATGAACAGTGAGACATACGAGGAGGTCACCATCTCGGATGAGATGCTTGGAACAGGCAAGTATTACCTGCAAGAGGGTATGCAGGTTCAATTATCAATGTACGAGGAGAATCCGATCGGCATTCAGCTTCCACAGACAGTGACTCTCGTAATTGCAGAGACCGAGCCGGGCTTAAAGGGAGCTACACAAACGAACTCACCAAAGCCTGCCAAGACAGACACTGGTTTACAGCTGAGCGTCCCTCAGTTCGTCAATATCGGTGACAAGGTGATCATCAACACGGAAAGCGGCGAGTATCAGAGCCGAGCCTAGCGAGCGAGACGGAAGAGTATCATGAAGCGTCCGATGACCCCGCGTGGCTATGCCGCGCTCCGAACGGAATTAATGAAGCTGAAGTCCATGCGGCCGGAGTTAGCTCGCGCGATTGAGATAGCAAGAGGGCATGGAGATCTCTCCGAAAACGGTGATTACGACGCCGCAAAGGAGAAGTCCGGAATGACGGAGGCCAAGATTCGAGATATTGAGACACGCCTGGCCATGGCGGAGGTCATCGACCCTCGCAAGTTAGGGGAGCCCTCTCGAGTGGTGTTTGGCTCAAGCGTCAAGATCGAGGACGTAGACACAGGGGACCAGCGTACAATTAGTATCTTTGGAGCCGAGGAATCTGACGTTGAGAAGGGGTGGATATCCTTTGAGGCGCCTCTTGGTAAAGCATTGATAGGAAAGGAGATCGGGGACGTTGTTAAGGTTCCACTTCCGACCGGTGCTCGGGAGTACGAGGTCGTAGAGATCTTTGTGGTGTATGAGGAAGAGGTTGCGATCTTCTCCGAGGGCGAAGAGTAGTTACGGAGCGGGGGTTGGGATACCTCGGCATCCAGTTTTGTGTTGTCTTTTGCCGTCTTGTGATACGCTCCGCCCGTGATTTCTCAAGAAAGCATCGAGCGAGTCAAGGCCGAATCAAACATCGTAGAGCTTGTCTCTGAGACCGTTAAGTTACGACGGGCCGGGATGTATTACTCTGGGCTGTGCCCGTTCCACTCGGAGCGTTCGCCTTCTTTTTTCGTCAGAGATAGTTCGAATAGTTATACCTGCTACGGCTGCGGGGCCTCTGGAAACGTGATCTCGTTTGTGATGGGCACTCGGGCGATGAACTTTCCAGATGCGGTTGAGTTCCTGGCGGGAAGGTTCGGGATAGAGCTTAAGTATGATTCTAAAAAGACGGCAGGGCCGACGGTAGATCGCGAGAAACTTTTCTCAGTGTGTCAGGCGGCTCACAACTTCTTCCGTGTGTCTCTCATGCAGGTTAAGAAGGGGCAGGGAGAGTTCGCCAAGGTTGGCGAGTACCTCAAAAAACGTGGACTTACTGCGGAAGCGATCAATACCTTTGGGATTGGCTACAGTCCGAATCAACGAGGATTATTACTCGATGCTCTCAAAGCCGCTGGATATGATGATGACACGATCATGAAAACGGGGCTGATTCGACGCACGGCCTCAGGCGAGCTTTATGAGATGTTTCGCTCGCGACTCGTATTCCCCATATTTATAGACTCGAAGCGTATCG
>OMII01000030.1 GCA_900299055.1 Pseudomonadota bacterium | reverse complement strand
GCGACCACCGAGATCTACACAAGGAGTATCGTCGGCAGCGTCAGATGTGTATAAGAGACAGATCGGCGGCTGTGCTCGGCAATGCTCCGAGACTTGCCATTTGAGTCTCCTCATTATTCGAGACGAGATCCCCGTTATCGAGAGGGTGACGCCGCGTTGTTTTACTTACTTGAGTTAAACTACCCGCAATTCCTTGCTTCAAGAACGGGAAAAGATGACAGGTGGGCCAAAGAACTCGAAAAGTCCATAGTGTCTTCTATTTTAAATCTTCAGGATCGACGAACTGGCGGCGTCTATCGATACGCACGCGATACATATCAGCGAGAGGGTTACTTTAGTAACCTAACAGTAGCTAAACTTACGGAGATGTACGGAGGCCCCTCTGCGGACGCTAGTACAAACTTTACTGGCCGAGAGCGTATTTTACCGAAGGGTAGAAAAGCTTCGTGGACTCATTTCGTATGGCAGTTGTGTTGGTGGGGCGCTCGACAGTATATCACGACGGGAGAGACGCGCTATCGAGCTCTGCATGAACGCTTGTTCAAGACTGGGCTGTCGTTGGTAACGGGTCAGCGTGAAAGATCCCTTGATGTTGGGTCAGATGGTGTAAGCCGAGTGGTTCGTATCCCGCCATGGCGTATGCCAGAGTGTTACATCGCAGAACGATCGCCTCGCGGTCGAGAGATGATCATTCCCTCTCCGCACACCCCACTCAACTGGGCAACAGCCGAGATGCTGCACGCATTTACACTTCGACGCGAGCTTCTACTCGGCGAATAGAGTAGTGGAAAGATGTTTGACGAGTGAGATTCTCGAGAGGTCCTGTATGGCCGAGGCGCTACTCACGTTCCGAAGATAGCTTTGTATGGTAGAGGCATTCGGTGTACAGTTGCAGAGCGACTGATGAGCAAATGAAAAACCCATCCAGTGTGCCCGTTTCATGAAAAACCTTCCCCCGATTCTCTATTTTATTGTTCGTGACGCTGAATGTTACAGCACCACAAGTGTCTGGGGAGAGTTTGACACGTTACGATTGCGTGCAGTTGACGATTTATTCTGGCGCGATGGCGCCACGAAGCGAACGGTCTATGCCTGGACATCGGAGCCCAGGCCTCAAGCGGATGCGAGAATAATCCCTGTGCCAACGCAGGTCGCATTAGAGCGGGTATATTTTCACATATCAGAGCCTCAAGCCTTGGCTGTGGATGCTGCTGTTGTGGGCGATGATAGTGCAGTTCCCCAGATGAATATGGTCGTGAGAGAGGGGGTGCGCGAGCAGCAGATTCTATCGCGTGAGGCGCTCCCTGAGCTTATCGGAATCATGGCCAGCGATCGAAAGGCAATAAAGAGTCCCTTGCTGTACGCGGAGAAGGCCTTAAAGAAGGGAGCCTTCTTCGAAACGTATGCTCTAGGTGCGCTCGCGCGCAGGTCCTCGGGAGACGCGGGCGTTGATAGAGCATGGTTTTGTGAGCTTTTCGGACGGAGTTTCTTTGGAATGCCTGACGAGGCTCTGGCCGCCTACGATGAATATCCTGGTCGTGGGAGTGCTGATCCTCGTGCGCAACTGCTTGCTGCTCGCTATCGACTACTTTTGCGTCAATTCAATGAGGCTCGAACGATACTTCATACCTTATCGTTTCATCCCGAATTGGGTGCATTTGCCATGTGTGAGATGGCTCGCTCGTATCTTATTGAAAAAGATTTTTCCCGAGCAATTGATATAGCGACTAACGCGATCCAAAAAGACGCAAACTACAGCGAGATTTATTTGGTGCGCGGAATAGCTCACAGGGGATTGTCGTATGAAGCGGGGGATGTCGAAGGATTAAAGGATGCGCATAGTGATTTTGAACGAGTCGCGAGACTAGGAAGTTACAGCATTGCTGAGGCGCTTTATCACGTAGGTACAGTATGCGCGAGATTGGGGGCACTTACCCAAGCTGAATTGGCTTTTCGACAATCACTTTTTCAGCGAGACCGCATATCGGCGAGAGATGCGCTAATCAGACTGCTAGAAGCGCAAGGGAAGTGGAGCGATGCTGAAGGCGAGTTGAAAAAACTCGAGCAGATAGATCCACGCCATGCAAATATGATTAGAGAGCACTTGAATGAAGCGCGGCGAGGTCGCAGCTCATCGGGTGGCAGCACCTCCAATCCAGAGACACTCAAGGAAAAAGACCACCTTTATAAGGAATTATGGTCACCAGATAGGGCGGAGTCGCTGAGTGCGGCCCGAGAAGCGATCGCTACGTGGGGAGTGCCCCTGAGAGGAGAGTTGAGCGATTGCGCCTGGCTTGATGAAATGATTAATCGCTTTGCTCCAGATGGAGATTTCCCATCTTCAGGAGAGTTCGCATCTCTTTCGAAGATAGACCATCGCATTATCGCCAGAGCGTTTGCCCTTCACATAGGAGGGATGCTTGTTACAAAAGGGGCAGCTCGATGGATAGATAGCGAGAACAACTCGCTATCTCTCACTTCAGTTAATCTAGGCGCTTCTATTCCTGTAGAGCGTTTTGTATCTGAGCGCATCCTTCTCGGAGCGAGTGGGGATAACTTCTCGGCACTTGAGTCTCTTATTGTTGAGTTAAACGTGATACCGCCTACCAATGACGCATCAGGTACTTCAAAGTGGTGGCCCGCCGCGTCCTCAGCGATAGTATCCCGGTATCAAGAAGAGGGAGCTTGGGCCAAAGAGTGCTGGGTAGAGTTGGGCGCTTCCCTTACTGGAGATTTGTCAGATCTTGATGAGCTAGATCGCGTCATTGATGAAGTTTTTGCTCCAGGAGGGGCGCCCCAGGAGGGAGTAACGCTTTCTTTTGGCCGAGAGATCGATCGTTTTGTGAGGGGTACGGGGTTTTTAATTGGCGCGATCATCGCGGCTCGTGTGGTTTCCACCTGGTCTGACCACGAGCGAGCGGAGGGCATATCGCTCTATAATAGTGAGTTGGGAAGGATTTTTCCGGTAGCGAGGATTCAGAGGCGGATGTACCTCGCGTCTGCCGCTGATTTCGCATCGAAGCTATCCGGTCTGGCATGGGCAGTAGCGGTTGCTTCGGTAACCGAGGGGGTTCGGTCTGGAACATATCGAGACGCGGAGCGTGTTCGAGAAGCACTCGTACGTTCTCTTCCCTCAATTGAGCAATTTCCTGAGAATGAGCTTTCGGGAGTAGTGGAATCGCTGCTGATAGGGGCGACGTTGAAATAAGCTGTGGTCTTGCTGAGCGTCAATCGAGCTACTATCAAAGAATCTTCGGCGCGCATGACCGTGATGCCAGGAGCCATTCTGGCCAGGAAGCGAGTATATTGCTTGTAGTGACTATAGCGAAACGACGCCGTGCCGTATGAGATAGCCCCTTGAAAGATGAGCTCGAAATGCTCATATTGATTGCGGTCATTTCACCACGCACTTCTGTCATTTGCTATGCGCGCGGGAATCTGTCAGTAGCCCAGGATAGGTGTTAGAGGAGCTCTATGATTGAAGTCCATAATCTCAGTAAGTCATACGGCGATTTTATCGCGGTTTCTGACGTTAGCTTCAGTGCAAGCAAGGGGCAAATAGTCGGATTTTTGGGCCCGAATGGTGCAGGAAAGACTTCAACCATCAGAATGCTCTCTACCTATCTGCCACCAACATCAGGAACGGCTAAAGTAGCCGGATTCGATATCGTGGCGCAGGCCGACAAGGTCAGGCAGAAAATCGGCTATCTTCCCGAAAATCCGCCGCTCTATGGTGAAATGACGGTTGTAGAATACCTGAAGTTCATAGCCGAGATTAAGGGCGTGCCACGAGCCTCCTCAGCAAGTCGGATCGAGGAAGTAATGGAGCGATGTTTTATCGTCGACGTTCGCAACAAGCTCTGCCAGCACTTGTCCCGTGGCTATCGACAACGTGTGGGCTTAGCCCAAGCGATTATTCATGACCCAGAGGTCATCATCCTTGACGAGCCAACAAGTGGGCTCGATCCACGGCAGATTATAGAGATTCGGGGGTTGATTCGTTCCTTAGGGCAGAGTCACACCGTACTGCTCAGCACACATATTCTCCCAGAGGTGGCGAGTGTTTGTAATAAAGTTGTCATCATTAATCGAGGACGCGTAGTGATTGAGAGTATGCTCAATCAACTTACCAAGGAGAAAGATCTAGAGCAGATCTTCCTCGAGAGTGTGAGCAAAGATGAGCCGTTTAACGGTGCCGAGCGGGTGAGTATCGCGTCGTAGTCTTTATGTGGAGACCTGGCTTATGCGAAATGTGATAGCAATCTGTAAGCGCGAGCTTCTGGCGTTTTTTGTTTCCCCGATCGCGTACTTCGTGATTACGGGCTTTACCCTCTTAATAGGATTCTTTTTCTTCAATTATCTGGCTTTTTTCGCCAGGATGTATCAGGCGTCTCAGGCGATGGCGTTTCGTGGAGCATCGCAGCTACCGAACTTAAACCAAACGGTAGTGGAGGGGCTCTATCAGACCATGATCGTCATATTGGTATTTGTTGTGCCGCTTCTCACGATGCGAATAATAGCAGAGGAAAAGCGACGCGGTACATTCGAGCTTTTAATAACGTCGCCGGTGTCTGTAACGTCGATTGTCCTCGGAAAATTCTTGAGTTTGGCGGTGGTATTGTTCGTGATGCTTGGCATTAGCTTCATTTTTCCACTGCTCCTTGTTGTATATGG
>OMII01000029.1 GCA_900299055.1 Pseudomonadota bacterium | reverse complement strand
TCCTACTATATACTCCGGGCCACCAGAGAGACTCCCACTGTTCGGAAAAAATAGATTGGGTGAGGAAGTTGGCTTCCTGGAAATAGGCTCTTTCTGCTCGACTTCAGGGAACTACGGGTCGCCCACGAAAAAGCAATCGTTTCCATATACAACTGCTACTGATTTTCTCAATCAGAAGCCGATATACCTCTCTAGTTTAAAGCCGCTAACAGTAAAAGCTTCCTTTTCACCTCCTCAATTTGACCGATCTTGGGGAGGTGGGCCCTTAAAGATTGCCGGGCAGCACTTTGAGAAGGGTGTGGGTATGCACGCTCCCACTACCCTAGAATATGCCATTCCTAAAGATGCCTCTTACTTTCAGGCTGTGCTTGGTTTAAGCGACGATGTGCAGTTCTGCTATCCCCACACGGTTCGAGTTACGCTCAGCGATGAAACGGGAAACACACTCTTCGACTCTGACATTATTAGTGATCCGACTGACGTGAGGTATCTTTTTGTTGATGTCCGAGCAGCCAAAATATTGTCGATCAACGTCCATGAACTGGGAGACGGAAGAGATTGTGATCATATCGACCTAGCAAATGCCCTCTTTCTCATCCCGGATGTCAGAGAGAACGCCTTCCCCATGAAGAAGTAGCTTCGAGGATGCGTCACCGTCTAGTAACTCGCCCTACACCGTCGGCAATTTACTGAGCACGGAAAAGGCCGATTGAAGGTGTTTCTCTGCTACTATCACCGTAAGCTCCGTGTAGGTAGACACCACCTCCACCAGATTAATTCGATTGAGGGCTAGTGGTCTGAGAAGCGCAAAAATCGTGTTTGGTGTATGCAGGTACCGCGCCGGAAATCTTAACGTCAAACTCGCCAGCTGATCTAAGACTAGCGTTGGCTCCTGCCCCTTGAAAACCTTTAGAATATCCTGCTTGAGTGCCGACGGCAGAATCAGTGAAAGCTCACGGATTCCTGAAGTAATCGTCAAGACATCGGCTTCTACAAGGCGCTCGTTTTCATGGATCTGTCGCAGCTGACTTCTCACGGTCTGCGTGCGTGTGAATGTTAACTCACAGAGGGCTGAACGAGTGGCAATACTCTCAAGCTTGACTCGCGGGCTAAGCGGAACTCGATGCTTTGCGTCTATTTCGTAGCGACTCAACGCCACTACGATTGATCCGACCGCAACCTCACGCCGAGCTCGCTTTGAGACCTCGCCTTGAATCGTTTTTGCGTAAGCCGAAAGGTTCAGAAAGCCAGCTTGCATGGCGCTTAGCGCAACCTCTGACTCATCAATTACATCGCGTACGTGCCCTGAGATCGTCTTCATCTTTATACTCTACATGAGTGTTATATTTAACACACTATGTGATTCGACCCGTGTGGCGTATGTAGCGTTTTGATCGCTCATCACACGCATCCGACCTACGAAAATCTCTCAGGAGGCAACAATCTACGAGCTCGCTATCTACACACATCGCTCCCATCTCTCCTTTAACCTTTACGCTGCGCATCTCGGAGTGTATTCTCCCGGGTCTTTCTTCGGATCAGTCTTAGACTGATATATGGGTAGACGTTGAAGACATGGCAGCGCTGCGTATGGACATGATTGTGCATACGACGCGTTGATGTCGCGGTTGTTTTCAGGTTAGAGAGGAGACTTTCGGGTTCGGAAATCGCAAAGATTCCTCAGCGTAGATCGACCATGCCTTAAATCATTCACTACGTGTGACCACGTGAGGATTTAAGGCATGGGCGAGCACCTCGAACAGCGCGGAATAGTTCCGCGCCTCGTGTCGAAGTGTTATCCGCAACCATGCGGAGGAATGCGTTGAGTAAAGAATATCTGACGAGCGGTACACCGCGCGTCACGCGACACATGATTCGGAGAACTCCAATTTGTGAGAGCTCTCCGTTTAAGCTCCCAGTGCCTCAGCACACTGTTTCGTTTGACACGTTCTCATCTGTAATGACCACGGCATTCGCAGCACTTCGGCGTTGTCAAAGTGCCTTGGTCGGCGAGATTATGGGGCATTTTCCGGCGGACACTCCTACAGACCTCGCCGACTTCCAGTCGCGAGTCAACACGCTAGAGCTTCGGCGTAGCCTATCGAAGGCCTGGCTCGAGATCAGCCAGCGCTCAGAACAGGAACTAACGCCAGAGGATCAAGCGATAGCTCTTGAAGAGATTGCTAAATTCGCCAAGCTGCTTCGATTTCGGGATGTGGAAACTGGTAGTCTTTCATACATCCTTGAGATCCAGATCTCTGGGACGATGGCGGACATTCAGGAGCTGCGAGAGCGGATCGAGGATGCCCTTACCTCGACAGCGTTTCATGCAACACTGAGCACTGCGAGAGAGTATGGGTACAGCGTCTCATTATTACCCGAGCAGAAGGGTGAAGTCCTTTTAGTTCGTGGTAATGAGACCCGATACGTAAACGGATTCATCCTTCGGGAGTCCGTCTAGCAGATAAGGACGCTTAGATGGAGCGGCGTGAGGTTTTCTTTATGGTTACCTCACCCGCGACATCTTTGCGTCCTCCCACATCGTCTTCTGATACAGCCATGATTCAGCAACGCCTCTTGGACTGCCACGCAACTTTTTCACCGTGTTTTCGATTAACCAAACATCAGGTAACTGCCACGCTCTGGAGCGTTCATGGTTCATGCCCGCATCATCGACTCTACGGCTCCATCTGAACTCTGTTTGTCGATAATCAGAGGGCGCCTGAATCTTGCGTGTCGCCTCGCAGAGTCACACAAAACGCGCATGAAGCAAATCTTGGCACGATACTCGAACTGGATTCGGCGTATCAGTTACCAACGGGGATACGAGGCAGGCCTCGCGGCTGGGAAGGAACAGGCAGCTACGCTTCTTCACAAGATCGAGTATGCGTACGACACAACGATCGAATCCGCACATAGTGACATACTACGAACGGCTCACGAGCTCGCTCAGCACATCGTTGATACTTCTCTCATGCAACACCCAGAGGTATTACTTCAATGGACAAATCACGCGCTCGCAATCCTTAAACGAGCGAAGACCACGACCCTGCGCTATCATCCACGCATCGAACCGGCGCTTCTACAAGTAACATCAAACCTTCCACAGCACGTGCGTATCATCCCGGATCCTTCCCTTTCGTCTTCCGACCTAACAATTGAATGCGAATCTGGTGCGGTGGAGTTCTCACGCCTAATCTCTGCGCTTGAGGAGCCACCTTGTGTGTAGGAGTGGCTTTCGTGCGAGGCCACTGACGGTTACCGGCACAATAGTCGCTCTGCGCGGACAAACAATTACGGCACAACTCCCTTTTGGCTCAATTGGCGATCTTTGCTCCGTGGAAACACGATCGGGAGCGCGCGTGCCGGGTCAAATAATCTCGTTCGATGGCGATCTTTTCTCATTGGCTCTCTTCGGCGAGCCGGAGGGACTATTTCCTGGCGCATCCGTTCGCTCGAAAGGGGATAGTCTACGCATTCCGATCGGCCCTCACCTCCTCGGCAGTGTCATCAATCCATTAGGAATACCCCTATGCCCAACGGAGAAACCGCGAGTAACTGGGCGTGCCAGTATCATGTCCACGCCACCCCCTGCCGCTGGAAGGCCACACATCAATCAGACGTTAACAACCGGCGTCCGAGCCATTGATGGGTTCTGCACAATCGGAATGGGGCAACGAATTGGAATCTTTGCTTCGGCAGGCCTCGGAAAATCTACGCTACTCGGCACCATGGCCAAATATGCACACGTTGATGTCATCGTTGTAGCCCTTGTCGGCGAGCGCGGTAGAGAGGTTCAAGAGTTCATCGATCAGACTCTTGAGATATCTGGCATGGCACGTAGCGTACTCGTGGTCGCCACCAGCGACGACTCATCTCTGATGAGACAAACCGCGCCGCACACCGCTACAGCAATCGCTGAATACTTTCGAGACGCAGGAAAAAATGTTCTTCTGATCGTAGATTCACTCACCCGGATGGCTCGAGCAATCCGAGAAACGAGCATTGCGGCAGGTGAAGTGCCAGTTCGGCACGGCTACACTAACTCCGTATATACCCAATTACCACGACTAGTGGAGCGTGCCGGCCGCTCTTCTACCGGGTCAATTACGGGACTCTATACAGTTCTCACAAACCAAGAAGAAGACATCGATCCACTGGCTGACGAAATAAAGAGCCTACTCGATGGCCACATCTGTCTCCGCAGGGAATTAACCGAACTTGGAGTATTTCCTCCAGTTGATATAACGCGATCAGTGTCACGTCTTTTCGGCAAGCTCACGACCCCGGATCATCAGGCAGCTGCCGGAATCGTATGCAGAGGAATGGCTCGCTACCTCCACGAAAGGCAGATTGTTTTGCTTGGTGGACAACCAGACGACGAACTCTCAAGAATTCTTACCTACAAAGAACAGATGTTTGAAACGATATGCCAGACAGCGGGCCACTCAGTATCGCCAGAGGAGATAGAGATGTCGATCCGCACTGCTGCGAAGCTTATCTCCGGAAACTCCTAGAGTTGCAGCTTACTAGCGGATTAGAGCAATCGTGTTTTTAATGAGGTCACTTGTCGTGGAGAGCACTTGTGAACTAGCCTGATACCCACGCTGATAAACTATCATGTTCACAAACTCTGAGGAAAGGTCGACGTTCGACGCCTCAAGCGCCCCTCCTGCAGTTCCACCTCGACCACTAGCTCCTGCGAGGCCAACTGTTATAGCGCCAGAATCTTGCGTAGCAGCGAAAAGCGCGTTGCCCTGTCGTTCGAGACCATCGACATTTGTCACCATTCCAAGCGCTAACGTTCCCGCTTGCACTCGATCACCGGTGCTGAGCGTCGCAAAGATTTTTCCGTCATCTGCAATATCATATGCCACGACATCACCATTACCACGTCCATCCTGCGTAGCGCCTGTCACTCGAGAGCCACCGGCAAACTGTGTGAATTGGCCGAGGCCGACAGTAATCGGATTTTGTGCTGCGCCGTTTGCCCATACTGGATTTATAGCAATCGACGTTTGCGCCTGCGCAGCGAGATCAATCTGTCCGAATTGGTTGAAATTGAGCGTCGCTTGTCCGAGCGACACTGGAATGTCATTGGCCTGCCCAACCTCCGCCCCGTTGATATAAGCCTGAGCCACCCATTGGTTTGCACCAGTTTTAAAGTAGTAGAGCTGGAAATCATGCCGAGCTCCAGTGGTGTCATAGGCACTGTGCGTCGACACAAAAGCTGCTGCATTGTTTAGCTCTTGGAATGTCGCGGGACTCGCAGGTGGCGTTGTCAGAGGTGCGCCGGCATCGACATTGCCATAGATCTCAAGCGTATTTGTCGGAAGGGTCTGAATCGCTAGCTTGCTCATCTGTATAGTGCCAAGCTGCGCAATATCAGTGCCGGAATAGCCAAGCACAGGCAATCCGTCGGCAGTGGTAAGAATGCCATCTGCATTTATCTCGAAGTTGCCGGTGCGTGTCAGCTTGGGCGATGCGGCATCTCCCACCACAAAGAAACCATTGCCTGTGAGGGCGACATCGAGGTCTCTCCCTGTTGCATTCAGCGCCCCAACCTCAAAGTTTAAGCGCACTCGGTCTACAAAAACACCATCACCCGCGCCAGCTACCACTTCGGAGAGCTTATCGCTCGTTTTATCACTCAGGATATCGCTAAACTCTGCCCGCTGCTGTTTGAAGGCGGTCGTACTTACGTTAGATATGTTATCACTGACTACAGCGATCGCTTGACCGTGAGCCGTAATACCTTCCCTGCTTGTTCGGAGAGCAGATTCTAATCTCATGCGCTTTGGCTATCCCTTGTCGACGGCACTACCCGGCAATCCTTACCGAGCTACAACTATCCACGAGGGTATCCTGCAAAAGTGGCGCCACTGTTAGAACTAGGCATCGCGTTCTTACTTTCAAATAGTTAGCTGGGTTGAGGGAACTACGGAGTATTCACCTAGGCATTAAGTACCTAGGGCGTGTGTAGTCCCATGCGGGGTTTACCCCAGGACTCACGCCAAAATAGCTAACTCTGTCTCGTACGCCGTCGCACCCTGTACAATGCTGCCGCAGACGTTTTGCGCCAATTTCAGATCCTCACTCACGAGGGCAACTCAAAGCTCCTTTGGGATAACAACCTCAAGGAGCCAATTACGACCTATTTTCGACCCATACCAACCCATCTCGTCGCTGTACGGCCGGAAGGCGTCACTACTCTACCCTACGTCTATCTGCCCCTTAAAAACTCATCGCATCGGCAAGTTACGCATGAATCGCAGGTGGGGTTTCACACAGCTTTAGTAGGAAGTAGTTCCGAGGTATACTCTCTGCAACACAACCCGCGTATAGGAGAGCTATGCGAATCATCCACCTAGCGATACTCACCCTCATCTGTCCATTTTTGACCACCGCCGCACAGGCAGAATGTTATGGCGACGCCGCGCAAGCGTTTGGCTGTCAAAATGCGATAGCTCCAGTGTCACGTGGAGGTGATTTGGTGAGATTCGGGGAGGAGCCCGCACCAATTGTTCCTGACTACTACGGACGCAACTCCGGATTCTCCTCAGATGACTTGGTATCAATCGAGGAACGCAGGGGAATGATGCGCGACATTATTCTCCGCGGAGGACGTACCGCTCAATCGAATGGCGCTCAGAATCAGGCCGTAGCCTCATCTGCTCGCCCGCTGCGTGCATTTGGAAGTCGATGGCTTCGGGGATATTCCCGCTAGTCGGGTAGATATAGATATCGAGTGCACTCGCCGTACTCGTTACCACAAACGCCTTGCCCATAAAGAAACAAGGGCGGGCTTCACGAGACAACGCCGCCTCGGCCACAACGCCAAGGTACGGCAGATGATCGGGACATTCTGTATTTTAATCCGAATCCTTCCGCTCATTTGAAAGTAATTTACTGGCCTAAGTGGTAGGATCTAAGAACTTTCTCGAGGTAAGGGGCCTCAGAGCGCACGACGCTCTGGCGACTAATGACACATCCGTACTACAAATGCCCATAACCTTCTCGTTGAATTATGAGCTCTTCACCCCTCGATAAACGTGGCATTGGCGAACTGCAGCGGTCTCTGGAGCGCTTTGAGACCTATAACGACGGCTTCATTTTACCCGATACTCGCCTCGTTATACGCTTGGACGCACATCGTATTGGCGACTGGACTCGCATCGCCTCGGGTGAGTACCCCTGCGGCATCGAGCTAACTAAAGCGTTCCATTCTACTGCAAAAGCTCTTCTCACTTCATCATTTCGCGTTGTTCTTGCCTACGCACACGGAGATGAGATCTCCCTCTACATCGACCCAACAGAGAACTCAAATCCGCTGCGTCGTAGCAAGCTGATCTCATCCTTCGCGTCAGCCGCCGCCCTCCATTTTCGCGACGCCTCAGGATTATCGGCTCTTTTCGACGCTCGACTATCAGAGCTTCCGTCGGATGAGCGCCTGACTGAATACTTCATGTGGCAGCGCCGATACTGTTTCAGAAACGCCATCACAATTGCTCTTCGGCGTACCCTTGCAGACGCTGGATTATCTGCCGATGATGTAGAGCGTCGGCTTCATGGGCTGCCAGAGGCGCAGCGAATAGACGCCCTGGCTCAAGCTGGCGTGTCACTCCAAAGCATCCCCAGCACCACCAGACATGGAGCCGTTTTCTCGTGGCACGAGGTGGAAAAAGATGGGCGTTCGACATTTTCAATACGCGAAACAACCTCACTTCCGCTAGAGGATGAGGATTTCCTCAATCTCATCAAACAACTGCTCAGAAAAGGCTCCGGAGTAAGCACCGCGAATATCATCACTCACGATAAAAAGAGCACGCTCTTGAAGAGTGAAGATAAGGGCAACAGCGCACACAGTCCGCAACGCCCCTTTCGGCCCACAAAACGCTCAAATGTGTCTGTTGTTAAATTAGCGCAGAACTCCGACCGTCCTGCCCCGCAAACCCCTAGCCGAGCTCGTAGGTAGAAGGTCTAGGAATCTGCCTCATCAAGCGTCGACTCGAGCTCGGTGTGCTCTTCTCGATTTCCTGCCGGTTGGTACACCTCCACCTCCGTAAAAAAACCCGCCAAAGCACATCCAGATATGGCAACGCGCTCAACACGTGAAGGAAACAAATCCCGAGACACAAATCCGTGCAGTAAACTAAAGTGCATTAGGGGATAACCCATATGATAGGTCTTAACGAGGCCCCTGCCGTACCACACAGACCGGAGACGAGCTTGGCTCGTAAAGACAGAGGCGACCTGAGAGAATTGCGTCGCATACAGGTTTCCGATTGCTATACGTGTAGAATCGCTATTTCGCATATACGAGGCGAGCCTGCGCGCCGAGATACGGTTACGCTCAAACTCCACGGTGCTGAAGGCGGGACGAAGATTCACAACGCCAAAGTCTACGGCACGACCCGTAGACAGACGCAAAGCAACAACGCCGCCAGCTCGGGCATTAAATCCAAGGTTCGGCACTCCACGCTCTTCGATTCTCAGAGAGGAAGTGATAGACAAACCTTTTTCACCATCAAAATCGTATCGATACGGAAGGTATTGTCCGATTATAGATAAAGACTCCCGAGCAGCACCTGCAGCTACTACCAGGTCGGGCTGATATCTGGTGCGCATTTCGGAGATTTGAGAGCCAGAGAACTGGCAGTCATCAACAAAAAGTATTCGTACTTTTTCTGCGGTCTTTTCGTCTGCTACTGGCCAACGGTTGTAGTGGAAATACGGCAGCGCACTAACAAGGATACTATATGCCGAGTAGCCGCTTGTAAGGAAGCTAACTGCTACTAGAGCTCGAGGCCTCCGCTTCTTCCACAGCCACTTTGCATTACAGTACAACTCGACTATCAACCATGGGAGAAGATACAGCGCAAGATTACATACTATTTCTTGCCACCAGAATCGGGGGCGATTAAGAAAACAGAGGGCGACTAGTACCGAGGCTATTGCTGAGACGTACCTGCACAACGTTGCAACACGCATCGAACGACCCCCTTCGCATTATCAGGATTAGCTTTCTAGGCTGAGGGCAACTAATCGTTCCAGTTCAAAACTCCCTTGCGCCACACGTACACGAAGCCAACGACCAACACCGCCATAAACGACAGCATTTGCCACAACGCGAAGGTTCCCAACTGCTCGAGCACCACTGCCCACGGATACATGAAAACAACTTCGATATCGAAGAGAATGAACAACATCGCAATGAGGTAGAAACGAACATTGAATCTCTGGTCTCGCACCGATCCGACCGGAATCGCACCGCACTCCCACGGCATCTGTTTTGTCTTTGTTGGGTTCTTGGGGCCAAGCACTATCGCTAGGATCACCATCGTGACGAGAAATCCTGCAGCGGCGATAGTCAGTAAGAGGATTCCGAGGTACGGATTCAACTCAGTCATGTAGAGCTCCACATAAAGGGGATGACGAACTTATCCCCCAATTCTGCGCAAGAGAAAACGCACCCGGCAAGATTCGAACTTGCGACCACCCGCTTAGAAGGCGGGTGCTCTATCCAACTGAGCTACGGGTGCACACTGTCGGTGCGGGACTGTACCACGTTGATATTCCCCAGCATATCCCACACACACCAAGACGCCTACTTTACCACCAGAGGCACTAATTGAAGCGTAGTAGCAACCAAACACCCGTGGCTGCACTTTGCCATGAGCTGACCAGGCTACCACTCAGCCACACACCAGAAAGCTTTCGTCGAGTTTTGGACTAGCCACGGAGGTAGGGAGGGCCTTCACCTCTGGGGACATCCACTAATCCAAGGCTATTTCAATACCTTAGCCAGTTCGCACGCTGAACGACTCCTAGCATATCTTGGCTATAAGAAAAGCTGGGAGGTCAACTTGATAAATTATAAGATTTCAGTACCTTATCGAGACCAAACCTATCGATCTGAAAAGGCATGAAGCAGATTTCTCAAAACTCAAGATTATAGGTTAGAACAGGTGTGGGGTTCACCTAATGTGAGGGACAGACAAGATACCGCATTACGTGCGGTGCTAATGTGGCCACGGAAGGACCGTGGTCAGTATGTGAGAGCGGTAAGGTAAACGGTAACATGGCACTTCCGAGCAACACAAAACGGAAGATATTTGATGGTCGATACGAGATCCTATCGATCGTCGGCAGGGGCGCTGACAGCGTCGTGTACCATGCTCGCCACATTAACGGCTCAGCACAAGAAGTCGCCCTTAAAGTTCTCGTCAATCGAAAGAATGGAGCCTCGCTCTCAGACCGCCTCCGGAAAGAGGCACTCACTCTTGTCTCATGCCGCTATCGATTCGTTGTAAGACTTGATGATTTCCATTCAGTAGATGAACTCTGCTATCTCTCGATGGAGTACGCTCCGCTGGGAGATCTCGCAAAATACGTCGCAACGAAAGGTTCTCCGCTCTCGATCGAGAGTGCCACACGATATCTTCAACAATGCCTTGAAGCCCTGGACTTTATTCACGCAACCGGCGTGGTTCACCGGGACTTAAAACCAGAAAATATCCTCGTTGTTAGCGAGCAAGAGATTCGACTCGCAGACTTCGGACTAGCGCTTCTTCCAGGAGACGACCAGGAACTCGACGAACTTAAGCGTGGCGTAGGAACGTTCGCCTACCTACCCCCCGAAGCTCTCGAGGGCATTCGATACGATTCTCGCTCAGATCTGTATGCACTCGGGCTGTGTTTTTACGAGATGATAACGGGCCAGCACGCTTTTACGTCGACGTCGATGGCCGAACAGCTCGAGGCCCGCCGGACAGGCTCAATCCGAAACATTAGTGAGGTTGAACCGTCGATTCCAGTGCACATCGGGGATGTGATTATGAAACTCCTCGCTTTCGACCCGGCCGACCGATTCCAAACAGCCGCCGATGCACTTCGAGCTCTCGCCGACACTTCTTTCCGGGTTACTCCGAAAGAGCGAGTGGCAAAAACTGGCGAAGTTACTACCTCAACAAAAGACAACCGACAAATTACGGCTGCAGTCGCCACTCAACAGATTCACGCCGAGCCGGAGTCGACGCTGGAGGAAGTCGGTGATATTGAGCTTCCCTTGGAGGAACCCGCCAACACCGATCCTGCGCCATCTCGCCCACCGCAGCGAACGTCACAACCCACCGAAAAGCTCGATCTGGATCGGATTAAAAAC
>OMII01000028.1 GCA_900299055.1 Pseudomonadota bacterium | reverse complement strand
CCTCGTCAATTCAGGCTCCTCTGCCAATTTACTCGCATTCATGACGTTAACATCACCAAAACTAAAAGAACGCCAAGTGCGCCCGGGCGATGAGGTCATTACCGTTGCGGCAGGTTTTCCAACTACTATTAACCCGATAATTCAATACGGAGCTATTCCAGTTTTTGTAGACGTCGAGCTTCAGACCTGCAACATAGACACTTCAGCCCTCGAGGCCGCGAGAACTGATAGAACAAAAGCTGTAATGATAGCGCACGCGCTAGGAAATCCCTTCAATATCGACGCGGTCAAAGCTTTTTGCGACAAACATCAACTGTGGCTAGTCGAAGACAATTGCGATGCGCTCGGTGCTCAGTATTGTCACAACGGCATATGGAAACTGACTGGCACCATCGGCGATATAGGCACTTCCAGTTTTTATCCCCCTCATCATATGACCATGGGAGAAGGAGGCGCTGTGTATACCAACAGCCCTGTCCTGGCAAAAATAGCAGCTTCGCTTCGAGATTGGGGGCGCGATTGTTGGTGCCCAGCTGGAGTGGACAATACGTGTGGCAAACGCTTTGACTGGCAGCTCGGCCAGCTGCCGACCGGATACGATCACAAATACATATACTCCCACTTTGGTTACAATTTGAAAGCCACTGACTTACAGGCTGCAGTCGGATGCGCGCAGCTCGACAAGCTCGACAGCTTTGTAGAAGCTCGGAGAAGAAACTTCGATATGCTGAGAAAGCAGCTTCAGGCTGTGGAGCATCTTTTTGTATTGCCTGAAGCAACGCCTCATTCAAATCCAAGTTGGTTTGGATTTCTTTTAACGCTACGCGCACATTCACCAGAACGACGAGGCTCGATTGTCAAAGCATTGGAAGCTCGTGGCATTCAAACTCGAATGCTCTTCGCGGGAAACTTTACCCGACACCCGGCTTTCGACCAGATCAGAGATGACACTTCACGCTATCGAGTTCACGGAAATTTACGGAACTCAGATCATATCATGATGAACTCCTTCTGGGTCGGAGTGTATCCTGGATTAACCGAGGAGATGATTCATTATATGGGGCAGTCAATCATCGAGGTCTCTAGAGACTAAGTGCCCGCTCGGAAAGAGCCCGTATACCAACTACCAGGGCTTCCGACCTGGGATCAGTAGGATACGCCGCTGGCTACCGCTTCGATACCTGAACCTCAATGCTTTTACACACCTAAAGCTTCAATATTGAAGTTATATTAGATAGTTACACCAGCCTTGCCTCGCATGATTCTTGAGCCAGTTCGGTGTGTGCCGGCATCTTTACAAGGGTAAGCGGCGTTCCGTTAAGCCTACAGATGTTAACATTCTTTCACCGTATCGGGCCTTCGCCATCTCCCGTACGTATAACCAAGCTGTAAGACAAACACCGTAGGTCGTTAAAAATGAACTTCCAATCGCACGATCGAGTTCGGCTAGTAATTGATGGGGTTTTCTTCCAACTCAATTCGACTGGAATAGCTCGAGTGTGGAGCTCTATTCTGAAACGCTGGGCTGGTCAGCCGTTTGCAAAAGAGATCCTCATCCTTAATCGCGGAGGAACGGCTCCCGTATTTCCTAACTTACGATACCGAACTATCCCAACCTACACCATCGGACAAGGAGCGGCGGATCGAGAGATGCTGCAGTCGATTGTCGATGAGGAGCGTGGCGAACTCTTCGCTTCTACCTACTATACGAGTGTGCCACGAACCAAGACTCTTCAAATCGTTTACGATATGATCCCCGAGGTATTTGGTTGGGATGTAACTCGAGAGCCTGCCTGGGTGGAGAAGCATCAAGCTTTCAGACGAGCTGATTCTTTCATCTGCATCTCTGATAGCACTCAAAATGACTTGCTCCGATTTTTCCCAGAAATCAAGCCTCAAGCTGTGACGAGAGTGTACCTAGGGATTGACGCTGCTGATTTCCGTCCACCCTCACGCGACGATTTATTACAATTTCTTCGCAAATACTCGCTGAATAGACCTTATTTTCTAATGGTTGGCTCAGGAGATGGATACAAAAACGGTCGTATGCTTTTAGACGCGTTAAGCCTACTGCCGAGTAATCATGGATTTGAGGTCGTCATGGTCACACGGGGTCATATCCCTGCGTCTTTTCGAGAATCGCTAACGAACGGCACACTGAAAGTGCTTCCCCTTAGCGATGAAGAGCTCACCATCGCCTATACCGGAGCAGTAGCTTTTGTGTGCCCTTCTCTCTATGAGGGATTCGGACTACCTATACTGGAGGCAATGAGTTGTAACTGCCCAGTCATATCTAACAATAAAGCCTCACTTCCGGAGGTGGGCGGTGACGCAGCTCTGTATGCAACGACTGTTGAGGAGTTGGCGAGTGCACTCTGCGAGGTCCAAAAGCCGGAGGTTCAAAATTATCTTGTTAGAGCAGGCAACTCCCGCGTGCCGCAATTCTCCTGGGATCAGACAGCCCGTGAGTGGTGGCAGGTAGTATGCTCCCTCACCGATAACGACACTGTGGAGAGTGAGGAGACATTCCGTCAGTCAATCCAACTTATTAACGATCTTATCTAACTACTACTTGCTACGAGAATATAGCTTATTTGCTTACCGGGTAAGCGATGGCTACACGGGGCTGTGAGAAAGAGACTGCCCCAGCTACGGCTCCCACTTAGTTGGGAAGAGCGCTGATTAAGCGACCTGCTGAGTGATTATTCGAATGGCAACTGTCAAGATCGGTTGCCTCAAGTTGGCTTAACTCTGATTGTGACAACTATGGTTATCCGAGAGTGGGGTCCGCACTACATGGTCCGCTATTTTCTTCGGACCTGTGACTCACTGCTGAAGCTTTTTTTCTATTGGACGCGACTGGTCTATCATACCTCGCAACTCAAGGGCGTGCTCGTGGCCTGGTTCAAATACCAGGATCTTCTCTACCTCGAGGCGAGCCTCATTAACTTTACCTTGCGCAAACAGAACGCCGGCAAAGGAGTAGAGCATATCGAGACTTCCTGGATGAAGATCGAGGTAGGCTGAGATCATGCGCTCCATCTCTGTAAACTTCTTAAGTGGATAGCCTGTCTGCAAGACTCCAAGCAATGCTCGGTGATTCTCAGGATTAACCTGCACGGCCTGCTGGAAGTATCCGAATGCCTCTTCGTGCCGAGTCTCGACCATTGCACAGAGGCCAAGACCGGCGAGTGCAACATCATGGTTTGGTTGCGCACCGAGCGCGCTCACAAAAAACATCTTCGCTCCACTCCAGTCCTGCCCCTCTGCGGCTAGTGCACCTTTTCCGCACATCGCACGAGCTGAACGCGGGTTTTTGGCAAGAATCGCGTCATACTTCCTCGAAGCGTCAGCTAATTCGCCAGAAAGTACGGTAAATTCAGCATCAAGACACTCTGCGGTTTCTCGATGAGTGCCATCCAGCTCGGCACTTGCCATCACATCACCAAGCTCCTGCATTGCAACCTTGAAGTCCCCGAGTCGCTTGAGTTCCTCGATGTGGCCTATCTGTGCTGCTATCTTCTCACTCGCTGTTGTCTCAGGAGCTGTGGGCACCACACTCTGAGGAGAAGTCGTCGCTGGCCCCACTTTCCACGAGCGGATTCGCTCAGAGAGATCCGATAACGAATCGCGAATTTGCGACGCTGGAACCTCCGAGGCAATTGTCGGGCGAACAATCTCTGCTTGCGCGGAATCACTTGGCTTAGCGCTCGCCGTGATCATTCTATACAGCTCCTGGGCTCCCTCGTGAGCAGGACGCTCTGTAAGCACTCTATCAAGCTCTGTCAACGCTCTGCCGGCCTGCCCAATTTTGAATAAGCATCCAGCGAAGCAGAAGCGCATATCAGCGTCGATCGGCTTAATCGAGAGGTAGCGCTCCAACGTGATTATCGCTTTCTCAAAGGCAGATAGCGCGTACGAGCATTCTAGAAGTTGGTGAATGGCGACAAGGTAGTCTGGCGCTATCGCCACTGACCTTTCAAAGAACGGCATCGCCTCAGCATATCGGTTTGCGACCATCTCGCACATACCGCGACCAGTGAGGAGCTTTGGGTCGAGGGCATCGATAGCAAGCGCCCGGTCAAATATGCCTCGAGCTTCATCACCTCGTGATGTCGCTAAAAGCACAGCCCCAAGGGCCTTCAGAGTCCGTGCGGACACTGGATTAAGAGACTCAGCCTGGCGCAAGTGGCGCTCCGCTGTGGAGAAGTCTCCACTCTTGGCAGCCATTTCTCCGCGCTCTAGTTCATCCTGGAACTCAGTTACGTTGATGCTCATATCGTAGAACCCCTGTGACATCGTCGTCACGTCAGTCTTTTTCGAACTATCTACTACTCGTGTTGGAACTTCCGCACTACTTCCCACTACCTGATTGTACGCCTCTATCGTTTTCTCAACTGCTCGATCCCATGAGAAATTTGTCGCCATTTGCGTGAGGCCCTGCTTGGGCGGCGCATAATACGCAGCGGTCACAGCTGCCTCTATCGAATCAGCGTCCCAAGGAGCGCAGTAAAATGCTTTATCCGAGACATAATCCGCCGTCGTCCCCACTCGGGTAACGACTACATTCTTGCCGTGCGAAGCTGCCTCAAGCGATACGAGACCTGGCAACTCATACCAACTCGGAAGGACGTGTACTCTGCAGGCCGCATACGCTGAGGAGAGCATATCGGTATCAATTCGTCCCAGAATGATCGTTTTACCAGGCCGCCTAAACGCCCTAACTGCTGCCTCGTAGTCAGGCTGATAAGAGAATCCTCCTGCCGCGAACACAATCGGCAAGTCAGAGTTCTCAAGCGCTTTAAGCAGCATAAGTTGATTTTTTCGAGACTCGAGTCGACCAACACAAAAGATAAAGTCGGTTACTCCATAGGTGCGTTCAAACAGCTCGCGCCCCTGCGTCGAGCCGATCTCGTATCCAACTGGGATCTCCGTGATCACCTTAGCATTGGGAAAGTCTCGACGAAGTGCTGTTGCTTCACCCTTCCCATTCGGGAATAGAGCTGCTGCGTACTGAGCTATCTCATCGGCAGGAAATCTTGCAGCTCTCGGAAGCGCGCCTAGCTCAGCCTGCGTGAGGCTCCACGAGCCCGGTGTCTGACCCTGCTGAACATAATCGATCAGCTTATTAGCTACGTAGTGTGATTGGTAATGGAACTCAGCAACATCTTCATACAGCGTCGTTACTACATATGGAACTCCAGCGCTTCTCGCGCGTGTCGCGAACTCCTGTGTTATCGCCGGAGTAGCAAAGTTAAAGAGATGAACGAGGTCAAATCCATGAGGAAGCACCGCGCCGTTGGTATCAATGACTACTTCAACACCTTTCTCGATCAATCCTTTGGATAAGCGCTCAATAACGGTCGTATCTCCTCCACGTTGAGAAAATACATTCGGACGGATTTGCATCAGCACCCGTAGTGTTCGTCCGTTCTGTCGATTCGTTGCCGTTATCACTCTATTGCTCCTTTGTTTCGCTCACGACCTCTACTCTGTCGAAGTCCATGGGCGTCACACACAAAACTCCCCGCTCGCCCTATCTGGCTATACGGAGGGTAGAGGTTAGGATGCGACCACGGAGGATTGGTTCCTAAAAAGATCGCGGTCTACACCTAGCCACCGAGAGCTTTGAGGTAGACCTACGTGAATACAGGAAGTTACGTGCATTTTAGACTCGCCCCCGCGCGCTCGTACTCCCACGACTACACGGAAGAAAGCAGTAGAATCGAAACCACGGCTTACTGAATCAAATTAGGTAAGGGACGAGATTCTCCGCTGAGGCAAGTCTTGTCGATTCGCATGAGCGGAGACGTACACGGTTTGCGAGGTTTTACCGGGTTTTATACGGTTTTACCCATTGTTCGGTTTGACCTCTTTCTAGCTTCGGTTTCTTACGTTCTCTGCTCCCCTTTTTCCCTCGTCAACACGCGCGTACCACGATTATACCCGAACCTGGACGCGGCATGACGTCTTAAAGCCCCTCTGGCTTTGGGGCTCACTCGTAATGCTCGAAGATTGTGTGCAAGTGACACGAGCTGCCTCCCATCACGGGCGAGGCCTGGTAGTGACTTATGTCGTTAAGGTAGTAAGACTCTTTAGGCTGAGGCTTGAGCTTGGACCTCACGAGCAGCGCGCCGACACGCGTCCTCGAGCTTATCAAGCTTAGGCTCAAGGTCCTTTTCCAGGCTCTCACCTAATGCCCACCATGATTGATAGAGCTGCTGCTGGCATATCTTCTTACATGACTCCGAAATCTCAACTACCTGTGGGGAGATATCGAGCTTCTCTCGCTTTGTTTCTGAAACAAGCTGAACGAGGGTTCCATACCACTCAAAGAAGGCCTTCAGCGTGTCTACCGCAATTTTCAACCGCTTATTTCCAGTAACTGTATCGCCGTCTTGGAAACCCTTACGAGCATCGCGGAACTCATAGAAGCATGAGCGCACAACTCGTGAGGCATCCTGCATTCTATCAGCAACATAGGCCTCGGGATGCCCTGTGGTAACATCGAGCGTATCTCCCATCAGACTACTTACATTCTGGTTCCACTCATCGTCGGTTAGCTCCCGACCATCGAGGAGAAGCGTTGTAATCATGTGATCTGGATCTATCTGGGACTTAAGAAATTCAACGAGGTCCGTGAAGCGAGGCACACTCGCCATCGGGATGTCTGCATAATTTCCGTTTACTCTCACACGTATCATAAGTCCCTAGCTCCCAGGCGTTAGACCGCCTTATATCAGTTCTGCTATTAATCCGTGGCTTTTGTCGCTTAACTACGCTGGTAAAATTCTCGGAACTTCTCACATCGGCGGCCTAGGTCGCGATATATCCCGTCCATTTGAGATGCAAGGGCTGCCGCATCAGATCCCTTTAAATTTTCTTTGGCGAAGATAAACATCCTGGTGAGCGATCCAAATGGACTGTAATGGTAGCCTAACTCCTCAATCTCTCTGTCTAACTCAACGATTTCGGTGTTAATCGATGTCAACTTCGAAGCTGGCGACCGGGAGTCAGAGATTAGCCCCTGCAAATCCCGCATCAATCCTCTTCCTCGAGTCGCACAGTCAGATAACTCTGAAAGCCCCTCTAGCCCAGCATCCACGACCTGCAGCGCACTACGTCGAGCCCCTGAACTCTCAGATTCGCTAAGCTGGAATCCGCCCAAGTCGTCTAGCCACAGCTTTCTGTACGCTCTGCGATGTCGACTATAGAGGTCACCATCCGGCTTGTTGAGTGGCACCAGATCGCAAAATCCCAGGTCGTCAAACGATGACCGATAGACGATTACCTTGGAAGGATCCGCCAGCTCTGCCGAAACCTCACTGATATCTCCCTTCGCACGTTCAGCTGCCAAGTACGCCATGAGGCGTGGTGGAATCATGTCGTGGCAGTCTGGTCGGCTACACGCCTTATTTGGATTGCAAGGGCCACAACCGATCACCGGCTGAAGCACGATATTTCCTGCACTATATGGGCCAGTCTCAAAACCATACGCTGAGGCAAGAAACATTGAAACTACTGGGGTTCCCGCCGCCACCGAGATGTGCATCGGACCCGTGTCTCCCGTTACCAGCACGTCACACAAATTCAAAAGTGCCGCAATCTGTGGGATCGACGTCTTGCCAACTGCCGAAAACACATTTGGTGACGCACACGCCTCTACGATAGGCCCAACAATAGATTGCTCTTTCGACGATCCGGTCATCACAATTCGCGCGTTGTATTCACCGACGAGGATCTTAATCATCTCAGCAAATCGAGCGGGAGCCCACTGTCGCTTGCCCTGGCTAGCACCCGCTTGTACCGCAATTAAGGGGCCGGTGTTAGTGAAGGCGGCTTCCGCAATCAGATTCTCAGCGTATTGCCGCGCCTCTGGCAAAACAGAAACAAGTAACTTTTGTGGGTGCTGCTCAACGTCAGCTGAACATCGAAAGACATCAACGAGATTGAGAGAGTTATATTGCCGATTTTGGTGATGTACAGAGGTGGCGAATAGTCTCGCCCACTCTGACTCAATAACTCGGTAACCTTCTTCATCGGCAGTCCAGCCGCCTGTTTGTGGAACTCCCAGCATCTTGAGCAAGATCGCCGTGTATGCTGAGGATGACATATTCAAGCAGTAATCGAACTGCTCCGCCTTGAGGCGATTTACAAGCTCACTAACATACTCATATGCGTCGACTATGCCACTTTGTTCCTCGGCAAGAGAACGACACGTATAGGCGAGATCGATTCCGATAACCGCGTCAATATTTGGCAGAACATGACATATGGCTTCGAATTGCTTCTCGACAAGCACTGTAATGTGACAATCTGGGTTCTCCTGCTTAATGCCCGCGATCGTCGGAGTCGCCTGCAACATATCGCCTAAGCGAGTGATATTGACCAGCAAGACTTTTTTCTTGGTAGGATATCGTTTCTTCATCTCTATCACGCGTCTACGAGTTTTTTACCCCTGCCCCTTCGTGCTCCATGCGAATGATCTGCTTTCGAACGTGGAACAAAAATAGAAGCTTCTGTTCAGTTTCTGAGAGAGTGCCTTTACCAGTAGTGATATCTGCTACGAGGCCATCAAGAACAGGCTCTTCCCCTCGCTCAAAAGCGCGCTGACAACGATCGCGAAGCTCTGGATCAACCTCGGCTCGTCGAATCATCTCACCCCACGGACTGCTTTGCTGGCGCGTCTTAAGCTTCTGGTAGGCCTGCGAATAAATCACTGACAACATCTCTTCCATACGCTTTTCATAGGTATGATCGCGTAAAACACGCTCTCTCCCCTTCTGAGCGATGCGCTTTCGCTCCTCTGGACGTTCGGTGTAGTAATCAATTTTTTCTTTCAGGTCTGCTACAGAATTAAATGTGACAATTTCTTCTCCCGCCACAAATGCCTCGGCAAGAAGAGCTCGCTCGTCGACTAATTGAAACGCCTCACAGGATGCGAGCTCAAACGTTCGAGGGTTAAGAAAGTCACCTGTCGGGTCGACACCATCACGCTCACTCGATGAATGAAGGTTGATGTTTATATCAGTGGCGTTGAAAATCTTTATATATTCCTCTGGCGCCACACGGCGTGAGTCCTCTTGCACGAGTCTGTCAAACGGCTTACATCCTGGCCACTCGCTTCCCCAAATCTTAAGTGGATAGTGTGCGAGGCTTGCGAAGGCTTGCTGACGGTTGTGATACCCTGCTCCCACAAACGAAATTGGCGACCCCCACTTTTCGCGATCTTCAGCGGTTAGGTTCATCGGGACGTGGAACCGTGGGTCACACGCCGTTGGAAGGTAATGCACGCACCCAGCACCCGCTGCACGGATCGCGTCAATACAGTCTCCTTTTTGGATCGTAAACACGAAGTCGTAATACTTCGACATCTCTTTCCAATAGGTAAAACGGAGATAATCCTCCACAAACCACAAGACCGTAACTACACCCTGGCGGCGCAGCTCTTGAAGAGCTCGCGCTGATATCGGGGCCTGCGCCATGCAGATCAGAATATCAATCGGCTTCTCCGCAAAGCTTTCCAGCAGCATTGATGAGAGGGTCTCAACGTAAGTCTGCCTAGCAAGGTTTCGCCGTCCAGAGTCGAAAATTAACGAGTCGACGAGCTCATACGACTTATTAAAGCCACTCATGTCGATTCCTCTGACTCGCTGACCGAGGGTAGTGAGGGCGGAAGTCGTATATTGTCCGATCGGAAGGGTTCCGCCCTGGAGCGGTCCAAGAACCGCGATTTTCGGCTTCATAGTGTTGAGGCCTCGGCGCGCATAGAACTGCTTTGTGACCTCGGTAGTAAAAGTCGGATCAAGCATCGTAACCTGCGGGCGAGAGAGAACCTCAGAACCCTCGCCACACTCGAGCTTGTGCACATCGGTAGAGACTTCTAGAGATGCAAGCTGACGGAGAGAAACTCGAAGGTCTCGCAGCTGCAGAGCTCTCTTGAGAGCAGCGAGAGATGGCTCGACACACGACACTCGGTGAGTTCCTCGAGCAAGGAGGCTTTCGATATGATAGCCAGCGCCAAATCCGACGACGATCAAGTGAGCAGCTCTGAGAAATCGAACATCATTCAAAGAACGACGTACCCATGAATCACCACCTGCTTTTGGCTTCTCGGGGTGATCGAGGCACGTTTGACCACGCCACAGGACAGGGCCGTCTACGGTTGCCTTCACAACGACTGTAGCTAGCTCTGAATCTGCAAGCGCATCCAGTTTTTTCAGTAGCTCCGGGAATCGCTGACCTAAGACCTCCGCATTTTTAGCGTAGATCTGACTGGCCGAGTCTGCTGAGCTAATCACTGCCTGCACGTCTTGAGTCGCCGTTACGGCTGAGATTCGTTCTAGCGTGTCCTGTATGTCGATACCCGTCGTTTTGCAGTGCTGTGCAACGTATTCCAGGGTAAAACGAGCTCTATCGAAATCGCCGTCATTAAACAGGCGATCTGCATAGTTTAAGGCGAGCCAGGCCTCAAACTCTGATGCTTTCTCACAGACATCCGCACACTCCTCGCCCTCGGGAGTAAGCGCTGCATATACTGTCTCAAGCGACCGTGGAGCGTTATCTCCGCGTGCAACGGTTAACATCACAGGACGCAAACCCATCTCATCGAGCAGCTCGGCAAGAGGAAGTTCAGTTGGCACCTGTCCGGTAATCTCTAGTCCAGCTTGCTGAAGGGCCTCTTGTAGGTTCCCCTCTGAAAACGCCCGTAGGCGGAGGGTATCTACTTCTTGAAGGCCTGTGGTGGTGCCGATAAACACTTGCAGTCGGGCAACTCCAGTTGATGTGAGAACACGTCTAAGTTCCAGAAGGTAGGAGGCGAATATTCGAGCTGGCATATGCGCCAAGGAAGCGAAGCTCCAGGCAAAGTCAACGCTCTCGTCCGCGATACCGGAAAGGTCATAGCCATTAGAGGCGCAAAGCTGAACCTGAGTCGAAGAGCCAAGCAACTCTTTTGCTTTATCGATCGCAAGAGGCGATACATCGATCCCCACAACTTTGCCAAATACTTCACTCGCAGCACGCAACATACGCCCCACGCCACACCCGATTTCAAGGGCAGTATGCGTTCGCTTCGCCGAGATTCCCTGCGTAACGACCGCAAAGTCGCGCGCGCCCTCCTCCCACATGATTGAAGTTGGAGAAATATCGTTGCTAACCCAGAACCGATAATCATGCTGAACACGACGATTCCAATCGGTGCGCATGATCTCCCCGAGAGTGGCTAATGATTTCATCTCTGTCACACGTAGAAAGAAGATTGTAATTCTCGCTCTCGCGCCTGCCGGCCGTGACAAGACACACGACCCCTTCGAAGCAGCGCAAAGAAACTCCACCAGTAAAGATGCGCTAAGAAGCCGAAACGAATCACAAAGTTTCGTTCGGCACGGGCAGCTACGTTGCTGAAATTACTGGGGAATAGGTCCAGGCCCGAAACCCGAAGGAATCAAGCCAAGTGCCTCATATTGCTGTGAAAGTAGAAAGGGCGGGCAGAAAAATGCCCAGAATGCCTATCTCTTAACCACGCCATCCAATTCGGAGGATGCTTATAGACTAATCTGGACTCGCTTAAGGGCCTCTCCAACCCGAGCAGCCTCTTCGGCACCCGACATTTGGCCATCACCCTTCGCGCCTTCAATAATCTCGCGATACGCTGAGTAAATGGTGTCGATAAGACCGATTACCTTCGTGATGCGCTCACCATCTCGGTAAAGGTTGGCCTCGCTTAGGTAAAACAACATGAAATCGTAAAGTCTGTCGAGATCGCGCGCTATTGTTCCGCCCTTCTCAAAATCAAGAGTGTTCATGAGCTCCGCGATGATCGCCTGACCTTTACTCAAAAATCGGCAGAATTTCGCGATATCTTTCTCCTCGAGCCCAGCCTTAGATTGCTTCAGAAATTTGATAGCGCCCTCGTACATCATGAGCAGCAAGCGGCCGCGGTCTGTTGTTGTGATTTGAACAGTTTGGTAGGTCGAGTGAGCGTTCTTACCGTACATAGGAGCGTTATTTCCTAGACTTTTACAATTACCTATTCCGTTGCTGTGTTTTGTAACTCTGCGTTCTCACCAACAACGGGCTTTGCGATGTCTACGACGAAAACCCTCCGTGGGTACCTCCGCCTCCTTCAATCCTGGAAGGAGCGTTACTTCTTTGGGGAAATTAACTGCTCTATTGCCCGCTAGAAGTATTGTCGGAGGGCGTGCGATATCGCTTGAGACTTCTCGGAAGAAAACTTTTTACGCTGTAATATCGGAGGTTTAGGCGAGCTCTATTTGGTGTTTGGCGGCCCTATTGACCAGAAACGCCTACCGACCAAGCTGCTTTATCACCACTGGTGCAATTGCCGAGAGATCCTGGAGTCGCCCCCCTAACTGACTTGAAACAATCGTCGTGCCGCGTGAGTTACTTGGTAGCGCTGTAGCCTCAAAAACAGACTGTATCTCCTCAACCCAAAGGGCACCGAGGTAACGAGCCAGAGAGCCCAGTACAATTACCTGAGGCGAAAATAGCGCTGCTAGAGTCACACAGAGCTGCCCGACTCTTCGTGCGGATTCACGAACAACGCACACAGCAGCCTCATCTCCTTCCTGAGCACGCTGCGCGACCAGATGCAGCGAAGTCCCAAGCGGAAATATCTCTGGAAATCGCTTGTGAGCTAAGAGTGCCACCCCAGTTCCAGAACCGAAACTCTCCGTGTGACCCATTCGATTCCTTCCGCAGAAGTTCATCTCAGCCCCATCATCAGCGAGCTGCGCGTAGCCTATCTCCGGGGACTCTCCGTTTGGTCCCATAAGGATCTGCCCATCGATCATTATCCCAGAGCCACAACCAGTTCCGCAGGTCAGGTAGATAGCATATGAGGAAGCACGGGCCGCCCCCCACAAGTACTCCGCGCACAAACACGCGGCGGCGTCATGCTGCACCACTACCGGCGCATTGGGAGATAGCCACGAAGCGCAGGTGTCTTTCAGTATCTTTTGAAGCGGAACCTCGCTCCACCCGGGAAGATGCGGCGGAGAAAGCACTACGCCCGTCTTCATATTTAAAGGACCGCCGATGCTCACCCCCAGACCATCGAACGCCCCGAATCGGCCAGCCAGACTAGCTGCCTGTTGCTGAAACTCTCCTATCATCGCCACGGGGCCCTGTGTTGCGGCGCTTGCCCACTCCGCGCGAGCCACTATCTCTCCCTCTTTGGTGCCTACAACTGACGCACATTTTGTTCCTCCCACATCCCAGCCGAGAATATATGTCGTCATGATTTTGCTCCGAATTACGAACAGCCTCCCGCTAATTATTCCAGCTCGCAAGGTGGTAGTTGTGAGAACACGGAGTAATTTCCGAAAACAGCAGTGCAATCGAACAAGGAATTGACGCTCCGAACCTTTCTCATCTCAAACTGAGCCGTTAGTAGGACAGCCCGCAAGATTCCCTGGTATAAGTCGCAAGATGACCGAATGTACGCCTCTAGCACTGATCAGTGCGCACTGGTATTTTTATAATCGACTTCATAGCCCAGCGAGAAACTCTCTTTATGCTCGAGGCAGTCTTGCGGGAATCCTCTTGAGACCTTAGCTCACGCTCCCGTAGCTTTCTGTTGGCTAAAAGCGCCTCAGAGCGAAGCGACCGAATAGCCCTTCGCATTATCCGCTTCTCTGAGCTCAGCGAAACATTTTGACATGGATTATAGCTACTCGCTCGTATCGAGCAGGACATACTATTCTCAGGAACGAGGTAATTAGCGAGCAGAGCTTGGTTGAATTGTTCCGCAATTCGTTCGTTGAGAGGTAACTGACCCGCTCCCGCCGAACTTGCCGTGCCGCTTTCAAGCTGCCTAAAATCTGCCGCGGCACGTTTAAAAATCTTGCTCGCCGAATCACCAATCGTCCATAAAGCTCTCGACAGATCAACTCGCGTACATACGGTAGGGATCTCAGGTTTAGCTCTACCCGTAACGCGTAGTCCCTCCGTACCGTCAAAAGTTATCGCTGAACTACCAAAATCATAGCCGTCTTTTTTCAGAAACGCCGAATATTGATTACCGGGTAGTAGAGCAGGCATGAATAGCGCGCCATTGGTCTCAGTTATTCCCAAACCAATATCGAGGACATAAACAAACACTCCACTGACAGGACCTCCACGATCGTCTTGAACCATGCCGATCGCCGGCTCTCCTGCGGCACTTACTGGCAGCGTGGCTGTTGGCGTCGGAGTAGTTGTACTGGTCGGGGTCGCGGTGGCAGTGGGCGTAGATGTTGGAGTATCCGTCGGAGTGGCCGTCGAAGTTGGGGTTCTGGTGGGAGTATCTGTAGGAGTCAGAGTCGGCGTAAAACTCGGGGTACTTGTCGGGGTAAATGTCGGCGTTTCAGTCGGTGTATCTGTTGGGGTTGTCGTAGGTGTGATCGTGGGGGTCGCAGTCGCTGTCGGCGCAGGGCCACTCAGTGAAGACACCACCTCACCAACCGACACACCTGTACGATTCCAGATAGCCAGCAATTGACTGTGGGAGCTCGTCTCAGCATACACGGATATTCCTCGTGGATTCCCCTGAGAGCTAACATTAGTGGGAGTCGACCAGACTGAATACGGCGACGCCGCTTCTGAATACTTAACGGTGCCGCCGTCATTAAACCAGGTGGCAAGATTAGAGCTGGTATTATAAAGACCTGCTGCCATCGATGAAACAGTGCCAGCATACACTGTAGTTGCTTGACTCCACGCGGAGGGTGACCCTGCGAGACTCTTCATTTTCACGTCATTATCGCTATCGATATAGAACATCCTTGCGATTCCATCGCTGCCTACGACTAGTGACGCACTAGAACCAGTTAGTTGGTTACTCACTGCAACGGGCCGTATCACATTCATCGTCACGCCACCGGCATACAAGTCAGATCCGACAAACGACATGGCGAGCGTGCAGCATGAGCTCCCGATCCCAGACCACGAGCTGCCGTTCCATTTTGCCACGGTTGCTTTGACACCAGAGCCACTGAAACCGAAAAATCCGCCTGCGTACAAATTTCCATTAGTATCGGTAGTAAGAGAACTCACTCCTCCACTTAGAGACCCGCTAGCGATGGCACTCCATGACGTTCCGTTCCAACGCTGGACAAGCCCTGAGATATACCCACCTGCGTATATATTCGTCCCATACGAGGCTAATGCGAGAGCACTGGGGGAGCCGGATCCAACCGCACTCCACGCACTACCATTCCACTTAGCCGTTCCAGAGCTACTTGCGTAAAGGTCACTTCCGATACTCGCAAATGCCTTAACCGCCGCCGTTCTTCCAGAGCCAAGCGCGCTCCACGCCGACCCATTCCATTTCGCGACGTAATTTGCAGGCGTACCACCGGCGCTAGTGAATGAGCCTCCAGCATAGAGTTCACTTCCTATAACATAAAGAGCGCTGACTACATCGTTCGTTCCACCACCCAGCGCACTCCAGCTACTACCATTCCACTTTGCGATGTAGTTCACACCCACGCCGTTTGCAGTTGTGAACGACCCTCCCGCGTACAAATCGGTGCCAATGACTGCTAGAGATGTTACTCTACCACCAAGCCCTGGCACGGCGGTCCACCCCAAGCCGTTCCACTT
>OMII01000027.1 GCA_900299055.1 Pseudomonadota bacterium | reverse complement strand
TGCGAGGGCAGCCTATGCCATTCGTTTTGCGCGATGTTCTCACCTACTCCAAAAATCTGGCCGATGTTCGGCGTATCATCAGCTCCACGCCAGGAACAAACTCGTTCGTATTCCTCATGAGCGACGGAAAGACAAACCAATCCGAGCTCTATGTTCGCGACCGCTTTCGCTTTGAAGTCCACAAGCCCGGAGTGGAGCTTAAGGATGATAAGAAGTCATTCCCTGCGATAAAAAACGTGTTGTACGGCGGCCACTACGAGTCGAAGATGGCACAGATTTTAGCTGAGCGACGTGGTCAGATAACGCCAGAGATGCTCATGAAGGATATCATTCCATTCATCGCCATGCCGTCAAACTTTCAAAATGTAGTGTATGAACCTCAGGGACTCCAGTTCTGGTTCACTAACGCTAAAGATCCAGATAACAGCGCCGCGAATCAGCCATACACGCATTTTGATTTCGGCAAGGCGTTGGCAGACTTCGGTGTTGAACTGCACAAAAAGAGCAAGCCCTAGGCCCCGTGTCGTGTAAGAATGTGGTATGCGAAGAGTTCCTCCACCACAACCACATTGGAAACCCGGGGCCACCATCACATCTCTCGTAGCGGAGATGGTTTCTCTTAATGCCGCAGCTCTTGATGTTCGTGACACCTACAAGCTCATGACTGGCGGCATCATTCCGCGCCCCATAGCATTCGTCAGCACTCTAAACGAGAATGGCTCGGTAAATCTCGCGCCCTTCAGCTACTTCAACGCGGTATCCAGCGCTCCGCCTACGATCATGTTTGCCGTCACGTACAAATCTGATGGCTCAAAGAAAGACACCCTCCTCAATATCGAGCGTTCACGAGAGTTCGTTGTAAACTCGGTCAGCGAGTGGATGGCCGCACCGATGAATCACTGCTCAGCTGAATATCCACATGGGGTCAGTGAGCTAGAAAAGGTGGGATTGCATTCTGTTGCATCAGAAATAGTTTCCCCACCACGAGTTCAAGAGTCACCATTTCACATGGAGTGCAAGCTTCATTCAACAGTAGAGATCGGCTCTGCAGGACCTGGCTCCTCGACTATAATTATCGGGGAAATTGTAAAGTTCCATATAGCCAAAGCCGCCTATCAGGACGGCGTCATCAAACCCGAGGAGCTCAAGCCCCTATCTCGACTTGGCGGCATTTCCTACGGCACCGTTGGAGAAATGTTTGATCTTGAGCGGCCGAAAATCGAGTCGTAAGCCCCTCGCGTGACAACTCAGGCAGGCGTCAGTCTCTATCACTGCCACATTTTCGGATTAGCCGCCCCTGACGATGGCACAGATATGACCAGCAATAAGAGTCATTTCTGTCCCACACTACACAAGCTATCTCCGCTTTTCACAATGTAAACTGAGTGATACTCATGGTAGCGTGTACGAACCTCCCTATAAACGTGGAGACTCTGTGGGTCACGTCATAAAACCAAATGGAGAAAAAGCCCTCGGAGGGCCAGCAATCGTACTATCGATGTTCGCTTCTGCCTGCCTTTTGGTCGCCGTAGCAACAGTCCTTCGCCCGTTTGCATTACCACTGCTTTGGGCGAGTGTTCTTACGATTACAACGTGGCCGTGTTTTGCTCGGTTGCGAGAGAAGACTCCTCATCAGCCGTGGATTGCAGCACTTTTCCTTACCACTGCAATTGGACTCATTCTCTTACTGACGGCAATTCCGCTTCCTTTGCGACTAGCCGACGAAGCTCTAGAACTCGGGAAGCGAGTGTCGGCGATGGACATCGACCAGATCACTCAGTCGATCCGCTCACTGCCAGTGATTGGAGAGCTCATCGCGCATCAATTCTCGACCGTTGAAGGCCGGGACAATCTTCTCGCCTCATTTGTGGGCGCGCACCAAGCGACCTTACTGGCTTTTGCTTCGCAGGCAGCAAAAGGAATGATCGACACTCTCGCAGTAATCGTGATGTCAATTATCGGTTGCTTTTTTCTCTACCTGCACGGAGAGGCTCTCGTCTCGCAGAGCCAAACAATCATCTCCAAACTTGGTGTCGCGAGAGCGGCGCAGATCTTTGAGTACATTAGCAGTACTGTTCGCGGTGCAGCATATAGTGTGGTAGCTACCGCTATTGCACAGGGCACCCTAGGTGGAATCGGCTACGCGGTAGCTGGAGCACCCCTACCATTTCTGCTCGCCGCCGCTACTACAGTGCTATCTCTTATTCCGTTCGGTGCACCACTCGTCTATCTCCCTGTTACGGGATATCTCATATTCTTTACCGATCGGCCCTGGTTTTATGGAGTCGGTCTACTGATATGGGGGCTCGGATGCATAAGCACCGTCGATAATCTTCTACGTTCGCTTTTGATAAGCCAAGCGACTCGTATGTCCCCAATTATCGTGTTTGTCGGAGTCGTTGGCGGCGTAGTGTCGTTTGGGCTCTTAGGTGTCTTTGTTGGGCCTGCCCTTATTGGGGTGGCTCAAACACTATGGCTCGAGTTTGCCGACGAAACAGGCCAGGAATCATGAGATTCCCGTGAAGTTCTTATCACCTAAGTAGGCATAGCATGACAGAGAGAGTCGTTATTTTGGGAGCCAGCCCAAAGCGCGAGAGGTATTCAAATAAGGCCCAGCGGCTTTTGATGGAGATGGGGCATACCGTCATACCTGTCAATCCGGGGCAGACAGAGATCGAAGGAGTTGAGGCGACACGAAACCTCTCTGACATCCAGATACCTGTCGATACAGTCACGATCTATGTAAACGCAGAGGTCTCTCTGAAGCTTCAAGATGACCTCGTGCGCCTTGCGCCGCGTCGCGTTGTTTTCAATCCAGGTTCTGAATCACCCATCCTCGCCGGAGCACTCAATGATCATGGAATCGAGGTGCTCGAAGCGTGCACCCTCGTTCTGCTTCGAACAGGTCAGTGGTAACAAAGCCCTTACTATCTCTCACCAAGAATCGGTGGAACGCGCATCGCTACCACTTCTGATTGTGGGCGCTTTACTTGCATCGGCTTGGGCTGCACACTTGGTGCCACCGGCTGAACCCAGTGCTCAAGTTGCTCTTGATTCAGTTCGTCATGGCCTTCATCAGCGCCGACGAGCCACTCAAAAAACGAGCCTACATCAGCGAGTCCCTCAGCAATGATATTTGCTGGAAGCTGCAAAACTCGAAACGGGAGCGCTTTCCAATTCCATCCATCGTCAAATGATCTCTTGTAGAATGAGACTGCCTCTTGCTCGATGTACGGAAAGGGGAAGATTCCCGTCTTCTCCTTGCTGGGTGGTAAGAGAGAGATAGTCTGCGTATAGGCCAAACTTATATAATGATCTGCAAATAAGAAGATCGTCTCTGGCCTGCCTATTTGCTCCCGCAACTTGAGTCCATAACTAAATGGCACTGTCCGATCGAATATACCGAGCACCAATAAGGTTTTGCGACTATCAAGATACTGCGCTGTGTATTTTGGATCCGTTCTAAGTTGTGCTTTCAGTGCTTTAAAAAAGTCGTCCTTAGAGTAGCCCCGACTATTACTCACGGTTTGAATGTATTTTTCGATTCGAGCCTGACTAGAATCTCTAAAGAGATTCACTAAATCGGTGCCACCAAGAGCTAGTACATTATACTCGAGTCGCGGGTCCACTCCTGCAGTCAATGCAACATTGATTGCACCACGACTAATTCCGAAGCTCCCGAATTTCTTCTTTCCATACTCCGCTTGGAAAAAATCAAGCGCTAATCGGTCTCGAATAATGTTGAGTCGAAAAATCTCCTCGAGATGCTCAAAGTTGGACGGGTCTTTAAACTCATTACTCCGATTGACTATGGCTGCGTCAAATCCTGACTCAACAAGGTAGCGAGCTATGTGCTTCTCGATGAAGTTTTTCCCCCCCAGTACGGGGAATACGAGCACAAGCGAGTCGGAGCGCTGCGGAGCTTGGAAATAATCCACTACGATCGGACCAGCATACGAATCGATTGAGACACGCTTATGTGTATATCGTGATGTAGTCTGCTCTATCTCCTCACGAAACGATCCGTATGAGCGCTCGGGCTTGTAGTAACTCTCCATAGCGACGGGTCGAAGTGGCGGTCCCGCGTACCACGAATTGCCAGAAAGCCGAAAACACCCTGTTAAGAAGACCAGAGAGATGATGGAGGCTCGGCAAAGGGGCCTCTTAACTTTGTTCCAGATCTGAGGGCGCTTGCGCATAGACACGAGGAGGCTAGGCATGACAGATCGGTGGCCACCGATCCCACACGCCTGATTCGCGCGGGATACTCGAGGAGACACCACTCCTTCTGGTAGGATGACGAAAGGAGACAAAAAGTTCTTAGATTCGTCCCTGTAACCGCATCCAATTAATTCTCATCGGCGTTGCTAAGTAGCTTGATTTAATGAGTTATAGCACCACCCCACCAAAAACTAACCGCCGAGACCCAGCCTAGTGTCTGGACTTGTCCGAACAGAATTGAGGCCCACGAGGGCAGCTTCGTCTCGGAGCGAATACTTTTGAATAGTATTCGCCTACTGTCGTCTGTGCTCTAGCGGGGCGGTAAACGGACGGGCCCACACCCTCTCTCTTGCGATTTCCGAGGCGATCCCTCGGCGGTATCGAGAGCGGCGGCGATGCGGGCACTTCGTTCTACCTTTCAGCAGGGGTCCTCACTCTCCAACACACACATCCCTCCCCAAACGTCTCAGAGTGAGGGCCCCTTATTTTAACCTGAGCGAGCTCATGCTACGATCCGTCGCGAAGTTTACAGCGGTCAGTAAACGTGCAATTTCTTCCGATAGTCAGAGCACATTCCACTGCCGCCACAGGTGTATCGCCATGCGAAACATCGGGCAGGATTTGAAATATCTGAAGTAAAGAGGCACCTTGAAGTCACCGAAGTCTTTTCGTTTTCCCTCCTCAACCCTCGCCCTGCTGGCCCTTATAATTCTTGCAAGAGTACTCACGTTAGGAGTGCCAGACTTCATCGATACAACGGAGGGGAGATACGCAACGGTAGCGAAGTTAATGCTCGACCGGGATGATTGGGTTACGCCGTATATCAACTTTAAAGGCGTCGTCGAGCCTTACCTGGGCAAACCTCCTCTACACTTCTGGCTCATGGATATCTCGTATCTAATCTTCGGACAAAATACATTCGCTGGCAGGCTTCCAAGTCTTTTGAGCGCTATCGGCATAGGTGTAAGTATTTGGCTACTCGGGGCAGCGGCACTCAGTGCTGAAGCGGCGATGGTGGGTGTATTGGTTCTGGCATCATCGTGCCTAATGTTCTTTCTCGCAGGCTCAGTCGTCTTGGATGTAACACTAACACTCGGTATTACAATCGCTCTTTGTGGGTTTTACCTCGCTGACCGTTCGCGACTGGCGGGGTATCTTTTCTTCGCAGGGCTAGGGCTCGGCGTCCTCGTAAAGGGCCCTTTGGCGTGCGTGCTGGCCGGCTTCACCATCGCACCGTGGGCCTTGAATAGTTGGCTACAAACAAAATCCCTCCCCCTACAGCTTCGTAGCCTGCCATGGATCACAGGCATTCTACTGTTCTTGGCGATCACAATCCCGTGGTACTGGTGGGCGGAGATCAGAAACCCCGGATTCCTCGAATACTTCCTGTGGAATGAAAACTTTGGTCGCTACCTCAAGAATGACTACGGAGACGAATATGGCACTGGGCACCGGCAGCCCTTTGGTACCGCCTGGCTCTTTATGCTGCTAGGGCTCTTCCCTTGGTCACTTATCCTTCTAGCGTTCATCGCAACTTCATGGCGCTCGGTGTTCTCTACCCAATCCTTCCGCAAGCTCAGGGATGACTCCCTGCTTCTATACGCGTTTACATGGACCGTGAGCTGCCCCGTGCTTCTCATGGCTGCAAAACAATACACGGGAACATACATCGTTCCCTCACTTCCGGGGTTTGCACTCCTAGCCGGAGTTTTATGGGATCGTCAAAAGGCTAATGGATGGCTTACAAACTCCACTCTCGAGAATACGCTTCGATATACTCTGGGTATCTTGGGAGCCTCCCTCTCGATTGGAGCGACCATTTCACTGTGGTACAGCTCACCAATCCTCTCGGCGTGTGCCGGTATCGTTATCGGCGCATACATCTGCTGGGCTGCCATCACTCAATCGAAGCTACCTAACCTCGCTGCCGCTTCAACGCGAGTAGCCGCGATAACAGCGATCACGTTCTCCTTTGTACTACTCTGTTACTCCGACAACCTTTCAAACAACCGATCCGCTCGACGGGTACTCGAAAGGGCGAGCACGCTCGCTCCTGGGAACACACCCCTCCGTGTGGGCTTCCCCTTCGGAATTCCTTTTTCATCAAACTTCTATGCGCCACTCATGACTTCTCGCCCCATAACGGTGCAACTTCTCACCGAGGAGCAGATCCCAAATGCAGACGTCGACGTGATAGTCGTTCGAACCAAAGATGCTTCCAAGGTGGAACAGCTCAAGCATCTTGGCCCACAGCTGGGTACCGTGGGCAGGTGGAGTATAATTCAGGCTCGCTGATACGCTACACTGACTCCTCTGAGATTAATGTAGGCACATCATTGCTTGCGATTTGGCCACTGCCCCTCGAAGGCAAGCTGCGCCTTATAATCAGGGATGATCTCCCGCCCTTCTCGTTCCAATAACTCCAGTGGAAAGCCCGGAGCAATCCTTTCAATGAGGACCTCTGATTCCATCCGAGAAAAGAAGACTCTCCATCCGCCACAGCTCAGGCGATACACACCATCCTTTGGACTCGTAATTCGGTGCCGCCTACTCGGAAAAGGCGCGCGTGTTAAGATAGCAGTAACGCGCGTGATAAAATCGATCTCCCACGTGCTTAATAACCACGCGCTCTGATCCCTGGCGGTGGGTGATAACGACACACGAAAAACGTCGCTTGACTGCTCTTCATGCTCAAGCTCTGCCAACCAACCGTTACGCTGATTGGGGAAAGAGTCCACTTCACTGATGTAGGGTTTGATATCAAGAATCTGCGTATTGTCGAGGAGGTCATTACTACCCACTATCAACTCGCGCCCCCTGATCTCTATGAGCGCAACGGATGTAATACCTATCGGATTGGGGCGGTGAGGAGATCGAGTAGCGAAAACACCGCGCCGATGGGTCTTACCGCGGGGGGCTCTGACCATCGGACGCCAGTTCGCGTTTCTATCAAACCACCATATCAGCCAAATACGCTCAAATCCTTCCAGGTCACTCAGCGCGAGCTCGTAGCTCTGGCCCTCGAAGAGCTCAATAACGCTTCGCTGTTCAAGCGCGAGGTCCGGCTGATGAGGAGCGTCAAACTTGGCTCGCATATCAGTTCGAATCACGCCTATCGGTCGGCACACGAGATTAAGAGCACTCATAAAGCACACAGGATGTCCGTCGTCACGTCGATGCTTATAGCATACAACTCCTTGTTTCGCCTCCAACGAGGCAACAGCCGTGCATAACCACTTGATACGGCTACCGCCCCGGCGCTCCTTCTCATTTCCGTTACAGCACAAACATCACAGCAACCTCCCATACCATCAACCGAGGCTGGACACTGAGACTTTTCCACAGAGAGACTCTCATACTGATCGCCTGCACGCACCGCTGTAAGGGTTTTAGGGGTTTTATGAATACATCTTCTTCTCGCACATCCGCTCGACTCTTCGCTCTCCTATTACTATTCACCTCCACTCTTACCCTCACACCACAAGAGGGATTAGCTGCGGGAGGTCGTCTGAGACGGTCTGCAACGACAAGCAAGCCAGCGAAAAACAATCCCGCCGCTACCGTTGTTACCTTGCCATCTGGAACTCTCCAAATCATTCCAGATCCAACTCAGTGCGTTCTCGATACGGCCCACCTGCTTCACCCCGGCCGCTTGGTTGGTGGGAGGATCGACCGTGCGGGTCGTGGAGGCGCTCTCATTCGCGGCCCAATTATCAAAAAAGTAGAGCAAGGCATCGCCGAGGCTAAAGCCGCTGTCACGAGGGCGATGGCTGAGGCGCTCGTAATTATGAAGCAGGATATGTTATCCCAGATCAACGCAGCCTTTAACCTTGGGGCCACCGTGGGAGCGTGCGACACCATCCTAGCTAACTATTCGACTGAAGCAGAGAAAAAGTGCGCTGCAAATCAGGGTAGATTTGAGTCGGATGCTGCATCGGAGTGCGCAGCCCCAGGCAAGACTTCTGCTCAAAGAAGCACCTGCTTATGCCTTGTACCAGCTATTACCGGGGCTTTATTCTCCAACTGTGTCGCGTTAGGGCAATCACCCGAGATCATGGCGGCCGTGCGAGCAGCTCACGCTTCATGTAAGCAGAGAGAGCTTAATCTCTCCGGATTTCTATCGAGCGTAACGGATCTCATCGGCAATCGATCAACCACCGGGCAGGAATAACAGCCTGGACGAACATCCAAGGCATGGCCTGCACTATCGAACTTGTGGGTTAACTCTTTGAGGAACCTGCGCTCTCTGCGACCTGGGCTCCAGCTGAAGCTGCCGCAGGCTCTTCACTCCACAGCGGGAATCTCGTGGAATAGCGGGGGTCGTCGATAATTATCTGTACACCCCTGCGATTTCTCATATTCACAAATACGGGCGCCTTGAGGTTTGCCGTTGTGAGTCGTGGATCTGACCGGACCGTTACGATGATCAAGATCGCATACTCATCATCCTGCTTGAGCTCGCTGTCTTTATCACCAATCGGCGGCTTTACGTCGAACTGCTGTCCGAACTCAAATCCGTCAACTACTACGAACGCAAGGTTCGGATCATCAATTGAATGCAACCAAGAAAAGGGCTGCTTGTGCTCGAGCATGACGTAACGGGTAGCATTCGGAAATCCGATGATTCCGGACGGGATCTCGATCACGGTCTCGGCGGGCACTTGAAACTCGCCAAAACGGGTGCTCTTGAAACTCACCACTTCCTGTTGCTTACTCGACTCCTCTGTCATGACTCCTTCTTACCCTCCCCTTTAGGAGAGTCAGCACTTGGCTTTGGTTTGTCTGCTCCTCCAGACCTCTTCTTTATCAAGAAGCTTGGGGTTTGAGCCTGCATCGCCTGCCCTGCCCTGCGCTTCGGTTTCTCGTTACCATCCGCATCGCCAGGTGGTCTGAGGTTCCATCCTCCTGCCAACTGGTCTAGCGAACCATCTATCATCATTCCCTCAGCAGCCTTCTTGTTTTCATCAAGAATCTGCAGATAGATCTCTTCGCGATAAATTCTCAGATCTGACGGAGCATCAATGCCCACTCGAATCTGATTTCCTTTTATCTCAACTATGGTGACCTTGACGTTGTCTCCTATGTAGAGGCTCTCGCCAGGCTTTCGGGTCAAAATTAACATGTGGTCACCGCCTTCCTTGGCTCAACTACTGGGTTCTATGTTTCTTAAGATGACGTTGATAGCAATTAAGCACTAACGTATTGATAGCTGCGTAGCAATATAAAATATTTAAGAATGACAATGGGGTAGGTGCTAAATTGGGGTTTAGCTCAAAAATATTTTTTCAATCCCCGTTATAAAAAGGCCCTTTTCGGCGCCCTCTCTACCCCTCCAGATACCGTCTCAGAAGGGTTTTTGTAGCTTCAACATCCCCCCTATGAACCGTCTCTGTGACCGTGTGTATGTAGCGTGTGGGAACCGACAACGTGATGGTTTTCACCCCCGCCCGTGAGCGTTGAATTGCCCCCGCGTCAGTTCCGCCCCTCGGAAGCACCTCTAGTTGATGCTTAATCTTATGCTTCTTAGCCAAGCCGACAAAGACATCCACAAGCTCCCTATCGCATATAACAGAGCCATCCATAACTTTAATGCCTACCCCCTTTCCGAGAGCGGTAATCTTCTGCTCGCCCGGCACCCCCGGGGTATCGCAAGCAATCGTCGTGTCCAAAGCGATTCCGATATCGGGCGCGATACCATACGTGCTCGTGAAGGCTCCCCGCAAACCGACCTCTTCCTGAACAGTGAAGACGCCATAAATGTCATGCTTTGGCTTCTTCATGCTGCGCAGGGTCTCTATACCAACGTACACCTGCACTCGATTATCGAGACATTTACCGCTCGCGTAGTCACCAAACTCGACAAATGGCGCATCGAGCGTAACCATATCGCCTACCTGCACTTGCTTGGTAACTGCCTTAGCCGGAAGTCCAAGATCAACAAAAAAATCGCTTACTTCCTTGCTTGCACGGCGCTCTTCCGGACTCGCGGTGTGAATTGGTTTCCCCGATGGATTAAGCACCCCCCGGATTTGCCCTTTTGCGGTATGAACTATTACCCGTCGCGCGAAGAGGTTTCGGGTGTCAAAGCCTCCCACCTCTTGAAGCCGAAGAAACCCACGCTCATCAACATAACTCACGTAGAACCCGATTTCATCCATGTGCGCGGCAAACATCACCTTCTGTCGCTGGCGTCCCGAGCCCTGCTTGAAGGTAATAACGTTACCCATGGTATCAACCGCGATTGAATCAACGCACCCCTTCAACTCTCGGCGGACGATAGCTCGGATATTGTCCTCACGGCCTGGGACTCCTGCGGCCTCTGACAGTTCTTGTAACAGCTTCATGATCTCGCCTCACCCTTTCGAACGCTCGTCTTCTATGTATTGATGCTTGAAAATTGGCAAATAGATGCGCAAACTATCGATGAATATTTTTTCGGCGCGCGCGTCCATTCGGCTTTATCCCCAGACAGTGTGGCAAGTCCAACCGGGGGTGTCTATGTTGGAATGCCACGCAAGCATGAATAGGTGCATATGAAACGAATTTTTCTCTTCATCTTAACCAACATCCTCGTCGTTCTCACAATTTCTTTTCTTGTGCAGGTGCTTGGTGTCGGACGCTACTTAACTGCCCAAGGAATCGATTACGGCAGCTTGGCTACCCTGTGTCTTATCTGGGGCATGACCGGCTCGCTCATATCCCTCGCTCTTTCCCGAGTGATGGCGAAGTTTAGCATGGGCGTGCGCGTCCTCGACCGCACATCTTCTGAAGCGGTATGGCTCGTGCAGATGATTGACGAACTCTCTCGTAAAGCGGGACTTCCGGTTTGTCCAGAAGTCGGAGTCTATGACAGTCCGGAGGTAAACGCGTTTGCAACTGGCCCCTCAAAACGACGCGCGCTTGTAGCGTTCTCGACGGGACTGCTTCATTCGATGAACAAGAACGAAGTGGAGGGAGTAGCTGCTCATGAAATAGCTCACATAGCTAACGGAGACATGGTGACGATGACGCTGCTTCAGGGTGTCATTAACGCATTTGTCATGTTCCTCGCCCGTATCATCGGCTTTGCGATTGCTCAAAACTCTCGCGATAACGAGGGACGCCAAACCTCCTCGTACCTCGTGGTCATGCTGCTTGAAATGGCGCTCGGTATTCTTGGCATGATGGTTGTCTGCGCTTTCTCACGACACCGAGAGTTTCGGGCCGACCGAGGCGGAGCGAAGTATGCCGGCAAAGCTGATATGATCGCAGCCCTTGAGCGTTTGGCGAACAATCGACGCCAGTATGACAATGCGCCGGCGATGGCGGCATTCAAGATTTCGGGAGGCCCGGGCAAACTATTTTCGACCCATCCGCCGTTAGAATCTCGCATCGCCGCTCTCCGTGCGGCGCCAATCTAGTGCAAACCGTGGCGCCTAACGAGCCAGATCTCCGAAAAGCGTAGAGCCTAGCAATCGGCGCCCCTGGGTGGCAGGTTGCCAGCTTCGCTGAGCATAAGAAAGCCGAGGAAGGCAGCGACGCTAGCCTCCCTCGGCTTGATGAGCTCCGCCTTCGCCGCCTCATCTGGCAAGCGCGCCGAGCGTACTCCTAGAAGCACTAGGATTTGTTAGCTAAGGCAGCATTCCACGCTACCAACTTCTCTTTTACCTTCGGATTCTCGAAGAGAGCCGTGGTATCCCCTACAATCTTGATCGAGACAATTTTGTCGTTCTGCTGAATGGAGTTCACGACATCCTGCCCGTTGATAACATGACCAAAGACCGTATGATGATCATCAAGCCACGGTGTAGCAACGTGAGTGATGAAGAATTGACTTCCATTTGTGCCGGGGCCAGCGTTAGCCATCGACAAAATCCCCGGGCCCGTGTGACGAAGAGACGGGTCAAACTCATCCTCGAACTTATATCCTGGCCCGCCGTATCCTTTTCCTAGCGGATCTCCGCCCTGAACCATAAAATTGGGAATTACTCGGTGGAAGATAATCCCATTGTAAAACCCCTTTTGGGCTAGGTTAACAAAGTTCGCTGTTGTTACGGGGGTCTTGGATGGCTCAAGCTCAAGCTCGATGGTGCCTTTGTTAGTTACCATGACAGCCGTGAGCTTTTCGGCCGACGCAACGGACGCAAAGCCTAAAAAGACCCCTGCTATTGTGAGTAGCGAAAAAAGCATATTTCTCTCCATATTGTACTCCATTGAGTAGTTAGTCCTCTCGCCGAGCGCTCGGGGCGTAAAGCCCCCTACGGCGCATCGCACAGTGGTGGTAGCTGAATACCCGAACTGTCGTCCCTGCGCCACATTTCTATTTGTTAGGCGCTGTTTTTTCTGCTATTTCCTGAGTGCTGTGGTTGGCATCGCCTCCTACAGTTTTCGCATCATAGCACCCTGGCAGTTATTTAGGGGCAGTGCTGCGCGCAGTAAATTACATTCAACACGAGTTCAAAGATTCTATGAATAAGAAGCTTACTACATCCCTTCTCGCCGCAGTTTTGTCGGCCGTATCATTCAGTAGCCAGAGCGTCGCTGATATCTCGGAGAAAGATTTCTCTACTGCCTTCGAGCGCTACTTAAACTCTGATGCCGGTGTCGCCAAGATCGGCACATCGCTCGAGAAGTACTTCCAGAAGAAGCAGCAAGAGGCGATGAAGGCTCAAGAGGACGAAGCAAAGGCCGAGGTAGAGAATCAATTCAAGAATCCGGTGAAGATTGACATCGGCAAGAGCCCCGTGAAGGGACCTGCGAGCGCGAAGGTGACAATCGTCGAGTTTTCAGACTTCCAATGTCCGTACTGCAAAAAGGGACGCGATACGATGGACGAAGTGGCCAAGGCGTATCCGAACGATGTGAAGGTTTCGTTCAAGCACTATCCACTTCCCTTCCACAAGGAGGCGGAGCCAGCTGCTAAAGCTGCGTGGGCTGCTCAACAGCAGGGCAAATTCTGGGAATTCCACGACGCGTTGTTCAACAACCAGGACAAGCTTGGAACGGACTTTTACCTCGCTACAGCGAAAGAGCTAAAGCTTGATGAAGCGAAGTTCAAGACTGACATGAACTCTGCAGCAGCCGCTGCCCAGGTGAAGGAGGACATGGAGCTCGGATCGAAGAATGGCATTCAAGGAACCCCCGGCTTCTTCGTGAATGGAGTCGCTGTTAAGGGCGCCTACCCAGCGAGCCACTTCAAAGGCATCGTTGATCGGTGGCTCAACCAGGGAGCTGCTGGAGCCAAGTAAGCTTCGGTAGGAATATTCCTAAAAAAAGGGGCCCAAACGGGCCCCTTTTTTTGCGACTCACGCCCAACCATAGAACTCGTGGACTAATTTCAATTCTCAACCCCTTGTCCTTGATATCGCTTGAGATTTTGACCAATCCCGAGTTTGTGCTAGCCTCCTCCGCGTGCCGATGCACTGCACAGCGTCCCTTGAGGACGTAGCGCGGCGAGTGTTTCAACTACTTTCGGATGTAAGGTTCCTCATGTCTTCTAGCAATGAGTCTTCGCGCAAAAGCTTCGGCATAGTCGTTAGCGGTGGCCCGGCTCCCGGAATCAACTCGGTAATTTACTCAAGCGTTATTGAGGCAAACAATCGCGGCTATACGGTAAAAGGCTTGGTCAATGGATTCAGAGACCTCACGGTCGGTGAGCCTGGAGCTGTGATAAATCTCACCTCAGATGGTGTTAGCAACATTTACAACAAAGGCGGTTCAATTCTTGGAACATCGCGCTTTAACCCGCTCAAGGATCAACAACATCTCGATGCGTTTCTGGCCGGACTGCATCAGAATAACATCGACAAGCTGATCGTCATCGGAGGCGAGGGATCCGCGTACCTGAGTCTAAAACTTGCCCAGCTTAACGGCCCAATCTCAGTTGTTCACGTTCCAAAGACTATCGACAACGATCTTATCCTACCTAACAAGTATCCCAGCTTCGGATTCGAAACAGCACTCCATGCAGGCACTAAAATAGTCGAGACCCTTCGCGAGGATGCTAAGACCTGTCGTAGATGGTTTTTGGCGACAACGATGGGACGCAAAGCAGGCTTCCTTGCCCTCGGTATGGGACTTGCAGCGGGCGCTACATCTGCCTTAATCCCAGAGGAGTTCCAAGGCTTTTCTCCCACTCCTGAAGATATCGCGGCGATTCTCTTCTCGACAATCCGCAAGCGCCTCGCGATGGGCAAGAACTATGGAGTTATTGTATTGGCAGAGGGGATCCTTGATTGCCTTAATCCAGGGCAAAGCACTGCCCTCCAAGGCTGCGTGCGGGATGACATGGGGCGCATACGCTACTCCCAAGTCGAGCTAGGGGACGTTCTCATCCCTCCTCTCAAAGAGATGCTCAAAGCCGCTAAGCTCGATGTGCACATGATTACGAAAAACATCGGGTACGAACTTCGCTGCTGCGACCCGATCTCATTCGACATCGAGTATACGAAGTTCTTAGGCTACGGAGCTGTACAGCACCTACTGGGCGGGAACAGCGGTATCATGGTAACTCGTGACTTCGACAAACTAGGATTCATTCCTCTTGAGTCAATGGCTGGTGCTGATGGGGTGATTAAATCCCGGCGAGTAGACCTTTCCTCAGACCTATACCGAGTAGCACGCAGCTTCATGATTCGGTAACCCCCTCGCGAGACTCAGCGGAACGTGTCATACAGATAACGTGTTATTTCGCGGAACCGCTATCGTATCAGCTCTAACCCTTCTCAGCCGCCTACTTGGCTTTGGAAGGGATCTACTCGTTGCTCGGCTACTTGGCGCCTCGATCTTCGCTGATGCCTTCTTTGTCGCCTTTCGTATACCCAACCTCTTGCGAAGCCTCGTCGCAGAAGGCGCACTTACCTCTGCGTTCACCCCGGTCTTTTCATCAGCACTCGCTGACAACAAGGAGCGCGCCAAGGCGACCTTTCGAAGGGTCACTGGATTTCTGCTGATTATCACCAGCGTGCTCACATTACTAATTATCGGCTTCGCTCCGGAGGTCGTAAGACTGCTCGCACCAGGGTTCGGAGCCTCACAGGAGAAGCTAGAGCTGTGTATATCCCTGACTCGGATTATGGCGCCCTACATCGCCTGCGTCAGTGTGATTGCGATGCTGAACGCGGCACTCAACACTTTGGGCATCTTTGGCGCTTCCGCATGGGCTCAAGTTACGATGAATATCACGCTCATAATCGGCGCCCTAATTGCAATGCCATGCACACTCGAAACCGCCACTGTAATACTCTCTCTTTCGGTCTTAGTCGGCGGACTTGTGCAAATCGTCGCACAGATACCAGCGTGCAGACGTGGCGATCTTCCTTTACTGCCGTCTTTTCGGGTTCTCTCAAGGGATGTTGCAGACGTCATCCGGCTCATGATTCCGGCTACTGTGGGAGCCTCGGTTTACCTAATCACTATCTTTGTCGGCACCCTTCTCGCGTCCCTCCTGCCAACGGGAAGTGTCTCATGGCTATTTTACGCGGACCGAGTGGCTCAATTTCCAATCGGTATATTCTCGATAGCACTCGCCTCTGTGCTACTACCAGCACTCGCCAATGCCTCCGCGAACGCAGATACCAAAACCTTTAGCCGTAATCTCTCTGACTCCCTTCGATTCACCAATTTTTGTATTATCCCAATGGCGGTAGGTATATGGGCCCTCGCCCTCCCGATCACACGCCTTCTCTTCGAGCGCGGAGCTTTCTCGTATGATTCGGCTCTTAAAACGAGTTACGCACTCCGGGCACTTAGCATCGGATTGTGGGCTTCAAGTTGCCACTCGATGCTCGTGCGAGCTTTCATCGCTAGGAAAGACACAATAACTCCTACCGCGATCGGGGTCTGCTCTCTAGCAATCAACGTCTGTGCTTCACTAATTCTCATGGGTCCGATCATACGCGGAGAGTTTGACGGTACTTTTGTCAGAACAGTTTCGAATTTACAGGTGAGCATCCTCTATCTCTTCCCTAGTGACTTTTCACTCGGACATATCGGTCTCGCGCTGGGCTCATCCATCGCTGCCATCGGCTCCTTGATCCTCGTCACCATATTCTTCTGGCTTCGGATCGGCAATTTCCCCTTTCGAGAGTTCCTCACCTCTGCCCTAAAAGCGGCAGTGGCGGCACTTGTCATGCTCACATTGCTTAATGCGTTATCCTCCAGGCTCACTACTCCCGCGCTCTTATGCGGCGTCGGAATCCCGGCTGGAATAGGCGCGTACATCACCACAAGCTATCTAGTTCGTTCACAAGAGCTTTTTGACGCGATCGGAGCGCTTCGAGGGCGCCTGTTGAAACGTTGGGGACGTGGCGTTGCATAACACGCGTTTTGTGGCACTATTCGCCACTGTATGAACTCGTCGGTCACCTCTTCTTCTTCCATACGCACTCTTCTTCAGAGGGATCAGCAATCGATCTGGCACCCTTTCACCCAAGCTGGAATGGATCAGGAACCACTTGTCGTTACATCAGCGCAGGGGAGCAGGCTCGTTCTTGCAGACGGACGTGAACTAATCGACGGTATCAGTTCCTGGTGGTGCAACATACACGGGCACGGACACCCAGCGCTCATAGAGGCAGCGACAAAACAATTCTCAACGCTCGATCACGTCCTCTTCGCCGGCTGCACGCACGAACCGGCTATTACCCTTGCTGAAAGAGTACTGGCAGCACTTCCCCAAGGCTTCGCCAAAGTGTTTTTTTCGGACAACGGTTCGACCGCCATCGAAGTTGCTATCAAGCTAGCCGTTCAATACTGGGCCAATCACGGCACCCGACGAAACAAAATCATAGCGCTCTCCGACAGCTACCACGGAGACACATTTGGAGCGATGGCAGCAGGGGCGCGCGGCGTTTTCTCGGCACCGTTCGATACGATGCTATTCGAAGTCGATAGAGTATCAACCCGTGGAGACGCCGCTGACATCCAGCTATTCGAGCGCCTGTGCTCGGACGGCCAGGTGTCAGCGTTCATCTTTGAGCCAAGTGTGCAAGGCGCTGGCGGTATGGTTATGTATAAAACTGAGGTCCTCGATCGATATCGGGAGATCTGCCAACGCTATCAGGTCATTGCGATTGCCGATGAGGTCATGACTGGATTTGGGCGTACTGGACCACTTTTTGCGTGCTCTTTGCTTACGACTCCGCCAGATATTGTGTGTCTCTCGAAGGCACTGACGGGAGGTTCACTACCACTCTCCTTGACTGTCACATCAGAGAGAATCGCTCAGGCCTTCGTATCGCCAGACCACTCGCGAACATTTTTCCACGGCCACACATATACTGCCAATCCAATAGCGTGCGCGGTTGCAAATGCAAGCCTCACACTAACGCTCAACGATGAGTGCTCAGCAGCGAGAGCAAGGATCGAAGCCGCTCATAAACGGTGCGCTGCTCGCTTAGCTACGTACTCCGCCGTAGAGAACATTCGAGTCCGAGGAACTATTTTAGCCTTCGACGTAAAGGACAGTGAACAGCGAGGCTACACGAGCTCAATCAGCCGCGCTGCAGGCGCTTTTTTCCGGGCTCGAGGAGTTCTCCTTCGTCCGCTTGGCAATGTTGTCTATTTTATGCCTCCGTACTGCCTCACTGACAGTGAACTAAATAGTGTCTACTGCGTCCTTGAGGAGTTTGCGGATATGATCAGCAAACGTGGAATATCGGCACTCATGTGACAACAGCTCACGAACACCCCGCGAAGAGTAGTTGCCGCGAACAATTCCTCACATAGCTGCCGACGGGCGAAGCATAGCCCCGGCATCAGATTAAAAATGATCTGCAACAACTTCCACTCCGAGGTCCACCGAGCTATCAAAGCTACTCTCATCGAGGACCATCAACGTTACCTACGCAGAGACATCGCGTGTTCGATGATTACCTAAATATCCCCAACATTGTAGACGTAGCCCCATTTTTAGCCATGCATCAAAGCCGGAAAGTATCTAGTGGCGTCCGAGGTGCGTCCACGCTAGAATTCTAGCTACATCGGCCCAATTATCTTTTGTTTCCCTCGGATGACACACGAGAGGCCACATGTCTCTTACTCTGCCCCTTCTGCACACCATTACGATTATTTTAGTCGGAGCGGTCATCACTGCGCCTCTCTGCAAGTCCTTTCGCGCCCTTCCCCTTCTCATCGCAACCTGGTGGCTTTCTGGGGAGATACTAACCGTTGCGGCAACCTACCTACTCTGTTCAACACTTGTGCCGCTTGGCGTTTCGGATGTGCTCTACAAAGCATCTCTGGGTTTCATAGTCGCGATAAGCTTACCCGCTTTTAGCTTTCTTGCTTTTTCGAGGTCTGCACGCGCCCATGTCAGTCAGCATTGGCTTAGATTCTCACGAAGCGACCGACTGTCGTGCTTAGCTCTCTCCTTAGGAGCTATTATCTTCGCCCTCTGCTTTTTTTCTCCGCATCTTATCGACACTTCAGGTGACATAAGCAGATCTGATACGTACTGGGATCTCAACGTACACCTTCCTATCATTCAACTATTTTCTCTCGGCGATAATTTTCCGGCCGAAAACGATTCTCTCGCAGGGGTGAGCCTAACCTATCACTTCTTTTTTGATCTCTGCGTGGCTATCAACGCACGCTTAGGCGGTGGCCTCGTTGCTGGTCTCAATTACACCAGCGTGCTTGCTCTGTGTATGTTGATGCTAGCCGCTGCCGGGCTAGCGCAAGAACTCTTCAACTCCCGCCTTGCCTCAGCTCTCACGGCACTCCTCATAATAACAACGGGAAGCCTCAGGTACATATTCGATATAGAGTCTATTGTCACAAACGGTTTTGACGTCTGGCTACGAGCAGCTCTTAATTCGCACCCCTACCATTTTGCGTTCGCGCCCCATAACTATGCCGGATACAACGGCAATATGTTTAATATGTTTTACTTCCTTGCCGAGCGGCAACTCATGGTAGCAACGACTTTTCTGCTCGTGTTCCTCGGCTCTTTATACTATCGAGGCACAATTGGATTGCTAACCGCTGTCCTACTTGGGCTTGGAGCTGGCATTTTTCTTAAGTGGCACCTCTTTGTCACGATATCTGCTATCCTGACTGTCGTACTGCTAGCAGCTTTTGGTGAGCATCGACGCCAGAGTCTGTGCATCCTGCTTGGAATGTGCATTTCCTGTGCCATTGAAATGTCAGAGCTCCGAGCCGCCATGGCGCTCGAGTACTTCCCGCCCCTTCTCAAAGATTATCCTCGCTTCAATCCCCATTTCCCTACCATGGGCGAGGAGCCTATTCCGTTAGCCTATCCGCTCACCTTCGTTAACTTCATTCGCTACTATGTATTCGCTTTTGGCCTTCGAATACTACTTCTGCCCTGGGCTGTGATAACTCTCGCTCGTGTCAACAATCGTGGAGTTTTTCTAATACTCTCGTGTCTCATTCCAACCCTCGTATGCGTGAATACTATTCAGCTCTCACCTCTCTCTGTTTTCGATAATCATAAGTGGCTGAGGCCCGCTACTGTTCTCGTCGACCTTTTAATTGCATCTTTTTTAGTGATTTCGTGTCGGAGAATTGCGAAAGGCTTTCGATCCTGGTTTGTCCTGGGTAGTTTGTTTCTATTTTGCTGCCTCGGCGGCTTGATTGAATTAATTCCATATTTGTCGACCGGTGGCCGGCCCTCGTCTTTAGCCTCGTATGCTAATTACAGATCACCGCTTACCACACTGATCCGAGAAAAAGCCCCCCGCAAAGCAGTTTTTCTGGCTGCAAACACTCTCGAAGTGCACCTAGCGGGGCGAAAGACCTTCATCTCAAACGTGGCTGATGAGCCCGGGGCGACTCCAATCGTAACTTCGTTCAAAATTAATGAGTCGGCCAGGCGTCAGATAGGGAAGCGTTTGTATTCGATGAACAACAAAGACGACTTCTGCCTCTTGGGTAGAGCTGCGGGAATAGACTATCTGGAAGTTTCAGCAAAAGCAGGGAGTCCTACTATATAC
>OMII01000026.1 GCA_900299055.1 Pseudomonadota bacterium | reverse complement strand
TTTGATGGTAACTCGAGTGATGGAGCGGTTTCACGCAGAGACTTTGTAGAGAGTGGTCCAGGGTCGAGCCGCTACCGATTTGATGGCGGGAGGGGGGCTCGCTCCGCACTGACGCCAACAGTTACTAGCACTCCTACCGTAACGCCCACGTATACCCCAACGCATACACCAACAGTAACACCGACACAGAGTCCAACTGGCACACCGACCAGAACTCCAACCTACACGCCAACCGCTACTCCTACGTCTACTCCGACGCGTACGCCGACGATAATGCCGACATTTACGCCCACTCGTACCCCGACAGTCACGCCTACCGTTACTCCAACGCTCACACCGACAATAACTCCGACTCGTACGCCAACAATTACGCCTGCTGAGACAGCAACTGATACGCCAACTGATACGCCAACTGATACACCAACGGATACGCCGACCGACACACCTACTGAAGCGCCGACGGACACGCCGATGGATACAGCAACTGAAACCCCAGAGGCCTCTCCCTCTGATACACCAACCGATACACCAACGGATACACCAACAGAGACCCCGACTGCGTCTCCAACCCATACACCCGGCGGTCCTACCCCAACGCCTACGCACACACCTACGGTGACTCCCACATCATCCGTTGACTCAACTCTGTCAGCCTCGACGGCTGATTCTGGCGGTGGAATGTGGGGGTTTCAGTGTAATGTCTCTGGTAATGATGCGGTAACTCTCCTATGGACAACCGCGGGCACCGGTCAAAGTTGCCCGAGTTCCACATATGCGTACTATACTAATGCCGGGAATGTGACCAATGGTAGCGCGGGCTCAACGTGCTCTACGGGAACAACTATCTGTTGCTATACAGTCACGGCAGGTTACACAGGTACTACTCCTGCTGATGGTGGAGTTGTCTCATCGGCCTCTGTCTTGTGCGGCGCGCCATAATAGCTATCGAAATTGGCCCAAATACTTGTTCCTGCTGAAGTAAGAGGGGTGCCTTTAAGTTCGCTTGGAAGTGGAGTATACGATCGAGCTTGAGGATATCGGTGTGAAGACATGAAACTGGATTTATCGACCTCCACGGCGCGGACGAGCGCCAAAGAAAATATTGAGCTGTCGTGGCTCATTAAGATTCGGTGGGCGTCTATCATATCGCTCTTAGTAATTTTTATTGGCGCAGCGTATGCGTTCGACTTCCCGCTTCCGTGGGAGCAGGTTGCTGGAGTCCTGAGCGTTAGCGCTCTCTTCAATTTCTTTCTGATGATACGTGCCGCGAGTGATGGCACACCTCCGAGGCGTATAGCTGGGATGTCGCTCGTGGTTGACGTAGTAGTCCTCACGGGACTTCTTTACATGAGTGGTGGTTATACCAATCCATTCAGCATGATGTTTTTAGTGTATGTAACGCTCGCAGCATTCTTCTTGGACGCTGCGTGGACCTGGGGTGTGTTGGTCATCTCTACCTGCTGTTTTATTGCGCTATTCTACGTCCATGTACCACTCCCTCAGTTGGGTATGCATTCACATCACGCGCATCACGGCCATGGAGAAACCATGTCACTCCACCTTCACGGGATGTTTGTGGCTTTTTTGGTAATCGGAGTCATCGTTGCGGCGTTTGTGACCAGAATGAATCGAGAGATACTAGAGCAAGCGAGAGTTATCTCAGCGTTAGAGCGCGCGGAGGATGAACGGTGTCGACTGGCGTCGCTAGCGACTCTAACTGCTGGTGCCGCACATGAACTGGCGTCTCCGATCGGCACTCTTGTCTTAATAGGTAACGACCTTGCGCGCGATTTAGCTGAAGATTCTCCGTGGTCTGACGATGTCAAGCTCATGCGTCAGGAATTGGAGCGTTGTGGTGCGATTCTCCAGCGAATGCGGGGACAGAGTAGCGAGCTTGCTGGAGAAGTGCCGAGCCGCTGTGAGATCTCGGACGTGCTCGATGACGTTTCCTCCCAATTCGATGCCTCTAGCCTTGTCAGTGATGTTGAGCCCGATGTCGGGGCAAGCTCTCTGGTGACCTTGAGGGGAGGGCTTTCCTCGACGTTGCATAGCCTTATCCGCAATGGTTTGCAGGCCTGCGCAGCAGGTGGGGAAGTTCGAGTCTCGGTGAGGCTTGATGATGAGCTAGTTACGTTTTCAGTGATTGATACCGGCGTTGGTATGACTGAAGAGGTGCGGAGGCGCGCCGGAGAGCCGTTTTTTACCTCGAAAGAGCCAGGAGAGGGGATGGGCCTTGGGCTGTATCTCGCCAAATTATTCGCAGCACAGGTTGGTGGAATCCTCTCTGTTGAGTCGGTGCTTGGCAAGGGCACGTCCGTGATCCTGCGTATTCCGCGAGTGGTGGCAGTATGAGTGAGCGCACGCCGCAGCGGATTCTTCTTTGCGATGACGATGATACTTTTCGCCGGCGACTGAAGCGATCGCTTTCGCAGCTTGGCCTTGAGGTGTTTGAGGCGGCAAATGCCAACGAAGCACTTGAGGCGCAGGGAGACTATAAACCCGATAGCGCCGTGGTCGACCTGCGTATGCCCGGTCAGAGTGGTCTATGGCTTGTGCGTGAATTGCGTCAGCGAGATCCACAGCTAGCTGTGGTGGTTCTAACAGGCTTTGGTAGTATCTCCACTGCACTTGAAGCTGTGAGGGCAGGCGCGATTAACTACCTTACAAAACCTGTATCAGCGGAGTGTGTTCTTGACTCGTTCTCGCCTGATCGAGTGGTCGCCCAGAGTGCAATGCAGATGCCATCGCTGGCAGAAGTAGAGGCGGAATATGTGCAGCGAGTTCTTTCGGAGTGTGATGGAAACGTCACACAAAGTGCAAAAATACTTGGCGTGCACAGGCGTAGTTTACAGCGTAAGTTGCGCAGCTAAGATGCTGAGTTCGCCGCACGTGCCTTGAATCTCCATGAGAGAGCTCATTTCAGGCCTCTCATTATTTCTATACCAATGCTCCCTGTAACGCGGGCAACATTCGTTGTTGCTCCGCTAGGTTTCGATTTCGCATATCAAGGAGACATCGGTGAAAACAGTACAGCTCGTAAAACAAAGAGTGTTGAGCAAATGCGTTGGGTTCGTTGCGGCGTGGGCAGTTGTAAGTGGCGTTGCCGTCAACCAAGCGGTGGCGCAAAACGACACAATTTATAAGGAAACGTTTAGCTTTTGTAGTGGTTCGCTTGGTAAGGAAGGGGCAAGTGAGTCAAGGTGGTTCGGCGTGGTATCAGGATTGCCGGTCGAGAAAATAAGCAACCTCAAGGTATTTTCGTACGGAAGCGCAGTAATAGGAGGAGCTGTGAATAGTGCGCCGTCGGGGTTGTCTCAAGGGTATGCATTTTGGTTTCGCCCGGTGTATGGCTTGTCTGTTCTCACAAGTGAATTCTCCTTTGATGTAGGCTTACTAAAATCTGGAGCCTCGGAGATATCATACAAGCAGAGGTTGAGCGGTATTAATCCCGCCAATCAGAATAATCAAACGCAGCTCGCATTTCTCGTCGATAATACCTGGTATATTTCTCGCGAGGCGACTCAGCAGATACGTCCAGGAGTGTGGGAAGATGTAACTATTTCGCCCGCATCACTGAGCTATGGAACGGCGCCACTCGTGGCGGGACTTGGACCCGTGATTCCATCCACATACGGCAGCCCTCTTCCGTCGGCAGGCGCTGTGCGTGCATTTGGAATTTTTCTTACAGAAGTTAACGGGCGGGTACGTCTAGATAACTTTACAATTCGGACTACTCTTGCGGCTGGCTCCGGAGTTGCCACAAGCATTCAGCAGCCAAATGTGAGCTCCTGTCCGCTCTCAAGTCCTGATCGTACTGGAGCGGGTGGGGGTGACACACCCCCATCGTCAGACGATGGCGACTCTACTCCGGATAGGGGCGTCCCAGATGCGTCAGGTTCAGGGGCGATCGATACACATTCGGTCGCATACTCCTTTTGCCCCATCAAACAACAGGGAACTGGTCGTGCGATCAGTGTCTCAGCGCGGGCCCGCGCAGCGCTCGTAAAAAAGATACCAGCCGGAACTCTCACGGACCTACGTGATCGAACGATCATTGCGTTGCTAGCCCAGAGGCCGCTCCCGCTTGGTGCTCTGGTGAATGTGAAGGTGGGAGATTATGATCCGGTGAAAGGTGTGCTGGCTGTTTCAGCCCGCGCAGCAGCTAAACCAACACGAATCAGGTTGCGTGGGGCAGCGAGGAGTGCGATTGCCCAGTACGTGTCCTCTTCGGAGGCCCCAAAGGGACCCAGCGATCCATTGTTCCTGTCTTCTAAGATTGGGGCTCTGCACACCACAGTGAGGAGTGCTGTATGTCTCAGTGAGCTTAGAGCAATGGCAAAAACTAGAGCCAGGAATGCAAAAATTTCGATCGGTGGCATTTATCGTGCGAGCCGCTGACGAAGATGTGAGGCATAGCGCTCGTCTACCAGATTAGTTTTGTATAAGTGATGTAAAGCCTTGTCATCTATCGAGCCCCCGATTATACGAGAGGTAATCGGGGGCGGTGATGATGGCTGTGCAAAGTCTTACAAGCCCCCTCTGTAGTGAAGTGTAGCAGGTCAGTAAGGTAGCGCAGGCGTGCAGCGCAATCGATGTGTTGCACCCGTACGTGTGGCGTGTGTACGCCATGGCTCTTTCTGTCTATCTGCGAAATTCATCTTTGAGGTGTGGTGTATGACGTCCAATCTGATAGTAGCGGCAACGTCGTGTATCGCGATTATTACGACGCTCGCTCTTACCCTAGCTGGGTGTTCAGATCTCTACACGTCGCTCCCTGTGTTAATTGCGCTCATAGGCGGAGGGGCGTTTCTTGTCGTACGCCTCGTTGGTGGAATGCTAGCGGGGCAGTTTGGCTCTGACTTGCTAGCGGGAGTCTCTATTGTTACGTCTCTTGCGCTCGGGGAATATCTTGCCGGCACACTCGTAGTGCTCATGCTCTCGGGAGGGAGTGCCTTAGAGGATTATGCGATGCGGCGGGCATCGTCGGTTCTTGATGCGCTAGCTAAGCGTATGCCTGCCATAGCGCACCGACGCGTAAATGTGAGCATGGTAGACATCTCAGTCAGCGAGGTGCGCCTTGGGGATGAATTAGTCGTATTGCCACATGAGCTCTGCCCGGTCGACGGAGTCGTGCTTGAGGGGCACAGCGCAATGGACGAGTCCTACCTGACGGGAGAGCCCTATCGAATCTCGAAGACGCCGGGCTGCGAGGTTATCTCTGGAGCAATTAATGGCGAGAGCCCGCTGGTAATTCGAGCGGTTCGCGAGGCCAAAGACTCCCGTTACGTAACAATTATGCAGGTCATGGACGAAACGCGTCAGCGACGCCCTCGTATGCGGAGGATCGCGGACACCCTTGGTCTTGTGTATACACCGATAGCCCTCGCGCTTGCTTTGGCTGCGTGGGGATTTTCTGAGGAGCCGAGGAGGTTTCTCGCAGTGTTAGTCGTAGCGACACCCTGTCCTTTAATCATCGCCATCCCAGTGGCGATACTTGGGGCGATATCGTGGTGCGCCAAGCGCGGAATCATTATCAAAGACCCCATCGTGCTAGAAAGAGCGCAGCGATGCGAGGTGTTGATAACAGACAAAACCGGGACCCTTACGATTGGAGAGCCCGTTATAGAATCAGCTCAAACCAAGGGTGTGAGTGAAGATGAGCTACTGCGGTATGCTGCTAGCCTCGAGCAGTACTCACGACACCCGCTTGCCGCCCCAGTGCTAGCGAAAGCAGCGGAGCGAAACATTGTCGTGCTGCCGGTCACTGATGTGAGTGAGATACCTGGGCAGGGACTCTCTGGAAGCGTGGAAGGTAAGCACGTCATGATTACGGGGAGACGGGCACTCGAACCCGCACTGCTGACTGGTTTTGAAGCTCGGTCTTCTGGATTGGAATGCGTTGTAGTCGTCGATTGGCAGGTAGTAGGCGTTCTTCATTTCCGTGATCAAGCACGGCCAGATAGTCATCAGTTTCTCTCCCATTTAGGGCCACGCCATAATTTTAAAGATGTCATTCTTCTCTCAGGCGATCGAGATGAAGAGGTGCAGTATCTCGCCCGGCAGATGGGCATTTCGCGTGTGTACGCGGGACGTTCACCAGAAGATAAGGTTTCGATAACACGCGACGAGACAGCGCGTGCTCAGACATTGTTTCTTGGGGATGGAATTAACGATGCTCCAGCTCTGTCGGCAGCTACCGTGGGAGTCGCCTTTGGGCCGCGAAGCGATATCACTTCCGAGGCCGCGGGAGCTGTGATTCTTGAGCCATCTTTACGTAAAGTTGATCAGTTATTGCACGTCAGTGCGCGGCTCCGACGCATAGCTCTGCAGAGTGCTGTGGGTGGTATGACGTGTAGTGTAATCGGAATGCTGCTGGCGGCTTTCGGTTTTCTGACTCCAGTCTGGGGCGCTGTGCTCCAAGAGGGGATAGACTTATTTGCGGTTGTGAATGCACTTCGAGCAGCATCGATGGGCGCCGCCGAGAGTGACGATATGTGATCGTGGGCTCGCAAACGAGCTGGCATAGCCTTTGAATCTCCTCGGTAGGACTTTGCAAGGCGTTTTGAATCCCTCAATCAGGGATGCGAAGGTTGAGTCTTGGAGTGCTGCTACAAACACTAATAAATCCGCGTAACTATGATAAAGCGACTCGTTCTGTTCGTGTCTTTCTTGGGCATATCTACTCCTGTCTTTGCTGTAGTTCCCAGCGACTTCGATGGGGACGGCATCTCCGATAGGGCCTGGATTGACGAGGGTAGTGACGGTTCTTTGACATGGAAAGCTCAGTTATCGGGCTCCTCGTCGACGAGCACTCTTGGTTCTATCGGCGCCTCAGGAGATCTGCCGATTATGGCCCAATGGCTCGGTAGCGGAACTCAAGTCGGAGTTGTTGCTGAGGATGCAAGCACCGATTCATTGAAATGGTCGATTCTCGATTCCTCCTCAGCTCGGATAGATAAGACGTTTGGTAAGCCGGGAGATCTTGTCATCGCGGGGGCTGATTTTAACGGGAATGGTACTGCTGACGCGGCAGTAGTGCGACTCGTCAACGGCAAGGCCCAATGGGAGTTCTCCTACGATCTTTTCGCAAGTGCGTCTCCGACCACGGAAACTCTTCAGTTTGGTAAGTCTGGAGATCGAGTTTTTTTTGCACGACTCGATAGTGATGGCATCGATTGGATCGGAGTCATGCGCAAGGGGAGTAGAAACCGGTCTAACGCGCGAATGCGCAATATGACTACAGGACAGGCCCGGCAGTTTTCACGACTTCCCAAGTTTGCCAGTACCGGTCTGAGACCACGTGCTTTTCCTATACGCCAGGCTTCAGGAGCTGACCTCCTGGGTTTTCAAACGCAAAAAGGAGGAGTGACTCAACTACTCGTCTATAATTTTGCAGGGACGAGAATTGCCTCTGAGCTTGTCCAAGGTAGTGGTTCTATCTCGGTAGGAGACTTTACAGCGGGGGATGGCTATGAGGTCGTTGTGCAAAGTGACGAAGAGAGTGTTGTAATTAATCCATATCAAGCTGAGATGCAGGAGGTCACTAACTTCGGCGGCACGCCAGTAGATGAGATCTCGATCGCAGTTCAAGGTGAATCGTCCTCAGGTAGTAGTGGGGGATCATCGGGGGGGTCGTCTGGTGGAGGAAGCGACTCATCGGGAGGAGGCTCGCTTGCGCAGTGTTCCTCGGTCGTGCCGTGGCCAGGTGGGCATGTATACAAGACGATCGGCTCTAACCACTTTTCTGACGTACGCAGAAACACGATTGGTATCGTGGTGAAGCCAGGTGGCAGAGGCCCTTTCCCGAGCTGCGTTCGCGCTATCGACTCAAAGGGGGCGGTGATAGCTCAGTTGGGCTTGTATTCCCAAGGGGCGGGTTGGGCAGCTCGTTACTATGCAGGGGTTGGTTGTGGCGCAGGTACGCCTTTGAATGGTTCGAGTGTCGCATCAAAAGCTCGAGCAAATACCGGTAGTTCGATGATTTACATGAACTTCGGAGGGGTGTGCTATGGCCCTATTGAGGCATCGCAGTGCATCGGTAGTCAGCAGTGCTAGCCCTCACTTTTTGCTAGTAAGTAAAAAAAAGAGAGTGATAGGCTAGGAGGTAGGTTTCGAGAGAGGGACTCTTCTCGGAAGTTTCGAGTGAATAGTCTCATAGTTATCCGTAAAACTGCCGAATACACGGCTAGGAGGATCGGCGTATGAGTGGCTGCTACCAGTGTGGTCTCCCTGAGGGAACCGATCAACGGCTGTGTGAGACGTGCTATCGACGCAGGTTCCATCGAGGACTCCTCGTCATTGATACAGTAGTCCCTGAGGCCTCCCAGGGGATCGAGTTCACCCCAACACTTCAGCGTTGGGTCCTTGGAGGTAGTGCGTTCATATACGTGAGCGTCTTGGGCCTGGCGCTTCTTATTCATGCAAGGCAGCCGGTATTGACCGCGCTCGATGTTCAGCGTGATTTCATCAGAAGCGAGGTTAGCTATTCAACTGTTGAGCATGGACGTAGGTTCGGACCAGTGAACGCCCCGCGCTAATGCGCTGGTAGAATGAGCTCTACGCGTTCAGAATCTCTCGAGCAATGATCACACGCTGGACCTGATTTGCACCTTCCACGATTTGTAGCATCTTTGCGTCCCGCATGAGTCGCTCTACCGAGTACTCTCTCATGTACCCCGCACCTCCCAATAGCTGCACCGCGTCGGTTGTAATAGACATCGCAGCATCTGTGGCAAAGCATTTCGCTGTCGATGATGAGAGTTTGATATTGACCGACAGGTCTCCCTTCTTCTGGGCGTCGATGTCGCTAGCAGCTTTGATCGTCAGGAGGCGAGCTGCCTCAAGCTTCTGGTACATATCAGCTATCATGAATTGAAGGCCCTGAAACTCACGCAGCTGTTTACCGAACTGGGAGCGTTCAGCCAGATGCGCGATGGAGATATCAAGGGCGCTGCGGGCGATACCGTTAGCACAGGCTGCGATATTGACCCGGCCCCCCGCGAGACCAGAGAGTGCCACTTTGAAGCCGTGGTGGAGGGGGCCAAGCAGAGAACTTTGCGGCACAAAAGCATCCTCAAAAAACAGGGAGGCGATTGGAGAGAGCTCAGCACCCATCTTCTTTTCGGGTTTGCCGATCGAAAGACCTTTTGTGGAAGCTGGTACCAAGAACGCTGAGACCCCAGAGCCTGTCGAATCACTTGTGCGAGCAAAGACAAGATAGAGGTCTGCGAACCCCGCACTTGTAATATAACATTTATTGCCTTTTAGGGTGAAGCCGCCATCAGAAATGGTGGCTTCAGTCTTGATCGCTTGGGCGTCTGAGCCAGCTTGTGGCTCCGTCAGCGCGAATGCTCCCAGTGTTTTACCAGAGGCTAGGTCGGGAAGAATTCCTTGCTTTTGAGCACTGTCTCCGAAGCGCGAGATGAGCCCGCAGACCATCGCGTGTACAGACACAAAAATGGCAGGACTCACGTCGAATCGTGAAATCGATTCGAATACCGAGGCGGTTGTCGAGGCGCTTGCCTCCATTCCTCCATACTGCTCTGGGACTGATAGTCCGGCGAGTCCTATCGCAGCTAGCGAATCAAACAATGCTCGTGGCACGGTGTTGTAGTGTTGATCGGTCTGATATTTTCCGAATTCTGACGCGCACACGCGCTCCACTGTCTCAAGAATTAGTTGCTGGTTTGCGATGTCACTCATGATTTTAGGGGTGTGGATCAAAGTTTTTGTTTCCTAGAGTGTAGGGCCAATGAAGCTGAGTTGTCACCTCCGATCTGTCTGGATACAGCGAGGATACTGGGTTCGCAGCTACTCTTTACTACGTGGCAGACCGGCTTGAGGCGGAGTAGCGGGGAGTGTGACAGCCGCGCGCCTTGAGGAGTTTGGCACGAGCTCGAGGCGTATACTCTCACTGGCGTGGCTGAGGGCCTCAGCGTGAACGAAGATTGTACTTATCATGTCCTCAATTCGCTCGAGGTAGAGTTTCTCGGTTTGGGTTGCCTGTTCGTCATGGCTTTGAGGTCCGATCTTCGACTGTATGAACGGATTAAAGCCTCTATTTCTCTCGAGCTGGGCCCGTCTTTTACAGATGAGGGCCGGGATATCGACCCAAAATATGAACTCTGAGCGCTCATCGAGGCTCTTTCCGCTGCGCCACAGAAATACGTTTCTCTCTGTCTCAGCGATAAACCACAACGGAGTTGCCTGTTGTTCGGGGTCCCCGACAAACTCGCGCATAAGCAGTTCCTGCTCGACTGATTTAAGGATTCCCAAGAGGATTACTCCGGATCCTGGAGAGTGAACAATTTTGTGCGCTGTATCGCGCATCTTTTGCGTGGTTTCTGGGCTAGCGTCGGTTGATATTCTACTCAAAGTAGTTGATTCCGCGGGGAAAATTGTTACCAGCGTCCATTTATCAAGACCTTGTGAACCAGTGCCGATTGCAATCCTCAGACCAGAGTTTTGGTTGAGGGCCAGGGAATGGTCCTCGGAGTGGGGGTTCACATGGTAGTTGGCGGTGGCATGACCAAGAAGACGCAAGCGATTCTCGTTGTTGATAGCTGCGCAGATAGTCGAAGTAGCTTGGCTGCGGAGTTGTCAGGCGCAGGCTACGCCGTGTTGCAAGCTTCCTCGCCAGTTCAGTGTTTGGATTATGCTGATAGAGATTTCCCGGCTCTGATTATCCTTGACCCGTATATGTCAGGGGTTGATGGCTTCGCATTGATTGCACAGATAAGAGAGCGATACTCGGCTGCGATTATGCCGATAATCATCACCTCGGCTGACGCTCGCTCGAGTACTATTGTACGTTGCCTCACAATGGGAGCGAATGATTATGTGACAAAGCCCGTTGAGAGCACTGTCTTCATGGCGCGGGTATACACACAGATTCAGATCGGACAAACGCGTCGCCAGATAGTCGAGCAACAGGAACGTCTGAATCATGTCCTCGCGGTACAGCGGGTCCTGGGCAATATGACATCAGAGGGGCTCGTGGTTACCGATAGTGAAGGACACATCATCTACCGTAATGATGTCGTGAGTGGATTGTGTGCTGGTAAGAATCCGGGGTTTGTAACGGACTTATTTTCGCTAATGTTTCCCAAAGAAGTTATCGGGGCGTTGGAGCTTCTGCGTCAGCACCACGGTGAAGAGGGTATTTTTGAACAAGAATTTCACTGGGGGTCGCCGTATGACAAGCATATGGTCGTGCGCTCATGCCCCGTAATCGTTGGGGAAGGTGAGCGACTGAGAATGTGGGGATTCAATGATGTAACTGAGCTGCGACATCTTGAATATAAAGTGCGTGCTGAAGAGCAGCTAGGCTCGATTTCCCGCTTTGTGCAGGGTCTAAATGGGCAGATCGATAGCCTCTTCTCGAACATTGAGGAGGCATCTCAGGTCTTGAAACGAGCTCATCACAACGAAGGACTAACCCAGAATTGTTTGAACAAAATTGAAGAGAGTGTCGCCTGTGGTCGAAAGCTCGCAGAGAAAACGATGCGAGCGTGTTCATCTGGGAAGCAGACCCGCCCAGACAAAGAGGATGTTGGCAGGGTGCTAGCAGTGCTCGTGCAGGCGGCGCATTTGCAACTTGGTGATAGAATTACCTTCGTCATGCATATCGCGGAGAATCTGCCGATGGTGCCGATGTCTCTTCGAACAATCTCAGGGATAGTGGGCAATATTCTTGGTAATGCAATAGACGCGATCCACGCAACCGGCGAGATTCATGTTAGTGCTTCCGCCGAGCCAAGCCGTGGTACCATCCGGATTGTCATCGAGGATAGCGGTGAGGGAATAGATGCACAGACCCTCGAGCATATAGGAGAGCCGTTTTACTCTACAAAAACAGACGAACATCACGATCACGATCCTGAGCAAGCAGGAAAAGGCCTTGGTATCTGGAGCGCGCGTAGTTTAGTGCAGTCGCACGGGGGGGTGTTCTGGATCGAGAGTGAGCCGGGGCACGGTACAAAAGTTATCGTGGATCTTCCGTGTTGCAGGCAAGATACTCAGGAGCTGCACCACTAGGTAGGGCACGCTTCTCCCAAGCAAGGATCTCCCTCTTTTTATCGATACCCCAACGGTACCCACCATATGAGCCATCTGATCGGATCGCCCGGTGACACGGCACAAGGATAGCTACTTTATTTGCTCCGCAGGCGTTAGCGACAGCTCGATAGGCACGAGGAGCGCCTATCGCACGTGCAATTTCTGCGTATGTCATCGTTGAGCCAACAGGTATCGATTGTAGATGGCGCCATACCGCTTGCTGTAGAGACGTCCCGCTACATTGCAGAGGCACGAGGATACCTCGGTGTGGATTATTAATTGACTGCAGAGCCTCTCGCACGAGGGCTTGCGTCTTGATGTCGCGTGGTAGCCCAGTGCAATTGGCATCGGTAGCATCAACAAAGTTAATTGCTGTGATACCAGCTCGAGAGCCTGTGATCGACACGTAGCCAAGTTTGGTACCGGCAGTAATCTGAAAATCTTCTTCGGTGTTAACAATCGTTTTCATTGCGTGGACCAAGCCGCTATCTAGCTTGATGATGTTGAGCTTGGTGCGTATCTACCACAATCAATCGTAGGTTTGAAATGAGGCAAGCGAACTCTACGAGAGATAAAGCATCAGCATGACTGCGAGTAGGGAATCGCTCGGTTTGAGCACTGAGAAATGATCGAAATCATGGCGGTTTTTCTGCAGCATTCTCTGGCTCTTCTGTCGTCTGATCGTTACCGTGGGAGCATATAGGTGCTGTGCCCGCGGGATCGCCCGAGGGTGTTTTAAGAAGAGGTTTTTTATGGTTTTTCGATCTGTTCTTCGAACTATTCCAATTTTCGTACTTGGAGTAAGTATCAATGCTCACGCTCAAACAGCAGCGCTCCCCGTATTTCCCGGAGCCGTTGGTTTTGGTACCACAACCGTCGCCGGTTCGGGGCGAGGAACTAATCCGCCACAAACGCAAATTATCAAAGTAACCAATCTTAATGATACGGGAACGGGATCGCTTCGAGCCTGCATGACGGCGACTGGTCCGCGAACCTGCGTTTTTGAGGTTGCTGGCTACATTAATCTCGCCTCACGTATTACCGTTAAGACGCCTAATCTTTCAGTTTTTGGTCAGACCGCGCCATATCCAGGAGTTCAAGTTCGAGATGGGTCTATTGTCGTGCAGGCTGATGATGTCCTGATTCAGCATATCGCATCTCGTCCAGGCGATAGAAACTTGCCGACAGATGGGGGGACGGGAGTCAGTGCAAGTGATCGTGATGGATTTGGCGTGTGGGGAATCTCATCATCAGACCCGGTAGAGCGAGTCGTGCTTGATCACGTCTCCGTTACATGGGGAATGGATGAATCGATCTCAACATATACCGGGGTGAACAGCACCGCAGATGGGACGACTCCTATAAAAAATTTCACTATTTCTAATTCGCTGGTTGCCGAGGGGCTTAACAACTCAAATCACGGAGATACCGAGGGTAAACACTCGATGTTTTCCCTTCTTGGGTCAAATACCAAGAACATGACGTACTATCGCAATCTCATTGCAAACTCAAATGGACGACACATCCGGATGAAGAGCAATTCAGATGTCGAGTTCATCAATAATTACGTCTACAACTTCGCCAACACAAGCACCAATGGATACAACCAGTGGAATATGGATTACAGCTCTGGCGGAGTGGGAAATCGGATCAATTTCATGAATAATGTGTATCAGCGTGGTCCAACTACAGCAGATACTAGCTCTCCAGTGTTTTTCTTTAGTAGTTTAACTCCAACAGCCTCAAAAGTTTTTGTTAGTCACAATATAAGCTCTAACACGCGCCCCACAGATTCGGGCAGTGAATGGCTCATTGCTAACGCCAATGGCAAGGGTTTGCCGAGCTCAATGCAAGCGACAAGCGCAGCGTTTCCGCTATCGAACGCCGCCAATGAAATCGTCTCTCCAGCTCAGCTTCTCTCATCATTAGCGCCAGGAGTGGGAGCACGGCCGTGGAATCGCTACCCTCATGACACTCGTATTCTTAATGAGACCCTGGGGAACACAGGCAAGCACAAGGATTGTACGACGACAGCGACGTGTTGCGTTACGAACACGGGAGGCAGCGGCTTCTGCCCGGTTCCCGGCACTATATTGATAGACGGCTCTACCAAGAACTCCAGCAGTCCGATTAACGCCTGGTCGGTCATCCCAACCAACACGCGCACCTTTACGGCTCCAGCTAATCCGATGGCGATCGCGAGTAATGGCTACACGAATCTAGAGAATTATATCTTCAGTTTTACGAGCGACACAGGTGCAGGAACCGGTACGCCAACACCTACGGCTGTGCCAAACACACCCACTCCTACGAGCAGCCCAACCAGGACGGCAACCCCGACATTTACGCCACTCCCCCCGACTGCGACATTTACCGCGACTCCGACACGTACCTTTACGAGCACGGCGACACCGACGTCCACCGCGACTCCTACAAATACGTACACAAGGACCTCTACTCCAACATTCACGGCTACCCATACGGCAACGCCGACATACACAGTGACACCAACTATGACGGCAACATCCACATTTACGGCGACATGGACCCCGGTGCCACCAACGTATACGAGTACGGCGACACCTACTGCTGTGACTACTGGGACCCCGAGTACAACGACACGTTACAGCGTGATTAAAGTTACTTCTCTCGCAGATAGCGGTGAGGGGTCACTGCGAGACTGCGTTCAACAGCCGGTACCACGAGTTTGTGTGTTTGAGGTTTCAGGCCGGATCGCATTGTCCTCGGATCTGGTCGTGAATGAGCCAGATTTGATTGTCGTGGGTCAAACAGCGCCATCTCCTGGAGTGATGATCACCAACGGTGGTTTCACAATCCAGACGAGCCGCGTGCGAATAGAGCACCTCGCCATTCGCCCAGGGGATGGAGTCCTCGGTACCGCTCCGTCGCAGCGCAGAGCGATCACGGTATCAAGTGGGGTGGCAGATGATATCCTGCTGAAAAATCTGTCGCTTTCATGGGGGGTCGATTCAAACGTCACGCTCGTTGGTGCTGTCGACCGAGTCGTCATGAGAGACTGTATAGTCGCGGAATCGCTTTGGCACTCAATCCACCCGCTGGGAGCACGTGGGAATGGAGTTCTCGTTGGTGAAACAGCAGAGGATCTCATATTTCACGGCAATTTAATCGCGGCCAACAACGACCGAAATATCCGCTGGAAGTACAACACGACGGGCGAGATGATAAATAACGTAGTCTATGGGTGGGGAGGAACTTCGTCGTGGAATACTACTAACCTGTCGGATCTAGATAATATGGATATTGCGACCCAGCTGGACGTTATCGGTAACGTATACCTGCCAGGCCCCCAGGGTCTCAGTACGGCTTACGCGATCTACTCAGAGAATACTCCGACCGGTTCGCGGGTCTATCTTAACGACAATATCGCTCCGTATCTGACTAATCTAAGCTCATCGTATCGAGCCGCGACCCGGATTTGGTCTGGGCCTGCACCGATTTTGAGCAAAGACACTCAATCGTCCGTGTTTGCTCGAGCTGGTACGAGACCGTGGGATCGAAACCAAGACGACCTCCGTATAATTGCAGGCGTTCAGAGTAAGTCGTTACGGCTGCGCGATGTGGTTGGAACATGGCCGACGTACGCACAGAATCGACGATCGGTAACTATTAACACGGATCCGATCTCACAGGAGGAGCTCGACGTGGCGCTGCGCTTGTTTGAGCAGTAAGCGTCGCTCGAGTAGGCCTGGGTAAGCCCCGTCAAAGATGCTCGATTGAGGGCTTCTTTGCGGGGCTGACGGGCCGTTGTTACAAGGAGATAGATACCGGTAATTGAATTGAACTATTGTCTCCGCTCTAGTACCGTAGGCGGGTATGGTAGCCGCCGACAAGTCTTCAAAAAAACCATCACTGCGGGTGTGTCATCTCTCTGATGTTCACCTCGGATATCGCCGATACAATCGGATCGCTAAGTCGGGACTCAATCAGCGTGAGGTGGATGTAAATTTGGCATTTCAGGAGGCTGTGCAGCGAGTCATCTCCTGCAAGCCAGATGTTGTGATTATCGCGGGTGACCTGTTTCACGCGGTCCGCCCCTCGAACGCCATCGTCACATTCTGTTTTCGGCAGTTGCGAAAATTATCGCGCGAGCTTGGCTCGCCAATTATTATCGTTGGAGGTAACCACGAGGCACCAAAGCGGGTCGACACCGGCTCAGTGTTACAGCTTCTATGTGAGATCGATGGTGTGTTCGTCGCGGATACGGGCATGGAGGTTTTTACATTTCCCGAGAAAGGGTTGGCGGTAACGTGTCTCCCGCATTCAGCGATGGAGAATCTCTCTCAGTACTCGCTACGCGCCGATGATCGATTCCCACACAACATCTTGGTCGCCCACGCGCAGGTTAATGAGCGGTGGATAAGTGATTTTGGTGGCGCAGAGGTAGAGCTGAAAGCTCTTCAACCACACGAGTGGGACTATATTGCTCTTGGGCACGTGCATATTCATAAGATTGTTGGTTTGAATGCATTCTACTCAGGATCGCTTGAGCACACGTCAGCGAATATCTGGGCTGAGGGAAAAGAATTAAAAGGTTTTTTAGAGGTGAATCTTCCAACAGGGAAGCGTACCTTCCATCCGCTCACATCTCCTCGTGAAGTAGTCGTGCTGGACCCAATCGATGCGCTCGATTTGACGCCTGAGACCCTAATGGAACGAATAGAGGAAGTTGTGGCGGGGGTTCCAGGAGGACTTGAGGGTAAAATTGCTCGGCTGCACATTGGCAACATTACTCGTGAGACTTATAAAAACCTTGATCATAAGGCATTGCGCGCACTTCGCGCGAAAGCTTTGCATCTCACATTGGAGGTGGCTTTCGTACAGACCTACGGTGATGTGAAGGCGGTCGCACAGCCGGGCCGCGGACTGTTACGTGATCAGTTGCTCGATTTTAGTAAGACGTGGGACGCGCCAGGCATAACAAGCGACGATATTGCTGAAGTTCTGGGGGACTACCTGTCAAAAGTAGAGGCGTCGTATGAAGCTTCGTAGTCTTACGATGCGCTATTTTCGTCAGCACGTGGAGAGCTCTGTGCAGTTCCCAGACGGCCTCGTAGGGGTCATTGGAACAAATGGCTCGGGTAAGACCACTATCTTGGAAGCGATAGCGTTTGCTTTATTTGGTTCAAAAGCGCTGCGCGGAAAACTTGAAGATGTGAGAACCCGCACGGCACCCTTTAAAACCGGAAGGGGTAAGCGCGAGCAAGAGATGCGAGTCGAGCTTGCTATCGATCACGAGGGTGTCGTCTTTAAAATTGAGAGGTCGCTGACCGAAGCTGCGCTTTTTGTCGGTGGCGACGCGGTGGCGATTGCTTCGGGTAACCGGGAGGTGTCGAACAAGATTGGGACGCTGATCGGGATGTCGCATGAGGAGTTTGTGGCTACCTACTGCACGGAGCAAAAAGGCCTTGAGTTTCTGAGCGGTAAAAAAGGGGCCACAGAGCGAGAGAAATTCATCATTCGGATGATGGGTTATAATCGACTTGAAGAGCTTCAAGAGTTGTTGAGAGGCGATCGCCGAGATAAGCGATCAGTCCTGGTGGGCTATGAGGCGAGTCTAGGGAGTCGCGAAGAGATCGAGGCTCGATTAGTTCAAGAACGAGACGCTCTTTTAAAAGTAAAAGAGCGTCACAATGACGCAGTGCAGTCATTGATGAAAGTGGAGAGTGATTTCTCTATTGTTCATGAAAGGATGTATAAGCTTGAAGACGGTCGCTTGCGATTTCTTAAAGAGCGGGATGTGGTGCAGGCGCTCGAGGTTCGACTCGAAGAACGGATGAAGCGGCGTCGTGCTACCGATGATTCGCTAGTTGTGGGTCAAGACGAGCTTGCGCGCGCGTTGAAGCCTCTTATAGGGTCTCGCGATCTCAATGAAGCGTTGTCCGAGGTAAAGCGGGAGATAGCAACGAGACGCGATAGCCTGGAGGAATCTAATCGCAGGCTTCACGAGGAAGAGGTCGCTTGGAAAGCTGGGGTGTCCGGTGTAGCGGCCGAACGAGGTGCTCTTGAGCGTCAGGTTGAGCAACTAACCAAAAAAGCCAAAAAAATCGGAGATCTCGACGCCACGAGTGAGTGCCCTACCTGTGGCCAGCCACTGGGCGAGTCATTTGAGGGCGTGAGTCATCATCTGCGAGAAGAGATTGCAACGTTAAAGAGACGCAGTGCCGAACTTCTCGAGTCTGAGCGTCAGCGGAGCGTAGCGCCTGAGTCGGTGGAGCAAGCCCGTCGCAGACAGCGAGAAGAGTCGGAGGCGCTTCAAAAATTACAGGCACGCCTGCATGAGCTTCAAACCTGCCAGCAACTAGGCGAAAAAGTCGTACAGCTACAAAGTGCTCGAGCGTCTATTGAGGGTGAAATAGCGAGTGTTGCAGAAGATGTTGAACGCGCCAGGGAGAGGTTGCGGGTCCTCCAGTTTTCGGAGGACGACTATGCAAAAGAGAAGGGAGCTCATGACGCTTCGCAGCGGCTTCTCGAGGTCGCACGTCTTCAGCGAGTGCGTTTAGAGGGCGAATTAAATACGCATGAGGCGATGGTGACGCGCTCGAAGGAGGAGCTGGCTAAGTTCGACGAGCGACGTGCTGACGTAGAGAAGCTTAGGCGCGACGTGCGGGTGTTTGATGAATGCGATCGGATAGTGACTGATTTCCGTAAGTCCGTTAACTCCTCGATCCGCCCTCGTTTGGCGGAGTTGGCAAGCGAATATCTGGCGGACCTCACTGATGGGCGATACTCAGCCGTTGAGTTGGAGGAAGATTTTAGCCCCACAGTTCTCGAGGATGGTGAGGCTAAGCGGGTAATCAGCGGTGGTGAGGAGGATATCCTCAACCTCTGTATGCGTATCTCGCTCTCGCATATGCTCGCGGAGCGGGCGGGACAGAGTTTCTCGCTTTTGATGCTCGACGAGGTTTTTGGCTCACTTGATGAGGGTCGAAGAGGAAATGTCTTGGCGCTTCTCGAGAAGCTTAGGAGACGCTTCGAGCAGATAGTCATTATCACGCACCTCGACGACATAAAAGATGGGGTTCAACACCTTATCCAAGTTGAGTATGATGAAGCTTCAGGTGGCGCGTACGTGACGGATGTCGGCGAGCCGGAGCGAAATTTTAATTTCGCCCTCAACGTGTAGTGAAGAGTTTGTGTAGTGCCTGAGCGCAGAGTGGGGAGGATGAAACGGTGAGTCACGGTGGAGATACGATCTTTGGAAAGATTATCCGTCGCGAGATACCAGCGACGATTGTGTATGAGACGGAATCGGTTTTAGCGTTCCGCGATATAGCTCCCCAGGCGCCAACGCATATCGTCGTGATCCCCAAGGAGCCGATTGTAAGTCTAGCGCACTCGACCCCAGAGCATCGAGGTGTGCTAGGTGACCTTATGCTCGCTGTCGCTGAGATTGCCCGCCAAGAGGGGTTAGAGGATGGCGGGTATCGTGTTGTGACTAATATCGGGCGGCATGGTGGGCAGACTGTTTTTCATTTGCATCTCCACCTCTTAGGGGGGCGAGATCTCAGCTGGCCCCCCGGCTAATACTGCACAATTTGCCCTCTCCAGGCGCTAATCTATTGGTAGCCCTAACCCAGAAACAGGGGTACAATTATAGGCGAGTTTTAGCTCGCAGGGGGGAATCGATATGGGCACCGTTCATGAGGAAAATTGCATACTTGTCACCCGTGGCGAGAGGGTTTGGACAATTGCCATCAATCGACCGGAGAGTCTTAATGCTCTCAATGCTGACGTACTCCAGAGCCTCCTGAACGAATTTCAGGCGATAGCACGAGACCACACGGTAACAGCGGTCGTTATTACGGGAAGTGGTCCTAAGGCCTTCGTTGCCGGTGCTGATATCCGCTCGATGCAAGGGTTGGGAGCTCGACCGATAGCGGATTACGTAGAGCTGGGGCAGCGAACGATGCGAGCTATTGAGACGTGTCGCGTTCCTGTTATCGCGGCGATAAACGGGTTCGCTCTGGGAGGAGGCCTAGAGCTCGCGCTTTCGTGTGACCTTATCGTTTGCTCAGAAAGTGCGAAGTTGGGTCAACCAGAGGTTAACCTCGGGATTATTCCAGGGTTTGGCGGCACGCAGCGATTGATCCAGCGTTGCGGAATAGGGCAGGCACGACGCCTGTGCTACACAGGAGACCTCATCTCGGCGACCGAGGCCTTCGCAATAGGTTTAGCTGAGAAGGTAGTTCCAGACGCGGAGCTTATGGATCACGTTTCGAAGATAGCCGAGACGATAGCTAGTAAGGCACCTCTGGCTGTGCAAGGGGCCAAGCGAGTAATTAACGCGGCGCAAGATAACACGCTCCTGTCTGGGCTGCGGCTTGAAGTTGAGGAGTTCTTACGGCTCTTCGGAACTGCAGATCGAGAAGAGGGGATGACTGCTTTTGTCGAGAAGCGAAAGGCCTCCTTCACGGGGCGCTAGGAACACGGTTAATAGGGGACACTTGTATGGTGTGGAGAGATAGCGTCGCATTTGATCTGTCAGAAGAGGAGAACTTTGCGTGTAATACGGCAAAAGCCTTCGCTGAAAAAGAGGTGGCGCCGCTCGCCGCAAAGATTGACCGAGAGCATTATTTTCCGAAAGAACTTCTTCCTAAGATGGGAGAACTAGGATTAATGGGCGCGATAGTGCCAACAGAGTACGGGGGCGCTGGTTTGTCGACGCTTGCATATGCGCTCATCGTAGAGGAATTGTCAGCGGCGTGTGCTTCTACAGGTATAATTGTGAGCGCGCATACCTCGCTCTGTGTCACCCCGATTGTTGATTACGGAACGCCTGAGCAGAAACAATACTTCCTCCCTAAGCTCGCTTCTGGGAAGGCGCTAGGGTGTTTCGCGCTCTCTGAGCCTGGAACAGGCAGTGACGCGGCCGCGATAACTACAACTTTTCGTAAGGAAGGCGATAACTACGTCATTAACGGAACTAAGAACTGGATTACAAATGCTCCGGAAGCAGGTGTGTGTGTCCTGTTCGCTACTTCTGATACGAGTAAGGGTAACAAAGGTGTGACTGCCTTTGTTCATGATATGAACTTGCCGGGCATCTCGTTGGGTAAGAAGGAAGACAAGATGGGTATTCGTGGTTCGCCCACTTCCAGCATTATGTACGATGAGGTCAAGCTTCCCAAGAGCGCGTTGCTTTACGAAGAGAACCGTGGCTTTTTGGTGGCGATGACGACGCTAAACGGTGGTCGTATTGGAGTTGCTTCGCAGGCGGTTGGGATCGCTCGCTCGGCTCTTGATGACGCGCTTCGATATGCTCAGGAGCGCAAGGCCTTCGGCAAAAAGATTTGTGAGCACCAATCGATCCAGAACTACATCGCCGATATGGTGTGCCACATCGACAGCGCGCGCTATCTTACCCTCGACGCCGCAAAGAGAAAGGATCGAAAACAGCCCTATGTGAGGCAGGCTGCAATGGCCAAGCTCTTCGCTTCGGAGACAGCCATGATGTGTGCTGTGAAGGGCATCCAGATTCATGGCGGATATGGCTTCGTGACCGATTATCCGGCAGAGAGGCACTTAAGAGACGCAAAAATTACAGAGATTTACGAGGGCACAAGTGAGATTCAGCGTATCCTCATAGCCACGCAGCTTCTGAAGGAGTAGTGTACGGGTGTTTGTGCCCAGGACGTAACAGGTAGCTATGACAAAGAAGAAAGAGCCCGCACAGGCGTTTGCGAAGAGTGCCTCCTATAATCAGTGGCGCGAGGGTGTCTATTCGACGCAGAGGGAGCGTCGCCATAGCTTCAAGTCGATCAGTTTTCGGGACCAACCGGAGCTAGTCACCGCAGAGAATGGCGGAGATTTCGACTATCAACGTGATCTTGGCTACCCTGGTGAGTATCCATTTACTCGAGGAGTTCAGCCAACGATGTATCGTGGTCGTCTATGGACGATGCGCCAGTTTGCGGGATTCGGAACCCCCCAAGACACCAATCGACGATTTAAATACCTCCTTGAGCACGGGCAAACGGGACTTTCAACCGCCTTTGATATGCCGTCGTTGATGGGATACGACCCTGACAATGCTCGGTCGATGGGTGAAGTTGGTCGTGAGGGTGTGAGTGTATCAACGATAGAGGACATGGATACCCTCTTTGGAGGCATCGCGCTCGATCAGGTGACCACGTCGATGACGATCAATTGCACCGCAACTGTGGCGTTCGCGCTCTACTTTGCGGTGGCTAAGCGACGAAATATATCGTTCGATGCGTTGGGCGGCACAATCCAGAACGATATGTTCAAAGAATTTATTGCGCAGAAGGAGTGGATTTCCCCGCCAGCGCCATCCGTTAAACTTGTTTGTGATGTTATAGAGTTTTGTGCCTCATCGGCGCCAAAGTTTAATCCAGTAAGTATTAGTGGCTACCACATCCGTGAGGCGGGAGCGACGGCGGTGCAGGAGCTCGCATTCACAATCGCCGACGGTCTGGGTTACGTCGAGCATTGTCTTGGCCGTGGGATGAATATCGATCAGTTTGCTCCGCGGCTGTCGTTCTTCTTTGATGTGCACAATGATTTCTTTGAGGAGATCGCCAAGTTCCGTGCTGCAAGACGGCTATGGGCGCGCCTCATGCGCGATCGATATGGTGCCAAGACAGACGCTGCGTGCAAGCTTCGCACTCATGCTCAGACAGCAGGTGTCAGTTTGACCGCGCAGCAGCCCGTGAACAACGTCGCACGAGTAGCAATGCAGGCTCTGGCAGCGGTGCTGGGCGGTGTGCAATCGCTACATACTAATAGTATGGATGAGACTCTTTCATTGCCAACTGAGGATGCAGTGCGTGTGGCACTTAGAACTCAGCAGATCATCGCCGAAGAGAGTGGCGTTACGAATGTCATCGATCCGCTCGGAGGATCGTATTACATAGAACGGCTTACAACAGAGATTGAGAACGAGGCGCTCGCATATATCCACCAGATTGACGCGCTCGGCGGTATGCTTAAGGCGGTAGAGATAGGGTTCCCGCAGAAAGAAATAGCGGAAGCGGCCTATCAGTTCCAGCTTGATATCGATGCCCGTGAACAGACGATAGTCGGTGTTAATAAATATCAAGAGGGTGGAGAGCAAGATATCCCGACTCTTAAGATAGATCACGCAGTCGAATGTGAGCAGATAGAGCGTGTGAAGGCATTTAAAGCGCGACGAGATCCGGCTAAGCACAAGCAGGCGCTGCGAGATATTGAGGCGGCTTGTAGGGAGGATCGAAACGTAGTGCCGATACTTATCGACGCTGTGTCAGATGGAGTTACCTTGGGAGAGGTGTCGGATATCTATCGTGATGTATTTGGAGTGTATACGGACCCGGGAATGCTATGACGACAACTGAAACGAAACGCCCAGTTCGCATATTGATTGCTAAAGCGGGCCTCGATGGTCATGATCGTGGGGCTAAGGTTATTGCTCGCGCTCTGCGTGATGCGGGAATGGAAGTTATTTATACGGGGCTTCACCAAACGACAGAGGCAATTGTTCGGGCCGCTATCCAGGAGGATGTAGATTGTATCGGGCTCAGCATCTTATCGGGCGCCCATATGACTCTTTTTCCTGACCTTTTAGAGAAGCTGAAAAAAGAGGGCGCCGATGATATAATAGTCTTCGGTGGTGGAATTATCCCGAAAGATGACATCGAACAGCTTAAGAAGCTTGGAGTTCGGGAGATCTTCATTCCGGGCACGCATACGCAGGATGTGATTTCGTGGATTAACACGAACGTGCCAACGCAGGAGTAGTGAACGCGCGCGAATAATTCATGAACAAGGCATTTGTCAAAGAAGATGCTGGCGATCAGGACGGCTCTGATTCTGAAGTCGACGCCTCGGTGCCCGGCGGAAAGAACTACATGACGCCAGCAGGCGCAGAGAATATGCGCCGTGAGTTAAAGAAGCTCAGGTACGAAGAGCGCCCTGAAGTCACCCGCACGGTGTCTTGGGCAGCCGGGAACGGGGATCGCTCCGAGAATGGCGATTATCTATACGGCAAAAAGCGCCTGCGCGAGATTGATAGAAGAATGAGGTTTCTTGCCAAGCGACTAGAGTCGGCAGAGATAGTTGATCCATTGCTTATTAAGGCAACCTACGTGCAGTTTGGGGCGACTGTAACGCTACGCTATGAGGATGACACCGAGAAAACGTACTCTATCGTAGGTATTGATGAAGTTGATATCTCACGGGGGCGTATTAGCTGGATGTCCCCCCTGGCAAAAGCTCTGATGCGGATGAGTGAAGGGGACGTGATTACCTTTAATTCTCCCAAGGGCCAGCAGGAAGTTGAGATCCTCGAGGTTACGTACGTAACAATCGACTAAAGTCGATCATTTCTCAATAAAATCGAGGTCTGCGTGAAAGCTCTCTTTCATGACACAAAGGCTCGTGGAAGCGAGGGCGCAGGTAGCTACTCCGACGAGGAGTGCCGCGTTAGTCAGTCCGTACGTTTCTTTGAGCATCAGGAAAACTGAGCTAATAGGGATTATCGCCGCACGTATAAAGTTAGGGATCGATGTTGTTACCGTTGCGCGTAAGTTCGTGCCAAAGCGCTCCGTCGCCGATGTTAACAGGAGAATCCAGTACCCTACGGAGAATCCAATCAGAGCGTAGTAGGCGTAAAACGTCACAAGAGTTATCCCAGAGCTCTGAAGAAGCAAGATCGGACTGACAAGACTTAAGAGTAAGAATGTCGCAAGCGATCGCTTTCTACTCTGAGTAATCTGGCTCAAAATGCCGGCGGTCGCGTCACCGATGCATAATCCCGTATAACACCATGCAATACAGAGTCCCTGTTTAGGCGCCCCTTGTACGTTAATGGCTGCGGCGATCTCTGTGGCGTTTGACAGTAGTATTCCGATTGAGTACCAAATTGGCAGACCTAAAATTATGTACGACAGATAGCGACCCAGGCGTCTGGGGGAGCGCACTAGCATCCAGAGACTGCCTTTGGACGCGTGTGAGCTTTTAGCTGCCTCAAATAGCTCTGAATCGCGCACGGATATGCGAATTGTGAGTAGAGCAAGGCCTAAAATGCCACCCAAAATATACGAGGCTTGCCACGGTAGAATCTCACCAGTAAGGCCAGCAAAGACTGCTCCAAGCACACCGATGCACGCTATTACAGTAGTTCCGTAGCCTCGCAGATGTTTCGGTAGAAGCTCCGCCACAAGCGTTACTCCGGCTCCCAGTTCCCCAGCGAGCCCAAATCCGGCAATGAATCGAAGCGCTGCGTATGTCGATAAATCCACCACGAAGGCGTTAGCGATATTAGCGATGGAATAAATAATAATGGAGCCAAAGAGAACCTTGGTTCTGCCAACCTTATCCCCCAGTACTCCCCATGCGAGGCCACCTAGTAACATTCCTATCATTTGATAGTCGAGTAACCGATGCCCGATTGGAACAAACTCAGCGCGTGGGATACCAAGCGCAGCAAGCGAGGGATTTTTGACCACTAAAAAGAGGATGAGGTCATAGACATCAACGAAGTAACCGAGAGCTGCTACGAGGAGAGCTGGCGAGAGGAGGTGCTTACGCGTACCCATATGTGGGGAGTGTACAGAAAAAGATGTTCCATCGACAGTAACACTTGGAGGGGAGGAAGGATGTTCCAAGTGTTGCTGTCGATGGGTACATCGAAATCTGGGTAGGGGGGTGCTCCCCCCGTAGGTAGGGACTTAAGCCGCGACCTGATCGGCTGAGTCGTCGTTAATCTCCTCGATGACAGCCTTATTTCCGGTGAAATCTTCATAGTAACGGTGCAGACGCTTCCGGAGCATGATTCGCGAGCGGTGCAAGCGTGACTTCACTGCTGGTATGGATAGATCAAGAATCTCACCTGTCTCTTGATTGGAGAGTCCGTCTACATCTCTGAGTACAAAGACTGCGCGATATTGATCAGGGAGCTTGTCGATAGCGCGCTGAAGCACCTCTTGAAGCTCTCTCGTCACAGTAATGTTATACGAGTGAGTATTTGTTACTGACTCACGCTCCATGCAGTACTGCTTAACAGCTGGGGCGAGATCTTCCATAGAAACGGTCTGGCTCTGCTTCTTCTTGCGAAGCTTCATGAACGCAGCGTTAACCACAATGCGGTACAGCCAGCTTGAGAAGGCTGATTGTCCACGAAAGCCATCGATTTTTCGGTATACAGTCGTAAATACGTCCTGCATAACCTCTTCTGCGTCTTCCTGGTTGCGAGTGAAGCGGAGGGCGAGATTCATAACCTTCGCTTCATATCGAGAAATAATCTCCTCGAATGCGCTGATCTCGCCGCCCTTGAATAAATCAACCAACCCTACATCTGAAATCTTTGAATCCCTCATGACATCCTCCCTTACATTTCAAAAGTGTGATTGAAGTCCGTTCAATCAACGAAGGGCGTTGTCTCATATGTTTGAGGGGCAGTTGTCACAAGGTACTGAAAAGGCTGTAAAAAGTTTGTACCAAGTCGTGGCTATGTTTGTGACAAACGCCCTAAGTGCCTAATTCCAAGCACGTTTTAGCTCTCTAGGGGTCTTAAAAATACTTACACCGCAGCCAATGTGGCGGGACGTTCATCACGAATTGTCGTGATCGAATTGTCTGGGCCGAGAAAAACGGCGATCGGAGTGTGAGTTTGCGCGAGCGCAAACGGAAGAAATGTAAAGCCCGCGATGATGATCGTATCACCGCGAGTAGCTACATGAGCTGCCGCGCCGTTGATGTGGAATTCTCGACTGTGAGCGACGCCGCGAAGAATATACGTCTCAAAGCGAGCACCAGTCGTAACGTTCCACACCCACACCGCTTCGTTTGGTAGTAGTCCTGTACGTTGCAGCAGATCGTCAGGAATCGTTATGCTCCCCTCATAGGCGAGGTTAGCGTCAGTGACGGTAGCGCCGTGACTCTTGGCGTTAAGAACTTTGCGAAATGTCCCTTCCATGTTCGCGTAGTGTACTGGGAGGGGTTAAAAATAAGCAAGCTTGTGCGCCGTCTGCCCGCTGGCAAAGCCAGAATGGATTCTCTGGGGAGTTTTGTAGGTCATCTTTGTTGACCTCCAGAAAACTAGGAGCGGGGAGCTGGTCGCCATGCAGCCTGTAGTGTTTAGTGGCGCGCAGTCACCTGGACTGCCTCTAGCTTGCAATTAGCGCGGTGTGGCATCTGTAAGTGTTAGTAATCAGGAGCTAATTGCCGATTTGCTGACCTTGGTGTGTAGCCCTAGCTTTTCTAAAACAGTGCTCAAGATCCGCCTCGTATCTGCCGTTTACAACTATGAGAGGATAGGGACAGAGCGATTCTTTGCAATTAGGGAGATATTGCAGGTATGTATCCGCAGAAACACCAGTTAGATAGCAGAGTTCTTATCGTGGATGATATGGCGTCCACGCGAGGTCTTATTAAAGATATGTTGCGTGAGCTTGGCTTCACGAACGTGTCGATGGCTCGAAATGGCCGAGAGGCGCTCAACAAAATCCAGGTCGAAGAAACAGATCTCGTTATTAGTGACCAGTTGATGGACGATATGACGGGAACTGAGCTCCTTGAGGCGCTGCGTAAAGACCCTCGAATGGCGGATATTCCCTTTATCATGGTGAGCGCTGTTCGAGACGCTCCAGCTATCGATTCGGCGCTCGACTTAGGAGTGGACGATTACATCGCAAAGCCGATAAGTATGGGCCTCCTGCAGCGTAAAATAGCAGACGTATTTAGACGACGTTCAGCAACGGTCTGACGGCACCCCAACACAACTGCATAGAGCCTTCGCTTTTGAGGTTACTACGGTCGATGTAGTGATCTTGATGGAGGTGGGGCGCGTTTTTAAGTCCGCCCATTTTTGAGTCTCTTGGGGTAACGTGGCGCGACCTTCCGTGCTTTGCTCTTAGTTTCCCCTATATCCCAGGCTTTTCAAGCGATATGGCAGCGCTTAAATGGCCCCCATTTGTTTGCCCGAGGCATACTTCAGCCGACGATCCATGTGGCAATAGAGAATTACGAAAAATACGTAGACGCGCTCTCACGCTCGTGTGAGTGCTTCTCGGAGGATAGCTATGGTTGTGTCGTTAAATACGCAGGGTGCTTCGCTAGGAGCGCTGAAAAATCTCGGCAAGACGCTCAAAGATTTCGGTACCTCACTCAGCCGCCTCGCCTCTGGCTCGCGTATCACAAAGGCATCGGATGATGCTGCCGGATTAGCGATATCTCAGCAATTGGCGGCAAGTTTAGTTACTACGAGCCGGGCAGAACAAAACGTACGTGATGCGGGTTCGGCGCTCTTTCAGGCTGATGGTGCAATTTCGCAGGTTCAATCGATAAGCGGACGCCTTGAAGAGCTTGCTGTTCAGTCCGCTAATGGCACCTATTCAGACGAGCAGCGAGCGGCGCTTCAGCAGGAGTTCTCCTCTCTTACCCAAGAGATTCAACGCATCTCAGAGACGACGTCGTTCAACGGCCAAAAGTTACTCGATGGTAGTACATTATCGGTTCAGGTCGGTACTGATGGAGGTGCAACTTCAGCATTGCAGGTTGGGGGAGTTAATGTGCAAGGCTTGGCATCGCAGTTGGGCTCCATCGATATAGGAACACAGACTGGCGGGCAGGCAGCGATCGATACGGTTAGGCAGTTTTCTCAAGATCTGGCGACGCAGCGCGCTTCAGCAATAGGCGCATCATACAACCGGCTTGAGTCCATCGGCCAGACGTTAGGAGCGCGCGGGGGGGCTGAATCAGAGGCGCTGGCTCGAATACGAGACGTCGATATTGCGGCAGAAACGGCCAAAATTACCCAGAATCAGATCCTTTCTCAGGCGGGTGTGTCGGTCTTGGCGCAGGCGAGTAAGCTCAATGCTGCATCCGTAAAGCTGCTCTTGGGCTAGCAAAGCAAGACTACCAAAAGCGCCTCGCCTCGACGATCGTACTAGTGCAACGCCAGCGTGTCTTCCAGTGCTGGGAGAGCCGCGAACACTTCGATTGATGGGAGTGCGGACACGAGATCCTCAAGCAGACACGCTATTAGCTTCACTTCTTCCAGGAGTTCGTGGCACATCTTTTGTTCTAGGGTCTCAGGCGCCTCCACGACGATCTTCTCGATGGAGCCGGCGATCTGAGCAGCATGAGAAGCGCCAACATCCAGCAATAGTCCTTTCAGGGAATGGACGGCTCTTCGAAATGCGGGTGGGTCGATTAGTGGAAATGTGGCGTTGAATACGGTCTCTGTCGGTTTCTGATACGATTCAAGAAACCCAGACAAGATCAGCCCTGTGCGTCGTAACGAGTTGCCTGAGCGCTCATATACACCATGAATGTCGAGGGCTGGCGGCGAGCCAGCCTCGTGTCCTTCGGGTCGTAGGGCGAGCGTCTCTGAGATCTGATGGCAGAACCTCTCGGTAATACGAGAAAGCTCTTGGACAACCTCCATATCGGTATCTTCGTCCGCGATGGCGGTGTCAGTGGTTTCACACGTAATCTGGGAAAGTAGGCGACTGAGCCTCTTGGGACTAATTGGCTTGGTAATGATGTGATCAATCCCTGATGCTCGCATCTTCATACACTCCTCTGGGAAAGCGTATGCCGTAACAGCGACGATAGGAATCTTGTATGATTCAGAGGCATCTTTTTCGTATTCTCTAACCTGTTGGGCAGCTGTAAGGCCATCCATAACGGGCATCTGAATGTCTGTCATCACGACATCAAGAGGACGCGCACCCATCGCCTCGCCTTGTTTTGCCTGAATCAATCTATCGACGAGTTGCTTGCCATTTTCGACAACTTCAACCGTGTGACCGGCTTCTTCCAGCAGATTTTTTAGGATAATCCGGTTAGTAGCCGCATCATCAGCAACGAGGATATTAAGGTGGTGTTCAGAGCGCACTTGCTCATCGTCATCGGCGGTCGCGCCTGTTGATGGCATTAGCTTACCCTCTGCCATAAGAAGGATATCAAGAGCGCTGATTGGTTTGTGAGAAAGGAAAAACTGATCCGAGATGCTAATCCGGTCCATCCTCGCCATCTCTGATGGCCGTATCGCCATGACCACAGGAATATCGCCCCGTGCAGCTAGTCGAACCAAGGGTCGCACTTCATCAATAAGCATATCGCGATATCCGGAGATGTGTACGATATCAAAAGATGATAGTGAGTCGATGAGGTCGGCAAGCGAGCGGCCATCCTCTGGAGTAAAGTGTGTCACGGCGCAACTATACGATTGAAGTCCAGAAATAAGCGCTCGCGATCCAGCAGAATCCTCTGCGAGGACCGCAACTCGATGAGGGGAAACCAGTGTGTTGGTTCGGCCTTTTGCGGGAGATTGTCTCAGACACTCTTTAAACGGCGCCAGGACGGTAAATGTCGAGCCCTTGCCGATCACGCTGTCTGCACGGACAGAGCCGCCCATCTGATCAATCACCTGTTTGACGATAGCGAGTCCAAGACCAGTGCCAGCGTAGAGTCTTGCGGTAGATTCATCAGCCTGAGTAAAGGGATTAAAGATCTCTTGAAGCTTGTGAGTCGGAATCCCGATACCGGTGTCTTCCACCTGAAATTGAACTCCTGAGAGCCCAGGGTGTTCCGCCGAATAACCTGAGATCGTGAGTGAAACGTGTCCACGGTCGGTGAACTTAAAGGCGTTGCCGATGAGGTTAGTGAGGATATTACGGATGCGAAGCGGATCGCCCACCACACGGGTTGGAAGATTAGGAGCTATATTCCAGAAGAGCTCTACCTCTGGTTTCTCCTCAAATCGTGGAACTAGTTGGGATACGGTGTCACGTACCGTTTCTAAGAGGTCAAACTCAACTTCCTCAAGCGCCAAGCTACCTGTCTCCATTTTTGAGAAGTCCAGTATCTCGTTGATGGTCTCAAGGAGCCCCTTAGCCGAATCTTGTGCCATTTGAATATACGAGCGCTTGCCGGCATTAGTCTCTTGTTTCATGAGGATGCGAAGCATACCCGTGATGCCGTGCATAGGAGTTCGCAGCTCATGAGAGACCTTCGCGATAAAGAGCGATTTTCCACCGTTAGCAGTTTGTGCCTCGTTTCGGGCTTGAAGCATCTCACGATACGAGGTTTCAGTGCTATCAAGGAGCTGATTAAATGAACGCCCTAACACGCCAATTTCATCTCGTCGATTGGCTGGTACTCTAAGGCTTAAGTTGTTGGTCCGCGCAATTTGCGCCATCACAAGTGACACTCTGCGAAGTGGGTTCAAAACGGCGCTATTCAAGAAGAGAAGAATCACACCATTTGCTACAACCAGAAATGCCGCCACGAGAAATACTGTATTGTTGAGAGCTGCGCGGCCCTGAGCGTATACCTTGCGTGGGATAGAGAACTCCACCTGTAATAGCGGGTTCCCTCGCAGGTCGGGAATGATGCCTAGCGCCCGAATGAGGTCGTTATCTGTGGCTATTGAGGAGGTTTGCTCAAACTGCTTTCGAGCCTGCGATGAAGAAGGAGAGCGCAGGCTAAACGCTATTGAAGTGTGGTTAAGAGCCGAGATTTTCGCCTCTAGCTCCGGAGAAAGTCTGCGAGTGAAGATGAGCGCTCCTTGTGGAGCTCGCGTTGCACTCGTATCGGAGAGGGTTGAAGCTGCTACAATGAGTGGTGCTCCATCTTGCCGGATAAAACCGGAGAAGCTCTTCAGATCGCGTGACTGGAGTAGGTCTTCGACAGGCGCCTCGCGAAACAGCGAATCGCGGGCATCGTCGGGTAGAGGAATGAATTGATTTGAGCCTTTCTCAAGTCGACCAGCAAAGACGATTTGACCCTGTGGGTTGAGGAATAGGAGATCTTGAAAATCAAAGGGAGAGCCTTCAAAGTTGGTTTGAATGAAATCGTGATGAGGAGCTTGGATGTAATCCAAAGCCTCATCCCAATGGCTCCATTCGACTGCGCGAGCTTCCAGATCATTCTCGACTCCCTGCACCGCCTCCATGACGCGCGCTAAGTCGATAGACGCTTGGTTAGCTTCGATACTTGCAAACTCTCCCAGAATCGCCTCTGAGAAGAGAAGGTAGATCGCGCCGAGAAGGGCAGAGAAGATGGTGGTTACCGTAGCGGCCGTTTTGAGGCGAAGTCCCATGGGTGTCTCTCAGTAGTCTCTACAACAGAGGGTCGGCAAAACGAGATTTTGGCTTGATGAGAAAATGAGCTCTTTCATGATTTTTCTTAGGGCCGAGACATTTCCGCAAAGTGCGTTGCAAGGTGCTGGATATCCGAGGGAATTTTCGCACGCACTGTGGCAGAGACACAGCCCTGTTTGATTTTTTACCTGCCAGGCTGCCCGTCTAAAACGGTGCCCAGAATGCCGATCTTTTCTCCCGAAACGACTCGGGTGAGCCTCCAAAATAGGGTACCGTTCGCCGGTATGGCGAAACCTGTTACATCGCTGCATGGTGCTAACAATTTATCGGGAACTCGTGCGTTAGTGCGACCAACCTGGGTGGCATCGATGCTGCTTCCGAGTATCCATCCGGTTCATGGACGTGGATATGTAGCGACTGAGGAGATTGCCTCTGGAACACTCCTGCTTGTAGTGCCGGACATCGGGGCGCAATCGGGGAATCAAGTTGAGCCTGACCGGATTGCACCACAAGTAACGACTGAGGTGGCGGCAAGTTCTCGT
>OMII01000025.1 GCA_900299055.1 Pseudomonadota bacterium | reverse complement strand
TTGTGAGGTAGGTTCTCTTTTACCCACGTGGCAGCTCCAGGATCCTGGGTTCTGATCGCCTCGAAACTATCGAGGTTCATCGACGCGACAACCTCACACTTTGCCTTGAACTCGCTTTGAGTCATCAGGATATCCCAGACGAGAACCGCCCTAAGCCCCGATTCAACGGCAAACACCGCCAGCTCAATCGCTTGCTCTTTAGATATTCTTCCCTCTCGACCAAGCTCGCGCGGCTCTATTAACACCTCTTCCAGCGACGGTGTCGCCGCGCACGCCTGAATATCTTCTCGCGATGTCACAAATGTATTGAGCTTCATACGCGCGCAGCCCTCACAACATTCATAGGCTCAACCCGCGCCAAACGCTCATCAAGTGGGATACGCACCACGCAGTCTTGTCTCGGAGACTCCATGCGGTTGCCGAGCAGATCAAAGACATCAGTTACAGGCACATGAATCGGATCCCCTCTAAACGGCAATATCTCCACCCTCTGATCCGCTAAAATCGGGGCATAGAGACGCACCGCGGCGAAGCGGTCACACTTCTCAAGGACTATACCTGTAAATTGATGCGTGCCAGATCGGATTGTTCCCTGCCTATCTTGGAACGTAGACAGCATACCTGCTGGCTTAGAGAATGAGGCATCGAAGTAATCTCGGTGCGGCACGCTCACGAGCTCGGCGTTAAGTCGGCTCATCTCCTCCGTGAACCCCGCTCCTGCCGTGTGCAGATCGATCGCTCGTCTATAGGCGCGACAGAGCGACGCCACATAGAACAACGACTTCATTCGGCCCTCAATCTTGAGCGAATCTATCCCCGCGTCGCAGAACTCAGGGACATACTCAAGCCCACTCATATCCTTCGAAGACATGAAAAAGGAGTTACTCGAGCATGAAGAGGTGGAATTACTCTGCTGATACTGAAATCGGCACGACTGAATACAACCGCCACGATTGGAATCCCTTCCAGCTGTGTAATTCGAGATCACACAATTACCAGAGTACGCCATGCACATCGCGCCGTGAATGAACATCTCCACCTCAAGACCCGCTTCGGCTTTGATCTCCGCCGCCTCTCGGATACTCACCTCTCTCCCAAGAACGATTCGCTCTACGCCTTGGCGTTTCCAAAAAGAGGCAGAGGCCGTGTTCAGACACGACGCCTGCGTTGAAAGATGAACGTTAAGCCGGGAGTGGCGTTGTACGACATCAATAACGCCGAGGTCTGAGACGATCACAGCAGTTACGCCGATCTCATCGAGGAACTTACAGAACTCCCCTAACCCCTCCAAATCGTCATCATGGAGAAAGGCGTTAAGCGTTATGTATGTCTTCACACCACGGGCGTTGGCGAACTCAACACCTTCTCGAATCTCGTCGAGGGTAAAATTATCCGCCCGGGCTCGGAGGCTAAACTTCTGTCCACTAAAAAACACCGCATCTGCGCCGTACAGCACTGCGACTTTTAGTTTCTCAAGACTACCCGCTGGGGCTAACAACTCCGGCTTCATCATGCGGGTGATACTACCTGAATTTGTTCGGCTTTGCGAACTAGGGGCGCCGCGAAGCATGGTAGACGCAGGGGCGTGAAAATTCAGGGATTTTGAGGCCTATGGCGTTCTCCCGGTAGTCCTTTGCGAAATCCGGGCCTTCGGAGAACGCTATCAATTCGCGGATGCGGATCAAAACAACAACCTATAGTGATGTAGGGCAAAAGCCCTGCCAGTTTTACTGGCACGGAGTTTTGCACATCGCGATAGGCCGCTTCATAACAAACGGGCGAGTGGCACCCGTTATGCCGCAAGAACTCTCCTGATAGCCCTCTCAAATACCCCCCAGCCCGGATGGACATACGACCTCCAGCGACCAACCAGGCGCCCTTCCCTATCGAGCAGAAACTTCTCGAAGTTCCAACGAACCTCCCCCTGGATCTCGCGCGGCCCACGTGTCGTAAGCGCCGCAAAGACAGGCTGCTTATTCGTTCCCACCACTGGCGCCTTAGGAAATAATCGAAATGACACACCGTGATTGATCCTGCAAAACGACTCGATCTCAGCGTCTGAGCCAGGCTCCTGTCCCATAAAATCGTTACTCGGGAAACCGAGTACAACGAGTCCCTGTTCCCCATATTTCTTATGAAGCTGCTCGAGCGCGTCGTACTGTTTTGTAAATCCACATTTCGAAGCAGTATTCACGATGAGCACAACTTTCCCTCGATGCTGGCCTACATCGACCGGAGCTCCTGACGAGTCGAGGGTCTGCAACGGATACAGTGAAGTATTAGCTTCTGATTTCGGGACAAGTCCGCCAAAGATTGAATGAATGATGCTCATGTGATTCACCGAGGTCAAAGAGATGGTCTTATACCTGTGGTCCGCTCGTATGTATCACATCTTCGACCATTTTGCTGCATACGCAGTGTGGCTATCTCTCTTCGCACAGCATAGTCTGCTCATTACTGGGCGCCTAGCACATAGTCACTTAGCCGTTCCAGACCATACGACTAGCTCGAGGTAGTGCTCTGGCATCAATTTAACACAGAAAAAGCCGGCACCGTGCGCCTTTTCGGATGCGCTCAGCCATGCCAACCTGCCATAGGGTTTGGGTATCAGACCTGCTGAGCGCAGCACCCCCACGCATGATCACAGGTATGCCATTCCTTTACGGATATGAAGATGAAAGTAGATACGGCTAGCCCTCTCCCTTGGCTCCCCGAGCAATTCGAACTTATTTCGTTCGATGTGAAAGACCAGCCTAAGCTGCTCGATGAAATAGGAGCCCTACGGATCCGCGTTTGGCAAGCCAACGGAGTCTAACAAACCTTACCTCTGACACGTGGGCTATGGCTTGATGAAGTCGATACTACAGCGCGACATTTTGCAGTTCCCGATGCCGGACGGATTATAGCCTCGTCTAGATTGAGCATATATCGCCAGTTCTTAGAAATTTCAGATGCGGAGTAGTACACGAGCATGACTGTTTTCCCCCTGCACCCTGCCGACTCATCAAACAGGGTGCAGTCTAGCTCCTTGTCGCTAACGTGTATTGATATCGGTGATGCGTTGTCTGAGCCCTCGCTCATGCAGGGCCGGCGGGGTGTGGAGAATAGTAGCCCCTCTACAGAGGTAGAGGTAAAGCAGGAAGGAAGGCGCTAAACCACCTAAAAAAACCAACCTGCTGCGGCCTAGCGAGAGCTACGTCGCTAACAACTTCTTCACGACCAAATCAACGATCTGGTCGATCGTGATGTTGGTCCCGCCCCGGTCCAGGACCTCGTCGATCAGATCCATCGAGAAGCGATCCTCGAGGGCAAAAACAAAGTCGCTCAGATCGAGTGAGTCCATCCCGAAATCCTCCAGCTGGCTTTCGCCCTTCACCTCTCCTTTGAGAGGGAGGTTATCACGAAGCAGTTTTTCAACCGCTTCATGAACCATCCTTCGGCCATCTCGGAGGGCCTTCCTCTATCGGCGCTTACCTCTTTTTGCCTGAAACCAGGAGCCAAAGGTCATCTCGAATCGGCTATCGATTCAACCACTGATACCTCGATAATTCCCAGAAGCTTTGCTAAAGCGAGAGTGCGTTAAACCAGCGCCTCACCATGGTGAAACCGCCAGTGACGCTTCTCCCTCGGCTATTCGCCATCTCACTCGTGAACTTTGGTGGTACTTTTCTCACACCACAAGTGATGGAAAAACGCTAGGAGCACAATCGGCGGATACCACCATGTACGCCAGCCCCCTCCTTGGACAAGGATCTGGACGACCAGTCCTATGCGAGCAATGATGACTAGTAGCGGAGCAATAAGTCGCGTCGCGTGATGCACCTCACTAGTCGGCCGTATGCTCGATAACGCGACTATCTCGGCTGGTAAGAGCACGCAGAAGTCCAAGCTCCACACGTACGGAGAGGTGCAGATTGATAAAGCGAGGAGCCATGGAAGCTCTGCTCGCAGATCGATTCGACTGGCGGGTCGCCAGAGTCGGTACGTAGAAAACGTGACCGCCAAAAACATAATCACCACAACTGGCCATATCGGGGCGGAATCTCCGGCGTTCGAGGCAAAAACCCGTATAGGTGTAGCAACAGATGCCCCCATCCATGAGAGCCCGCTGCCGTACACGCGCGTCCACGAATCGTATGATCCTGGCACCCAAAGAAACACGAAGGTAGCCGATGTGGCCGCGATGAGGGCCGTTTGTATGATTACCCCGAACTTTCGGTGCTGGATGAGCAATCTTGCGACCAGGATCCAATAAAGCCAGCCGATATGAGGCTTGAGGCTACCAACGATCAGGGCTAGTGGCAGCAATCGACTGCCTCGCCGGTAGAATTCGGCCGCGAGAACCATTCCCCAGAGGCAGGCTATACCGAATTGACCGAAGGTGAGGCACAAAAGGACTCCCGGCGACGCGACGAGAGCGAGCGCAATGACCGGTCGAGACAATTCAATCGAGCTATAACTTCTTATGCTCCAGATGGCTACGCGAGCAACCATCCATGCGTTTAGAAGAAACCAAAGCACGCTCGCGATATCCAGCGGAAGGCTCGCTAATGGAAAGAGGGCAATTAAAAGCCAGGGTAATATGTACGAGGGGCCCGTGAGCGTGCATCCAAGCGAATCCGCATATTTTTTTATTTCAGTCGGATCAAACGGATCGCCACCATACAGGAGCCAACGAGAAGCAATCCAGTAGGTAGAGAAGTCTGCTTTGAGAGGACCTGAGCAGCTGCTAATAGGTGAGTTGGCTGCGATACTGACGGCTGCCGCAAGCAAAAAAGCCACAAAAATGGCGACAATTGTGACCGATCTGAGCCTGAGAGAATAATACATAGCTGATAAATCTGATTCTCTTATACTGTACGAACCGTTCGCAATAAGAAAACAATCCCCTTCGCCCCAGCTCTCCCCTAACCCCAGACCACCGAATAAGCGAGCTTGAGATAGGATACAAAAGCTAGGCACTGGGTAATGAAGTCCCGATGACTAATGCGGTCCTCTAGAGGGGATCCATAGAAGCACGAACCTGCTGCGAATCGGAGCTCGCAAAGAACTGCCAGATGGAGCTCCTAGAGTGCAAGCAGATTAGCGAGCCTTGACCAAGAAGTTGGATTCAGAGCAAGGACACACGGCATCCTCGGATGTTCCTTACTCCATCGATATCGAACCACTCTTGCCTTCGGCATGAGCGATCTGAAAATCTAATGAACTCGACATGCACACTGCTTTTTTCTGAAAGACACCTCATCCTAGTCCCCGTGCGACTGGGCGGTAGGTAGCATCAAGTGATGGTGGCTTTTACCTCTCCCCCTGCACCCTGCCGACTCATCAAACAGGGTGCAGTCTAGCTCCTTGTCGCTAACGTGTCTTGATATCGGTGATGCGCTGTCTGAAGCCTCGCTCATGCAGGGCCGGCGGGGTGTGGAGAATAGTAGCCCCTCTACAGAGGTAGAGGTAAAGCAGGAAGGAAGGCGCTAAACCACCTAAAAAACCAACCTGCTGCGGCCTAGCGAGAGCTACGTCGCCAACATCTTCTTGACAACCAAATCAACGATCTGGTCGATCGTGATGTTGGACCCGCCTCGGTCCAAAACATCGTAGTACAGAACGATCTCGAAGCGGTACTCCAGCGCAATGGCGAGATTGGCCACGTCGAGCGAGTCCATGTACAGGTCGTCCAGCTGGCTCTCTCCCTTGATTTCCCCTTCGAGAGAGAGCTCCTCACGAAGCAGTTTTTCAACCGCTTCGTGAACCATCCTTCGGCCATCTCGGAGGACCTTGCGGATCTCCTCGGCACTGCGGGTCATATTTCCTCACTTTCCTGTGTTACAGAGCCCCATGCTCCGTAGCATCGGAAAGTTGAAGAAACTCATGAAATCCTGAATGCCTTCCTTCCTTTCTAAGGGTAACGCTACAGGCTCTCCTAATCAAATCCACGACCGGGTGAGGTAGGGCCGGGCGCCTCCGCCGTCAAGCATTAGGCCCAGGTGTTCGTAAATATACATACATTTCAGCGGCTCTCGCCCGCTGAGTCGTAAGAGACCTTTCTGTCTGTACTACATTGAACACGGCAACTCTCACTGCCCCTCTCAGAAATTGCTTTAGAGAATGACTAGGCACTACTGTATAGCTTTTCCTAAAGGTAGCCTGAGTTTCTGACCGACATTAAGGAGTTGAGCTCTGGTGAGCAGCTCCGGGTGCACAAGCCCCCCGTACTAAAAGACTCGCTCGATTTAGTGAAGCACTACAGGCTTCGCGGCTCCACCTCGGTTGTCACCTCCTACACCTAGCAGCATAGCGTGCATCTTGCGTTTAACAGTCGTGTCCTTGAAAAAACGTGTAATATCGTCGATCACACTTGCGTACCCCGGGGTATGCGCCCAGAAGGCGTTATAGGCTCTTACAAGCCGGTCCCGATGGCGTGCCCCTCGACTCTCGAGGTATGAACAGATCTTCTGCTCGGCGTACTCAGGTGGAGTCACACCATCTTTATAGGTCTTAATCAAATTAAAGAGGTCTCTAGCTGATGCACACACTTCAAGACCAAAGACCCTACTTGTAAGCTCTTCTAGCATCGGCTCCGGCACTCCCTTCGAGCGACACGCGCTGACGAGATCTGCGCGATATTCACGCTGATAAGCCAGCGCAATTTGGAATACCATCTCATCCATCCAGTTAATATCGTCTGGGATACGCTTATTGGCGCGTTGCGCCGATGGTGCAGCAACAATATCTAAGATCGCGATTCCCAACTCATCACCACTATGAGCGGATGTTACAGAGTATATTTCCGTAGCCACATCTTTAGCAGAATAGCCTTCTATATGCAGTAATGTCTCATTAATCTGGTCGAGATCAACCTTCATCTCTTTTACAGCACGGCGAAGCGGAGCATCTGGATTGAGAAGATCATACGTTTCTTCGATTATTCTCTGATCTCCCTTATTGGCTCGTAAAATCGCTATCAAAACGTTTATATCTACTGCGTCAAAACATTCAAGAAGGCGTTGATTAATCTCCGGATCAACCCCTTCTAAGCATAGAACGATCTCAGCAAAAAGTGCTGGAGACACAATCTGCTTGGCAGCTAAATGCTTCAGGTGCACTCTCAATCGAGGAAAATGGACATCAAAGCATCGCTCATAGGCCATAATACGTCGAATGTCTCCGGTCCAGTTGTGCTTGAGCGGATCAATGTCATGCACAGTCTCACGCTTGAGCGAAATAAACGTTCGTCGGGTCTCATATACCTCCGGGGCCAGCACGGCCGAGAGGCAATCGACAATCAACTCTTCTGACAGGCCGGATAGTTCTTTAAGAAGATACTCATCCAGTGCGACAAAATGCACTCGCTGAAATATCTCCCGAATAGATCCCACATGACGCCACGGCAACTCCTTTAAGGCGATTGCAGATGCTGGATCATCATGAATATGTTGGACAAGTGATCCACTATCAATCCCCGCCACAAGAAGCTCAATTGCCGTAAAAGCATCCGGCGACAGACAACTTTCTAACACCTCGCGAAGCGGCACTTTGGGATCAGTTAGGTCATAAAAAGCTCTCTCGATCTGATTGAGCTCATCGTAAGAGCGCTCGAACAGAAGCTCTTTTACTGGTCGGTCCAGTGACCCAAGTGGAAGATCTTGATCTAATACTTCTGCAAGTCGCACCGCAGCAGCCTCGCTTTCTTCTGAGTTTCGATACTCGAACTGCCACACTGATGCTTCTGGCTCTTCTCCACGATATCGAGCCAAGATGTCGGTATTTAGCGACCAGCGGCCATGCCCATCGACATAACGCTCCGAAAGAATGCTCAGATCAGATGCCGAGAGCTTTGTGGCGAACGAACCGGATCTGCCCTTGATGTCATCCTTGAGCGGACGACCAAAGAGCACCTCATACGCACACTGAACCATCAGA
>OMII01000024.1 GCA_900299055.1 Pseudomonadota bacterium | reverse complement strand
TCACAAGGCGTAACGATACTTCGGAGCTCCCTCCAGCGCGTACGATGAACCACTCAATAACATAAAAAAGTGGTGATTGAGTTTGAAAGTCAAGGGCCCTCCTCCACGCATCTTGGAGCCCCGCAGATACCGTCCACGCTGACAGTGTTTCATCTAGCCACAATCCGTCTGACCATGGCCACCGGAGTACGGCAATCAACACCATCACGCATAAAAACATCGCTGCTACGAAGATCTCTCTCAACTCCGATCCAACTCTCTTCATCAATAAACCTTCTCCGAATCTTCGCTGGGTCTCGTTTTCCACCTGCGATGAAGCCAAAACCATCCCTCAGGAAATCGCCGAATCATGTCACAATACTTGTGAGATATCTCGTCGGTTATTATTCTAATTCGGTCGTCATCCGTCAGCGCGACATCCCGCCATAATTTACTAAAGTCACACTCGACCGCGTCTACTACGTAACGGTCGTCACCCACGTAACGTATCGAAGCAACAAATATCGGTGCCTCGGTTTTAATCGCAGCCAAGGCGAGCGATCGTGTAGTCGCCGCAGGTTTTCCAAGCCAATCCACGAATACCGCATGGTTGATCTTAACATTCTGATCAAAGAGCACCGCCACAGAGGTGCCAGATTCGATCGTTCGAATCATCTCTTTGAACGCACCTTTGCGATCAATGATGCGATTACCTGTAGCTTCGCGAAGCCCCGTCCACCACCGATCAAGCCGTGGAGATTTGAACTTTCTCGCGATGGCTGCGAGTGGGTGTCCCATCAATCCTATCGAGTGCCCCAACAACTCAAAGCTTCCCAGATGACCAGTGGCCACGAGCACTCCCTTTCCGTTCGTGTGAGCGGCAACAAACCTGTCTAGAATCGGTATCTGAACGTGCTCATGTACCCACCGTGAATCGAGAGACGATAGCCGTATCGTATCAGCAAGTAGGCGGCCCATCTCTGTAGCGTTTTTTCTGATGAGCGATCTTTTCCACTCAAGGGATGTGTCGGGAAACGCGATCGCGAGATTCTTTACGATGGTCCGGCGAATCTTAGGGATGAGAGAAAAGACAAGCTGAAACAGCGTCGAAAACATCGCAACTCGGGCCCGTTGCGGAGCAAGTCCCAAAATCCAGAAAAGTCCTCGCACGGCGAAGTAAGCAGTATAATCAAGGCATAGTTTCATGGGTCGAGCCTAGTCAGGTAGAGCCGGTTTTCATAATCACTCCAACCCCTTGCCGCGGGCAAGCCTGAACCAGGCAAATTTACGCATCTACACCTCCAAGGCCACGCTTAGGACCCGCAAGAATGCTAGTATGCGACAGGTCTGAAGTTCTGCGTATATGCTCACTAATCCCCCTCAACCCGGGCAACCACATCAATCTCTATTCGAATCGCTGCCAGCGGCTGCGGGATACGGCTCAATCGAGCGCACACGCGCGCTCGTACGAGGACACCTCTCAATATGCCGAGATGAGGGCGGTATTGGGGCACTCGAAGAGAACATGACTCGATATGAGACCCAGCTCGCACGAGATATGATGCACGCGTATCGCCTTTTCATACGCTCTAGCTTTCCAGAGCTGGCGAGCTCGTCGTGTCGTATTTTCACCCATTCAGTGCGAGCCATTCGCGACGGACATCAGAATACTCCGGTCATTAATTTTTTGTCCGAGATGCACGACCCCAACGGATGGTTGACCCTATCAGCATACGGTGTTCATCGCTATAGATTGGGCCCAGCATTCTCTCAAGTTCAATCCCCGTTGTCTGGCGGGCCAGACTTCGCCGTGTGTCCCCTGCTTTCATGTGACGCGCTTCGAGAGGAGCTGCGTGCTATCGACCTCCGGGGTTCTCGGATGGCACTGGGACATTGTGGCTCATCGTTTATTCTGGCCGAGGCACTGCAGCACATCAACGCTCTTGTGGGTGCCACACAATTTGAGCCAAGCGGAATTCAGCAAATCAGGGCGAGACAACTCAATCCTGCATGTGGGGCGGTGTTCGTAGATACGCTTCTTCACGGCGCGTTTCGAGCAGCTGTTGAACTTGTGCCTGAACGTTATGACATAGCCATCAAAGTCACCAGGATAGTGCGCTCAGATGTGCCCTCCCAATCACAGCGCTCGTAATATCGCCTTGTAGCCTGCGATGCGTTATCGAGTAGAGCCTAATCGTCGAACCGTTCCGCGATCGACACGGAGCAATCGTGCCGCGTGCACTTGATTTCCCGCACAACTATCGAGTGCTTGCCGTACAAGCGTGCGCTTATACGTCTCAACGCGCGAATGAAAAGACTCAGCTGCCTGGCCTGACAGCGGAAAGGCCTCGTTTCGCGCAATCGCGCCGAGATCGTCTCGGGCAACTATCCTTCTTCCTTTATAGTGAGAATAAAGTGCCGCCCGCTCTACAACGCCCTGAAGCTCTCGGATATTACCTGGCCATGAATGCGCTCGGCAAACTTCCAAGGCTCCCTCTGATAACTCAAATACGTGAATTCCCTCACGCGAGCGAAGGTTGTCTAGTATCGACTCCGCTAATTCGGGGATATCACTTAGCCGATTCCTCAAGGGAGGAAGGGCGATAGCGCAATGAGCTAAACGATGATGGAGGTCACGACGAATTTTACCGCTCTCCAGAGCCTCCTCGATCGGCCTGTTCGTTGCAGCCATGAAGCGACACGCCACTGCGGTGTATGAGTCTGAGCCAACTGGACGCACTCGCTGTTCCTGCAGCAGATCTAGTAAGCGAATCTGCGTCTCGTGGGTAACCTCGTCTAGCTCGTCGATAAAGAGCGTGCCTCTATCTGCCTCGAGGGCAAGGCCGCGGCGTGCCTCCTGGGCTCCGGTGTACGCTCCCTTGACGTGCCCAAACAACTCACTCTGAACAAGATCACCACTTCCGAAGTTTGGATGGTAATGTACGAAGTTGTTTCTTCGTCTATCACTCAGCTCGTGAATGAGTCGCGCACAGTAACTTTTCCCGGTTCCCGTCTCCCCCGTGAGAAGCACAGGCCTTCCGATCGCAGCAGCAAATTGAATCTGCTCTCGCAGCTCTCGCATAAGCTCACTTGACCCAATCAGACTTCTCTCGAGCGATGGCTGCTGCGCTCGCTTTACAGAAACAAGTTCCTTTCGAATCTCTGCCTGAAAACAAGCGTCTTTTATGAGCGCCGCGATATGCTCCGGGTTAGCTGGCTTCTCTACAAAGCTTGCAGCACCCATCTGGAGCGCACGTATTCCGTGAGCTGTGCTCCCATGACCCGTGAGAACGATTACTCGTGTTGTAGAGTCACGCTCCGTAATATCAGAGAGAAGAGTGAATCCACTATCCACTCCGTCACTCTCGTCGAGGCATAGATCGAGCACTACCACTGAGGGCATATTGTTATTAACGAGGAGGCTCCTTGCCCTCTCGGCGCTCGTCACCGCACCTAATGTGCGCGGTGTAATGAGTGGTGACAGAACCCGCGTTAAACTGTGAATTAACTCTTCATCGTCATCAATAAGAAGAACATCAGTCATCATCTTTTATCCCTCGCATCGCTTCGCTGCACCGTCAAACAGAGCGTTATGCTATCTGTGCTAGCCTCAATACTTTGCTTCCAGCCAAACGACTGAAAAACGAGATCGAGAAGCGCCGCATCTATTACATCGCGTTCTCTCAGTTCGTGTCCCGCGTATTCACTGATTGAAGCAAAACACCCCCCGCGCGAATGACCTAAGGGTCGTGACGCCAACCATTTGATACCGACATAGCCCTCGCTCTCAGGAGTCGCGCCTTGAAAAGTCAGTGGACCAAGTAGAGTCCTCAGTGTTTGGCCAATCCACGAGAGCTTACTTACATCTGCTTGCAGCTTCACGGGATCAACATCCACACCAGATCCAAGCTCACGTACTACATCGACGAGCCACACCGACTCCAAGAAAACGCCACTCGTAATGATGTTTACCTTTGCTAGGGTCGCGGCGGCACTCTCACAACGCGCTCGCGGCCTCATACATTCTTCCGACGGAGCGATGGTACTTAGATAACTTAGATCGTTTGTCACTACTGAGAGATCGCCACGAATGATGTGTGAGAGCGCGCGTAATAGGCGCGCACTTACCGCCACTTCTTTCTCAGCTGGCGCAGAAAGCTCGACACAGGCGGTGTTGGACTTCATGCGCCTTTATGTAGCATGAATTGCCGAGGTCACGATCAGAAAAATAGAGAGTACATCTCTCCAATAGGTTATTTTCTTAGTTTATTGTATCCATCGAGCGCGGCGACTTTATAACACTCCGCGAGGGTTGGGTAATTAAACACAGCATCTCGGAGATACGTGAGCCCTCCCTTTAATGCCATCACCGCTTGGCCGATATGAATGAGCTCTGTGGCATACTCGCCTATAATATGGACTCCCAGGATCTCCTCTGTCTTGCGATGGAAAAGCACCTTGAGCATACCATGCTCATCACCGAGTAGCTGTCCGCGCGCGATCTCTCGATAACGCGCTATTCCCGTCTCATATGGTATCCCTTGCTTGGTGAGTTCATCCTCATTCGCGCCGACAAAAGAGATCTCGGGAATAGCATAAATGCCGTATGGCAAGGGAACTTCCATCATCGACTCGCTGACACCGAAAGCGTGACAAGCAGCGAGCCTTCCTTGACGCGCTGAGGTTGAAGCAAGTGCTGGGAAGCCGATAACATCTCCCGCAGCATAGATGTGCGGCTGGCTGGTTTGGTAGTGTTCGTTGACCGAGAGTTTTCCACGGTCATCGGTGCTAATACCAACACTCTGCAGCCCCAGCTCTGCTGTGGCGCTGACTCTGCCAGCTGAGTAAAGAACACAATCTGAGATTATTACTTTGCCACTCTTGAGAACCGTTACCACCTGATTGTCTTCACGAGTTGAGCAGCTCTCCACCTCCTCACCCAAGCGCAAACGAACCCCCAGGTTCCTCATTTGATAATGGAAGGTGTCTATCAACTCCTCATCAACAAAGCCGAGCAGCCTCTTGCGTGCGTCTACCATGGTGACGGTGACCCCTAGGGCTGCAAACATTGACCCGTACTCAGTGCCTATCACGCCACCACCTACGACGGTCATCTCTCGAGGCAAGGTCTTCAAGTTTAAAACATCATCGCTATCGAAAATCGATTGTCCATTAAACTGTATGTTGGGGGGGCGATAGGGCCTGGCCCCCACCGCAATAACGAACATCGCTGCTGTTTTTCTGACTACCCCAGAGTGGGAAGCAATCTCGATGGTGTGGGGGTCTACAAAACAAGCGTGGCCATAGAGAGTGTCGACATGATTTCGATTGAGCTGATTTTTAATCACTTCTATTTCGAGCTGCATCACCCGATTGCAGCGAAACGTGAGGTCGGCCATCGTGATATCGCTTTTTACTCGATACCCAGCGCCATACATATTACGCTGACGAAATCCTGAAAGAAAAAGGACAGCCTCTTTGAAGGATTTGCTGGGGATGGTTCCCGTGTTGACACAGACACCTCCCACCACCTCTCGTTTATCGATGATGGCAACCTTCTTACGAAGCTTTGCGGCTTGAACCGCTGCTCGCTGCCCTGCCGGACCACTGCCGATTACAATCAGGTCATAGTCATATGTGCTGGAATTTTTCGTCTTCATATCGAACTTCTCTCGCGACGATATCAATTACTTAGATAGACCCTGGCTGCCTCTATCGACATTGATTCCCCGCCGTAAAGATGCTTTATTCTGCTGGGATTTTACTGTGTCTTCAAGTATATACAATCTCGCAAGAAAACGTTAACTATATAATTACATTAGATTATTAACCATGATTTCAGAAGACGATGTAGAAAAGCTCGCTTCGCTTAGCCGCCTCGAGATTGAAGCTTCCTTTAAACCCGTCATTACAAACCATCTCAACTCAATCCTGGAGTATGTCCAAAGGCTTAACCAGGTTGACACATCCCAGGTAGCGCCCATGAGCCACGTTCACGGAGCAACCAACGTCCTGCGTGAAGATAGGGTCGAGACCGTCGGAAGCTCCGCGCCCGTCTCCCCGCTCGGGGAACAATCAATTCCAGTTCAAGAGATGCTTCCTGCTGAATCACTCTTACAGAACGTCCCCGACCATTCAGGTCGCTTCATTCGAGTCCCTCTGATCGTGGAGTAATTACACCGTATGACAGATCTACCTTCACTCTCCATATCGGCTATCAGGGAGGGACTTCAATCGAAGCAGTTCTCCTGCGTTGAGCTTACGACAGCAGCCCTCACCAAAGCAGAGAAGCTTCAATCATTGAACTGCTTCATTGAAGTATCGCGTAATAGCGCCCTTGAGGATGCTCAGCGCGTAGATGCGCTCCTTAAGGCTGGCAAGCAAGGTCCACTACTCGGAGTTCCTGTAGGAATCAAGGATGTCATCTGCACCAAAGGCGTCCGCACAACTGCAGGTAGCAAAATACTGCACAATTTCATTCCGCCATACGACGCGACAGTGGTGCGAAAATTAAAGACCGCAGGAGCCATTTCAATCGGCAAGTTAAACATGGATGAGTTCGCGATGGGCTCATCAAATGAGAACTCGGCGTACGGCCCTGTTAGAAATCCATGGAATCCCGATTACGTTCCAGGTGGCTCGAGTGGAGGTTCCGCTGCAGCCGTCGCCGCTGGAATTTGCCCAGTCACGCTCGGCACTGACACCGGTGGATCGATCAGGCAACCTGCCGCTTTCTGCGGTATTGTCGGTCTCAAGCCTACGTATGGTCGCGTAAGCCGATTTGGCGTGATCGCGTATGCGTCATCTCTTGATCAGGTTGGCGCTTTTGCGAGCAATGTGCGCGACTGTGCAATTGCAACACAAGCGATCTGCGGACAGGACCCGAATGATGCAACGTCTGTGAATCAGCCAGTTCCAGACTTCGAGAAGATCATCGGCACTAGTATCAAGGGGCTCAAGATAGGTATTCCCCGTGAATAC
>OMII01000023.1 GCA_900299055.1 Pseudomonadota bacterium | reverse complement strand
CATTCTTTCGGTACTTCACAAACACCCACATAGCGTCCCAATTTGAGATTCCAGAACTTAATCGCCACGAGTAGTTCCATGAGAGATCAAATGAGACAGCCATGGTGCCCGAGCCTGAGTTGACATCAGTTAGAATCGGGGAGTTGGAGCTGATCGCTGCGCTTTGTGGACCACCACGGGTAGGAGTGGCTGTGGGGGTAGATGTCGGCGTGGTTGTGGGAGTTGAAGTTGGAGTCGACGTAGGAGTTACAGATGGAGTCGCTGTCGGGCTCGCTGTTGGTGTGATTGTAGGGGTGTTCGTGCGCGTTGCCGTGGGGGTAATAGTGGGTGTAATGGTAGGAGTGCTGGTCGGGGTAGCCGTCGGCGTAAAAGTAGGCGCGACGTAATTACCGATGCAGTAAATTGGTAGAGAAGTATCGCAACCCACAGACGTGGCATTCATCCAACCATCGGAGGTATCAGGAACCGCTCCCACTATGGCATTTTCCTCTTGGATGCTTGAAGTCCAATCAAGACAATAACTGGAAGATCTTCCTCCGGTGGCCTCGGTTCCCGTGTAGAGATCTCCGGCGTACTCGCTCAAGCGATCTTCCAGATATGCGGCTGGATAATCGAGAGCCCCGCTCCATAATTGAGCCCGATTATTGGCGATGATCTGGCTGTTCATATTCCAGATTGCGCCGGTCCCTGTCGTGCCTGTGACGTCAAGAGCATCCCAGGTGGAACTTGACGCAAGGGGATACCAGGTACCGCCATACCCTTGGGCCTGCGCTAAGGATTGACATTCAGCACGCATCCCTTCGAGGCCATTCCATCCTCCTCCTTGTTGCGACGTCGAGGATACAAATATCGAAAGCTGCTCATTAGTGTTTCGCCATGAGATGTTCCAGGTCGGTGTTGCCGTGGGCGTAGGGGTAGGTCCGCTCAGTGAGCTGACCACTTCTCCGACAGAGCTACCGCTTCTGTTCCACAACGCTGCTATCTGATAGTGCCCTCCGGAGTCTAGTGAGTTCGAGATAGCCTGCGGACTTCCGGTCGAACTAACCGTAGTGGGCGCAGACCATGAGGTATACGGGCTGCTCGCCTCTGAGTATTTCACGACGCCACTGTCCACGAACCAAGCCACAAGGTCAGTATTGGAGGTGTAGTACCCACCTGTGACCGATGTAGCAGAGCCGGTGAGTACCGTAGTCGCGCTACTCCAGGACGCGGGAGAAACTGAGTAGCTCTTCATAATGACATCGTCTTCACTGTCCACGTAAAAGAGGTGTGCCACCCCACTAGAACCTGCCACGAGAGAGGCCGTCGAACTCGATAGTAGATCGTTAGCGGCAACGGGTTGGAGGTATACGAGGTGTGGTGATGCTCCTACATAGATATTATCCGCGGGATCTATCGCAAGACTATTCACTGAGCTCGAGCCCCCCGCCGCAAGAGCAGTCCATGAGCCACTATTCCACTTGGCGATTCTATTCGCAGTGACACCACTAGCGGCAGTGAAAGAACCTCCGGCGTAAAGAGAGCCACTTGAGTCGACCCCAAGGGCGGTTACTGTGTTAGTGGTTCCACCCCCAAGAGCAGACCAGGAGCTGCCGTTCCATGCCGCGACGTAGTTCGCGCCGGTCCCACTGGCAGTCGTGAAGGCACCTCCGACGTAAAGGGTACCTCCTGAGTCGAGCGCGAGCGCAGCAACAGCTCCGTTCATGCCACCTCCGAGGGCACTCCATGAGGAGCCGTTCCACTTCGCTATATAGTTGGTCGTCACACCGCCGGATGTCGTAAAGGCTCCGCCCGCAAAAAGGTCGCCACTAGAATCCACTGTGAGAGCAGATATAGGGTTATTCATACCGGTTCCGAGAGCGGACCACGAGGCGCTATTCCAGGCCGCTATGTAGTTGACTGTGACTCCTCCTGCGCTCGAAAAGGCGCCACCTACATACAAGGTCCCACCTGCATCAAAGTAAATAGAATTGACGGCGCCATTTACCCCACTGCCGAGGTTCGACCATGAGACACCATTCCAGGCAGCGACGTAGTTAGCGGTGGTGCCACCTGCATTCGAAAAAGCTCCTCCCACATAAAGGCTTACGCCGGGATCGAAGGTGAGCGTATTGGCGACTCCATTCAGGCCTGACCCAAGGCTCGACCAAGAAGTTCCATTCCATTTGGCGATGTAATTTACCGCCACAGCCCCGGCTTTTTTGAAGGACCCGGCCGCATAAAGGTCTCCATTTGAATCAATAGCGAGGGCGTTTGCGCGGCCATCCATACCCTCACCAACGCTTGACCATGTAGTCCCGCTCCATTTTGCGATATAGTTCACAGCTAGATCCCCTGCGGTGGTAAATAATCCACCCATATAGAGGTTACCGCTTGAATCAATTGTGAGCGCGTACACCTTGTTGTTTGCCCCGCCAGCTAGTTCCGACCAGGCGCTACCATTCCATTTCGCGACATAATTCGTGGATATTCCGCTTGCGCTCGTAAACCAACCTCCTGAGTAGAGATTACCGCTCGAGTCAGCGACAAGCGTTGTCACACCGAGGATATTTTCTACGACTCCACTACCAAGAGCCGACCAAGATGTGCCATTCCATTTGGCGATGTTATTTGATGTTACGCCACCAGCTCCGGAAAAGGTTCCGCCAGCGAAAAGATCGCCGCTAGTGTTTATCGTGAGCGCTTGCACAGCCCCAGTCGTGCCAGCGCCTAGGCTTGACCAAGCGGTACCGTTCCATTTCGCAATTCGATTAGCTGCAACTCCATCAATACTAGTGAAGGATCCCCCTGCAAAGAGGTTGTTACCTGAGTCGATAGCGAGAGCAAAGACATTTCCACTGCCCGCGCCAGCACCTAAACTTGACCAAGCGGTCCCGTTCCACTTCGCTACTCTATTAACTGTAGTTCCTCCAGCGGCAGTGAATATTCCACCTGCATAGACGTTTCCGTTTGAGTCTGTTGCGATGGCGTAGACTTGGCCGTTTAACCCAGAGCCGAGCGCCGTCCAGGAGGAACCATTCCATTTAGCTATTGAATTGACAGCAACTCCGCCGGCTGTCGAGAAGAGTCCTCCAGCATAGACATTGCTGCTTGCGTCAGTAGACACCGCAGAAACCGTTCCGCTAATGCCAGAACCCAAAGATGACCATAGGGTGCCGTTCCACTTGGCGATGCGAGAGAGTGTCTGTTGGTTGTTGGTTCCTGTGAATGTGCCTGCGACGTAGATGTTTCCGCTCGAATCATGGGCGAGAGCGTTCACCGCATTATTCAAACCCGACCGAGAGAATACTATTGATCCATAGTCTCCGCCTGAGCCAGCTGGGCTCCATGATCCGGCGCTGTATACGTACGTAAGAATATTGGTGCCACTTTCCCCTGAAACAGCGGCAAGCATTTCACCACTTCCCGTGGGAACCAATGCCACCCCAGCGATTGAGGTAGCCGGCTTGCCCATCGAGCTAGCGCTATCAAACGTCAGTGAAGAGGATCCACTGTTCGTGGTTCTGCGAGCAGTTAGGTGATATCGATCGCCAACAGCTCCTCGATCCTTAAAAGCGGCGGTCCAAACCTTATCATTAGAGTCCAGCGCTACGTGTGGAAGAATGTATTTATCGCTAGTAGAGGTTCCATCTAGGACAGTAACTGCACTGTCAAAAGTTATCGAAGTTCCCGATATTGAACCGCGACGCATCACCACATCATAGGTATTCGCCTCGGAGACCAGAAATATGTAGGCGGTGCCTGAGATAAGCTTGAATGCCACCGAGAAGTTGGCTGTGTCGTATGCAAGGTTGCCGCGCGTCGTCCATGTCACGCCGTCTGCTGATGAAGCATAGTCGATTTGTGAACCTGTATACCAAAAAGCCCAGTGCTTGCTTGAACTCGAATCATAAAATGTTTTTCGTGCGCCTGGTGTTGTGGAACTCGTCGACGTGGACGATCCCACGACACTTACCTGGGCAAGAGCGACCGAGGTGACGCAAAGCGTTGTTGCAAGGAGCAAGATATGAGCTGCACGAGTTAGCCAGCGATGAGGCGCAAGTGTGCTGTGCCGATTAGATTCGGTGTCGCTATGTCGGTTTGACAGAGGCCTGTCCGCACGTGCTGTGTAGTGTCTCGCGTGCCTCGTAGTAATCCCCCCCGCGTCTTATGATGACAGCTCGTAATTTACCTCCAAGCAGGCGCAATCCGTGGGTAGATGCACCATGGGGTAAGATGTTGGAAATACATCAACAGTCGCAGTGCGAGAGTAATTCCCCAACTTATTACATTGATCTCAGCCGGTTAGGTTGCAGCTGCCGTCCTTCCCATTAGTTGAAAGTTGCCTTAAGGGGCAGTTCTCACGCCTCGTCCACCTCGTGTCTTATGACGCGAGGGAGAGCTGTTGGTGCTATTTCCATCCCCAGCCTGCTCTCTGCACGATGTCGCCAGTCGGGAAGTACCTCCGGTGTAATTCCAATCGCCTCCTCGAGAGCCAGAGCCTGTTGTGTTTGGCCATGCAGTAACATTGGCGGCTCCGGATGAATTGAGCGCTCCATCCCCGTGCATACCGGTATAGGCTCTGCCAGTAGAATTGCCGATGGTGACACTCATCTCCACCACATTTCCGCTCATCTCCATGGCGCCATAATATGTGCTCCCTGAGAGCTCCCGCGAGGCATTCCCGTAATTAAGAGAAGCGAAGGAGCCGACTCGGACTGGACCTGTGAGATAATTTGCTGCCGCATGATTCGCGCCGCTATTGCTTGGCACCTCATTTACCTTGCCAGCGTTTGTAAATCCGGTTGCAGGGTCGCCATTCGCTGTATTCCATGCGTAGGCTCCGCCTACTGGGACATCTGTTCCCCGGGAAGCCTTTTCGTATTCAAGCTCAGTCATCGGTCGCAAACCGGCCCAGTCAAGGTATGCGATTAGATCGTCCCACGAGAGATAGTTCATGGCTACGTTGCAGTAGGTTTCGCCGTACGGCGAATTTCTATCCGGCAGGGTAGCTGTGTTGCTTGCTGAGCTTGAGTCCCAGCTCATATTGTTTCGATCAACTAGACTATCAGAGTTTTTTCCACCGCTCGTTGAGCTCGTGATGTCTCTGTTCGATCGCGCACTGCCCGTGGTTGGTAGCGTGTTAAAGAAATCACGCCACTGTTCCTGCGTTAATTCATACCGCATGATGTAGAAACCCTTATAGCCCTTGGGAAACGCTGCTGGGATTGTGAAGGTAGCGCCATCGGCATCATCATTCGAAAAGTTATCGGAGATATAGTAATACACTGATGCGGTTGGATTACTGCCGGTGCCGCCAGAGCTGCCAGTTGAGTTCGACACATTTAGTGCGGCTTCACTCCCGATATACCAGGCGTCATCATCCAAAGAGCCCTGTTTCAGAGTGTTCTCTGCAGTCCCGTTATCTCCCGCGTAGAACGCTCCTTGCGGTACGTAGACCATATGAATGGCATACAACTGCACATCGAGCGGATCTCCCTGACTCACGCCATCCTGCGCATAGTTCCAGATAAGCTTCACGTCGTTGAAATTATTTGTGCCGAAGCCAGCGCTACTCTTGTAGATAAATGCCCCAACTCCAGGATTAGTGGATATGTTGTAGGAGCTTGCTGGATCGCGAAGCCCGATATCTATCGTTGAGCCAGATGGCGCAGTGTGTCCCGTATTGGCAAGAGAGGCGTGCTGCCAATCTCCGCCATTCTTTCGGTACTTCACAAACACCCACATAGCGTCCCAATTTGAGATTCCAGAACTTAATCGCCACGAGTAGTTCCATGAGAGATCAAATGAGACAGCCATGGTGCCCGAGCCTGAGTT
>OMII01000022.1 GCA_900299055.1 Pseudomonadota bacterium | reverse complement strand
TGTGCTCCTGGGCGGCTGTGCGCTACTAAGCCTACTTCATCTACTGCGGCAACTGCTCTTTCCTTCTCGTTCCCGGGAGTTGAGGAACGTTATCCGATTTCAGGAGGAGCATACGCGTTCCTCCATTACTCGAGCGGAACTTGCGCACAACAACGTTCAGTTCATGCAACGGACAGCCCCAAGAAAAGATGGGCGTATTACGATTGCACGCCGTCTACGATATGCGCGTTGGAAACTGTCACCTGCTATATACTATCTTGTTGCCGCGGTTATTAGCGGTGGGTTGTTCGCATTTTGTGCTCCTTATGTGAATCCGCTGCTACGCATCTGTAGCCTTTTTGCAGGGCCTCTTGTCATGCGTAGTATTCTTACTCGTGCCATCGAACGCCGTAGTAATCGCTTCGACGCCGACTATCCGCAGTTTCTGATGTCTGTGGTCGGATTGCTGAAAACAGGGATGACTCCATCAGGAGCGCTTGAAGCTGCAGCACGAGGACTAGAACGCAAGTCGTTGGTTCGTGAGGAAGTTCTCTTGATGCTCGAACGAGTCAGGCTCGGCGTTCTTGAGGATCGTTCCATTGGCGCCTTCGGGGAAGACATTCACCATCCAGAGATTGAACTCTTTGTGCAGGCTCTCCTGTTAAGCTATCGGATAGGGGGTAATTTATCTGAATCGATCGAGCGCCTCTCCCGCCAGGTACGCCGTAGACAATATTTCAAAAGCTCGGCTCATTCCGCTGTCGGACTCCAGCGCGGCTCAATTATGTTAATCACTTTAATACTTCTCGGTTTGCAGGCTTATATCGCCATCCTCTTCCCAAGCCTGATGCGTGCGAGCCTTAATCACCCAATTGGATGGCAGATCTGGCAATGCGCGATCTTATGTGTCGTTATCTCGTTTATGTGGATTAGACAAGTTACGCAGATGAAGTTGTAGCTATGGAATCACAGCTCGTTCTTGCTCTTAGTGCAGTAGCAGTTGGCGGTGCATCTGCTACCGCACTCTATAGTACTCTCTCTTTGCGGCGACGATCGTCACACGCACTCTCAGCGCTCGCAGGCTCACCCGCTGGCTATAGCCGCACAGGCGATTCAAATGCCTGTGACGCCAGCACCATTGACTCCGTAAATGATGCCGCGCGAGCGGCGCTGCAAGATGCCAGTGAGCCAGGAGACGAGGTTGATTTATTTTTCCGAGCGGGCATTTTTTCAGACGCAGTTAAAAATCGAGTGGAACTTTTTAGTAAATGCTCTCTTGTACTCTGTCCACTGGTAGCGCTCTCACTCACGTATGACCTAGGGTGGCTTCTCTGCACTCCAGCAGTGCTCCTCGGACTCGGCTTTGGCGCCCAGATTCCCCGCTCTTACCTAAAGCGCGCCATCCAAGCGCGTGACGAAGAGATCATGTTCTATCTACCACTTGTAATAGAGCAGCTCGTTATCGGAGTCAGTAGCTCACTTGACGTTGGCCCTTGCATTCGGTGGATAGTTCAGATGGCAGATGAGCGGGACTCACATAATGCCGTAACCGAGCTCCTGCGCTACGCTCAACAATACATGAAAGCAGGCGCCTCGATGGAAGACGCGCTTTTGCTTGTAGCACGGCTTTCTGGACACACCGAACTTAAGCATGTGTTCATGTCTCTCTCTCAGGTGAGCAAGCATGGCGGAGAGATTACGAAACAGCTACAAGAGCTCGCAAATGCTGTCGCGTCGCAACGCGAGGCCCGTATCGAAGGAAAGATTAAAAAGCTTGAGCTTGAGGCGACAGGGCCAGTTGGACTCGTTTTCATAGCGTTTATGGCAACCTTCCTCTCAAGTCTTGCCCTTCAAATAACCACCGCTTTCAAGTAGCGCAGTGATCTTCAGGAAAGATTTTCGCTCTCTATGGTGGTTCACTGCACTCCACTCTCGGAAGGGAAAAAGAAATGAGGCGGCCACGGCGTTTTACGCGGCCATGGCTTTCCAATCGCCGGCGGACACTGTGCCCCTGGTGGCTGCGGACGATGTTCAGGAGGATATATTCCTATTGAGCCTTGAATGTCGTCATAGATAAAGCTTTCGCTATCGGGGTCTGCTTGTGGCTCAATAATCCAGTTCTTGGCACCGCACGTAAGAAGTAGTTGGTTGTGGCCCTCAAGATCCCATCTCCCCTTCTTACGAGAGCATTTCCAGGTAAATCTTCCGAGGGATCGCACTTTACATGTATTCCGCTGAAGAGCATCGAGACACTCTCGATACGCGCATTGAAGCACATCACTCGCAAAGTCACGACAATCTCTTCTATTTGGATCTTTCGCTTTTGGCAGAGCCGGATTGATACCAGGAATATACGGCATATCTTTTCGATCATAATCCGAGCAATTATCTCGCATACACTGAGCGAACTCAGGTGGAATTGGTTCGGTCGTAATAGGGATAGTCTGTATAGGCTTAACTGGTGTGCCCCATAAATTGAACTCTACGTTTGCTTCTGCCTCATCAGTAGGTTCCAAGCCATCTAATACATCCTGATCGCACACAGTAGCGAGATCGCTATCAACCAAAATTTTACTTATTGTCGATTCCTCAATGAGATCGAGCGCACAGGCTGTCGTAGTAATGCTCAATACCGAGAGTCCAGCTATAGTAGATCGCAGAAGAGCCGAAGGATAAGGGAACTTCATAGAGGACCTTATGAGGCTTGGTCTAGTACAGGTCTCTCTGCTCCCCTCGTGATGATCGACCGAAGCTCCCTCAGACTTAACAAGAAATTAATGCTCAGCCAAAAATACGAAATTACACCAGCAGGAGCGGTTTACCCTAGCTGGGTCAGGGCTGTTGAGCTGCTTCCAACTGCACCACTACCTTAACGGCAAGGACAAAAAAAAGGGGCGACACATCAGTGTGTCGCCCCAGGGGTGGCAACGGGATGAAGCTGACTACCGCAC
>OMII01000021.1 GCA_900299055.1 Pseudomonadota bacterium | reverse complement strand
TTGATATTCAAGAGCTGCGCGCCCGAGGTGCAAAGACTCGAGCTGAGGAGCTGCGTCTTGAGATATATGATAAGGTCAATACGCTTGGAATCGGAGCACAAGGCCTGGGTGGATTGGCTACCGTGCTTGATGTAAAGGTGCTGGAGTACCCAACGCACGCGGCGTCACTTCCGGTGGCAATGATTCCGAATTGCGCGGCTACGCGGCACGTTCACTTTGAGCTTGATGGCTCAGGGCCGGCGAAATTGAGTCCTCCGTCTCTCGATGAGTGGCCGAAGATTTCATTTACCTTGGGCGCGGGCGCTCGAAGGCTTGATCTTTCGACGGTCACTCGAGCGGAGATTGAAAGTCTCAAGCCAGGGGAGACAGTGCTTGTGTCGGGCAAACTGCTTACGGGGCGAGATGCCGCGCACAAGCGAATCGCCGATATACTCAACAGAGGAGAGCGACTTCCTGCAGGTGTAGATTTCACCAATCGGTTCATTTACTACGTGGGGCCAGTTGATCCGGTGGGTGGAGAAGTTGTTGGACCTGCCGGGCCAACAACGGCAACTCGCATGGACAAGTACACTGAGCTCATGCTGTCAAAAACTGGATTACTGGGAATGATCGGGAAAGCCGAGCGGGGCCATGAGACAGTTGAGCTGATCAAGAAATATAAGGCGGTCTACTTGATGGCGGTGGGCGGTGCTGCATACTTAGTCTCTAAGGCGATTGTCAGCTCACGAGTTGTCGCTTTTGAGGACCTTGGCATGGAGGCGATCTACGAGTTTGAGGTCAAAGATATGCCCGTGACCGTGGCCGTTGATTCCAGTGGAGTCTCGGTTCACGAGGTGGGGCCAGCTACGTGGAAGAAGAAGTTGTTACGAGTTCTGTAGAGATTGCTTCTGACCCGTCCGTGTTTCAGCAGTCCTGGTGGGGATAGCCGAGTGTAAGTCTTTGCAATCTTTCAGTAGTCGGGGCGATTAAGCCTACCGAGGCCCCACATAGACTCGAGTCAGAATAAACCCACTGCATATGACTGTGTAGAGACGCAATCGTCAGGTAAAAAAGCTATGGTGGCTTGCGCGGGTTGGTTAGCGATACCGTCATGATAGACTACCAAAATGATAACAGCTCTACCCGTGAAGCACGCCCGGACAGGAACAAAGCAGTGTATCGAGCACAGCACACAAGCACCTCTTCCATCTGAAGAGCGTATGCAGTTCATTCGGGCTCGTCAGCAAGAGTTGCTTGAAAAGCCTATTGAGTATCACGGCAACAAGGCAGAGTTCGAAGCTAAGAATGCCTGGAAAAAAATCATGGATGCGCCAGAGCCGCTCGGTGAAGCGCGTGCGACAGCGCGTCGTCCGGAGCAGGGCGCCACGCTGCTAGACCATATTATGGCGCGCGCGCTGCTAACCAAAGATCAAGAGCAGTATCTATTTCGGCAGATGAACTACCTAAAGTTTGTTGCGGAACAGACACGATACACGCTCTCGTCGGCTAGATTGCAGCCAGCGAAGGTAGAGCATATTGACACCTTACTGCAAAAAGCTGCCGAGATTCGCAATCGATTGATTGAGGATAATCTTAAACTTGTACTCAGTATTGGAAAAAAGTTCTCGCAGCGTGACAGAGACGCTTCGCTTAGTGTTGGAGTGGAAGGGCTCATGGATGCCGTCGATGCCTTTGACTACCGACGCGGGATTAAGTTTAGCACGTACGCTACTCAATCGATCTTTTGGGGGTATCTACGTGAGTATAATCGAGAGAAAAAGAGTGCCCGTGTAGTAGTGGCTGATCTCGGGGCCTGGGATCACCCAGACTCCTCTGTAGCTGAGAGAGCAGGAGAGGAGCTTCGAGCTCATACACGCGAGCACATCGATCGAAATCTTGCATTTCTGAGCCATCAGCAGCGCTCAGTAATAGAGATGCGTTATGGACTCACCGGAGAGGAGCCTCGTACGCTGGTAGAGATAGGAAGGATACTAAAGTTATCGAAGCAACGAGTTGCACAGATAGAGCAAAAAGGGATTGAGAAACTATCGTTTCATCTCTCTGAGCGTGAGGTCTGCCCTGATAGGTTCAGCTCCCGGTCGTGCGTGGCGAAATAACTTTCGATAGGATAGCATCCTTCGGATGGATGCAACCTCAGCAGATGCGACGCAGGCGTTTTTTGCCCTTACCCCCGAGCGGGTTCTCGCCGCGGTCGAGCGCCTGGGCACTCGCTGTACGGGCAGAGTTCTAGCTCTCAATAGCATGGAAAACCGGGTATATGAGGTCGAACTTGATGTCGATCTTCCGGCAGATGCAGGGCGCTGGGACGCATACAGAGTCGTAAAGTTCTACCGTCCCGGCCGATGGAATCGTCAACAGATTGAGGAAGAGCACCGCTTTTTACGGGATGCAGCCGCGATGGATCTACCGGTGGTACAGCCGATACCGTTCCAGGATGGTTCGACAGTAGCGTGTGTTGAGCACGCTCCTATTCTTTACACGGTATTTCCTAAAGTTGGCGGTAGAATTCGCGACGAGCTAGCCGATGAGGAACTAGAGCAGATCGGACGCTTAATTGCGAGGCTTCACAATGTAGGGACGGCAGCGACGTTTCAACACCGTCTTCGGCTGACGGTCGATAGTTATGGATTCGACAATCTGGCATTCCTTCGCGATCAAAAATTGCTGCCCGCCAGTGTTGAACAACACTATCTACGGGTAGCCGAGAGGATTTTTTCGACAACCAGGGAGTGGTTTAGTGGCGTGCCGCTTCAGAGAATCCATGGAGATTGCCATCTTGGAAACATCCTTTGGCAGGGCGAACGCTGCTTCATGGTCGACTTCGACGATTCGCTCATGGGCCCCCCTATTCAGGACCTCTGGCTTCTTACTCCGGGGAGAGACGAGGACTCCATGAGGAGACAAGATTTGATTTTGAGAGGCTATTCGTCGATGCGCCCATTCGATCCTGGTTCCGCCCGGTTACGTGAGCCTTTGCGGGCGCTAAGAATGGTGCATTTTACCACTTGGATAGCGAAAAGGTTCGAAGATCCTGCTTTTAAACGAGTATTTGTGGATTACGGCTCCGAGAGATACTGGCGAGAGCAGCTGGTTGCCCTGCAGGAGGTAGGAGAGTGCTTGGGGATCGGTTGATGATCCTGTAAGATCCTCGCCAGCATTATGTTCCTCGGAATTGCGCTCGTACTATTCATTATCGCCATTAACGCGTTTTTCGTTGCCGCAGAGTTCTCCATAATCAAGGTTCGATACTCACAGGTTGAGGCAGATGCTGCCTCGGGGAGTAAGATAGCGGAGCTCTCGCAGGGCGTGCTCGACCGCCTTGATGCATACCTTTCGGCGGCGCAGATCGGTATTACACTTGCCAGTCTTGCACTCGGTTGGGTAGGTGAGCCGATTGTGGCAGACGCACTTGTATGGGCTATTCATTCTCTGTCGCTCCCGATCTCTGAAGCATTCGCGCACAAGATAGCGATACCGATAGGATTTCTTTTCATAACAGTGCTGCATCTTATTTTTGGAGAAGCAGTCCCGAAGTATGCAGCTATCTACTATCCTCAGGAGTTTACATACGCCTGCGCTCTTCCGCTGCGCTTGTTTGCGAAGATGACGGCGCCACTTGTGTGGTTAATCAACAGCGGAACGTGGCTCGTACTAGCACCATTTGGCATTAAAGTGTCGAGTGAGGAAGACTCGCACACCGAGGAGGAGCTTCGATTGCTTCTTGCGGAGAGCGCGCGGAGTGGGGAGTTGGGCTCAATTCAGAAGACGGAGCACGAGTTAATTGAGCGTGTTTTTGGCTTTGACGAGCGCCTCGTGCGGCAAATCATGGTGCCTCGCACGCAGATGGCGGCTGTCAATTCAGAGGCCACGCCAGACGAGGTTCTTGAGCTGGTGAGTCGCGAGGGATATTCCCGGATTCCGGTGTATACGGGGTCACGAGACAACATCGTTGGCATCGTTCATACAAAAGAGTTGCTGCGCCGAGTTCTCGACAAGGAGCCATTTTCCTTGGCGAATGTCATGCGCCCTGCATACTTTGTTCCTGAGACGAAAAAAATCAGAGTGTTGCTGCGTGAGTTGCAGAGCAAGCGAATGCACATGGCGATAGTCGTCGATGAATTCGGTGTTACCTGTGGCTTGGTCACACTCGAGGATATTGTCGAGGAATTAGTGGGAGAAATTCAGGATGAATTTGACGATGAGCGTCCCGCGGTTGAAGCTCGGAAAGATGGCGGTTTTATTGTTAACGCTCACGCTTCTATCCTCGATGTAAATGCGCTCCTTCCCGCACCCCTACCCGAGTCAGGGGAGTACTCCACCGTAGCTGGTTTCGTGAATGTTATCTTCAGTGGAATCCCCGAAGCGGGGCAGGAGTGTGTCGACGGCCCATACGTAGTTCGTGTCCTTAAGCGCTCGCGTGGCAGTGTTGACTCGGTGCTGCTTACCCCGCACGTCGTTCGGGAATCCTTGGTGCTAGAGGCCGGGGAAGACGAGTAAATTGAGCTAACACAGACCATTACGGACATCTTCGAAGCGCCCTTTATCCCCCCGTTTCGTTGCGATACACTCCGGCGCGTAGAACTAAGAGTGAGCAGAGAAAAATGACCAAGAGTGTGCCATCACGAGTCACGATAGCTGAGTTTGAAAAGTTTCACGGCAGGGCACTGAGGAAGCCAACTCCACGAGCAAGCCTGCGAGAGGCGCTTGTAGCGCTTCTTATCTCAATTGGCATGACTCCTTTTGCGTTTGTAACAGCTGTTATTATTCCGATTATGGGCCCGGTGACGGTATTACTCGGTCTGTTAATGACAGCGATGTATCTCTTCTTCCGGCGGTCGATTATCATATCAAGTGTAGTTGTCATCTCATCCGTGCTGTTTTGGAGCGTGCTCTTCGGGACGATACAGTCATACAAGAATGATCTGGATGTGGTTTTATTCTGTTTGACGGCGCTGGGGATTCCGGTGACTGTTATGTACAGTATGTTCATAGGGACTCAAATCTGGATCATACGAGGGGGAGTTGAATGAAGATGTCGATGCGAATTAGTTTCTGTGCCGCAGTGATTTGTGCAGTGTTGGTCACGAGTGTTTCCGCTTGGGCTGATCAGGTCTTCTCTTTTACGGTGAAAGGCGTGGTGCAAGGACTCCCCGGTAATGGTTTGGCCAAGAATGAGCTTTTAGTGAAGCACGAAGCAATTCCAACCTACCGTGACGAGGCAGGTAATATGGTGGGGATGCACGCGATGACGATGGGGTTTTACCTCTCTGAAAAAGTTAGTGCAGAGGGTCTCCATGTGGGTGACTCGATCGAGATGGTAGTTGAGCAAACGATTAAGCCACAATTTAAAGAGCAGGTTGTCGCTTTAAAGAAGCTGCCATAACGAGAGTCGGCTTCGACTATGGTTTTATACGTGTAGCCGCGAGGTAGATGATGCGCGTTCTCGAATCTATACAGAGACCGGCCCCTGTACGGCGAAGATTGGGTGGTGTTTTCGGACTGATCGTTTTGACGACCGCCTGTTTCGGCTGTGATCGACTCTTTCTTGCTAAGCCCCCGGAGACGCAGGAGGGTTCATACCTTGTTCATATCGTTTCGGCAGGAGATGTGCGAGAAGATATCCAAACTATCGTTCTGTGGTACACCGGCTCGGAAGATAATGTAGCGGCAATTCAGATTGCGAATCCTGGCGTTGATCTGAGTGCGTTGAGTAGCGGGCAACGCATTATGCTTCCTTTAAGTCTTGTTACACAGACTAACGCCATGCCGCGCCGAAAGTTTACCCTCGGTGTTGATGTTCCGCCACCACCGCCGGTACGTGACGCCCCTGACGCGATTCGAGGTGCTAAGAGGGGAGATCCTCTTGAGGAGCTCATGCAGAAGCAAGAGCAGCGTCAGCGTCATCAGTCGTATCCGAATCAGGTGGAGCCGGTGCGTGTCGTACCAACTCCCCCACAGGTACCCCCGAGCACGACCATTGAGAAGCCTAAGCCAATAGCTTCTCCGGTCGGTTCGAAGCCTGATGAAAGCACGAAGCTTGAGTCCTTCACGGATGAGGAGATAGGCGATTTATCAAGTGGTCTGAAGCAGCCGGGTGTCGTGCAACAGAGGCAAGGAGATGTCAGTGCACGTGGTAGTCAGACTGCACCAATAAAAAACCCCAGGTCGAAGCGCGAGCCTCAGCCTGAGGTTTTCGATGAAGAGTAAGTATACCTCTACTTGTGGCAGTGCCCCTTCTTGCAGGTGCAGGACTTGCCTCCACACTCTCCTTTCGTAGCGCCCTTCTTTGAGCAGCCGCAGCTTGACTTCTCTGGCTGCGCAGACTCTGTAGCCGGTGCTGCAGGTGCTACTGGTTCAGGTGTGCTCGCGCAAGCGGCGAACGAGATAGCGCACAGTGCGCTTAAAGCGATATGTTTCATAGTTCTCTCCAGAGTAAAGAAACAGACTTCTATCAGTATTCGGCAACCGTAGAGAGAGGACAATACCTTTGTTGAGTCGGTGTAAGGCTGCACATGAGATTTAGGGAGGCTTTAGGAGCAGGAATCCGCTACTATCGCTCCCGGAATCGAAACGTTTCGCGCCTAACTCCATGAAGAGGCTCTCAGCGTTTATCAGGGAACAGTTACTTATGACACCAACCAAAGCATACGCCGCCTACACTGCAACGACCCCGCTACAACCTTTCGAGTTTGAACGACGTGTGGTGGGCAACCACGATGTTTTAATTGAGATAGCGTACTGTGGGGTCTGTCATTCGGATCTTCACCAAGCTCGTGGTGAGTGGGGTAACTCGACTTTTCCGATGGTTCCAGGGCACGAAATAGTGGGAAAGATCGTAAAAGTCGGGGCACACGTAGCGCGCCATAAAGTGGGTGACTTCGCGGGTGTGGGTTGCTTTGTTGATTCATGTCGCGCGTGTCGCAGTTGCGAAGCTGGTATAGAGCAGTACTGCGAGGGGCACCTCTCTTTTACGTATAACGGCACAGAGCGAGACAAGACCACTCCAACGCAAGGTGGGTATTCGTCGCATATCGTTGTTGATGAGCGGTATGTGCTTACTGTCTCTCCAGCACTTGATACTAAAGCGGTGGCACCGCTTCTCTGTGCAGGAATAACAACCTATTCACCCCTGCGACATTGGAAAATTGGTAGGGGCCACAAGCTTGGTGTACTAGGGCTTGGTGGATTGGGTCATATGGGCGTCAAGTTCGGGGTCGCGCTCGGAGCAGAGGTTACTGTTATTAGTACCTCGGCGAGCAAAGCTGATGACGCAAAGCGACTGGGGGCGCATGATTTTCTGCATTCGAAAGATGAAGCTGCTGTGCAGAAAGCCGCTGAACGCTTTGATTTTATACTCGACACGGTGTCGGCAGAGCACGACTTGAATCAGACCCTTACTATGATTCGTCGTGATGGAACGTTGATCCTTGTAGGTGTACCGCCGCAAGCTCCACAGGTGCACGCGTTTTCGCTCATTCCTCGTCGGCGGGCGATCGCCGGGTCGATGATCGGCGGTATTAAAGAGACGCAGGAGATGTTGGATTTTTGCGCCGAGAAGCAGATCGTTTCAGACGTCGAGGTAATTCAGATGTCGTATATCAATGAGGCGTTCGAACGAATGGCGCGTGGCGATGTGCGGTATCGGTTTGTTATCGACACGAACACCCTCTGAACGTGACGTGCAAAAAGGCTAAAAGTGATTAGCCTTCAGCGTTTATCTCGTAGGTTGGCTTTTCCTCGGCCGATGAGCTCAGCTTTATCTGTTCTAGCTTGCGACGGAGTTTGCGAAAGCTAATCGGCTTTACGACATAATCGACAGCGCCGAGATCGATAGCCTCCTCGACGGTTGATACGTCACCGACAGCACTGACAAATATGACTGGAACATCAGAGCAGCTGCGGTGATTTCGAAGGCAGGTGAGGAAATCGATGCCCGACATCCCCTCCATAAGGTTGTCGCAAAATATCATCTGCACGTCGTGCAGTTTGAGAATCTCAAGCCCTTCTTGGCCATCCTTCGCCTCGATAAAGCGGCTGTATCCTAGCTCACGTAGCATATCACAGAGTAGTGCACGTGCGGATTGGACGTCATCAATGACTAACACTGGAAGAGAATCTTCGTGATGTGCTCTCATGTCTCCCTCGTAGTGGTGTGGTACCGCCAACTACTTACATAAAAGAGGTCGGCACATGAGTTATTTGCCTTAAGGGGAAGTTGGAGTCGGCAGCCTCAGGCAACAAAAACGGTCTCATAATCCCCGGGAAGCGTGGAGGTGCTAGACAGCTTCCTGCACCGACGACGTTCTAGAATAAGGCGCTAGGTTAGTGTACCCTGACTAAAGAGGGGGGAGCTCCAGTCGCTAGATCCCAAACAATACAGATAATTACGGGCTGTATGCAGTGCCGTACGAGACTGGCTTGGTAAAGCTGTTGTGAGCGCTAAGGTAGAATCACAGAACAGAGTTACGGTGTCGCCCGAGCTGGCGACGAGCTCCCAGTGTGGCTTGGCCCCCGCGGCCGCCGATACTCTGACTCCGCCCGAACCCTCGATACGGCTTGAAGGGCCGAACCAACAACTGCTGGCGGTTTGTCCCGAACTCTCCAATTTCTGGGATGGTGATGGTTGGATTGTCACCGCTGATCGCCTGAAGCGGGCAGCTGAGAAGGGTGGCATTAGAGCAGTGCCCGAGATGAAGGCAGAGGTTGCTGACCTTTTCGAACTTGCGATCCCCTTTGACGCGTGCCGAATTGAACGAGTGCAGGGTGCGCGAGTCGCCCAGCAGCCAGACGCACTGCTACTTGAAGACACTCTTGGTGAAACTCTCACCATGACTCTTACGCTTGAGTGTAATTCGGCCCAAGGCGTGGACAATTTGCTCCCAATAGATGCACTTTGTGATGTTCGTCTCTATCAACTCGTGGCTCCAAAAGGGGTCTCAGTAGATCGTAGTGTGGTTGGGGATGCGATAGTCCATCGGCTGTCCCCGCTTCGAAGCGAAGCGGTCAGAGTGCTCGCTGATAAAGTGGCGCAGCGAAATCTTGTAAAGACGGTAGAGAGCTCTGCTATCGAGCAACCTCGCTATCTTGATGCACGAGGTGTTAATCCACCCGACGCGCATGTCGAGTTCCGCAATATATCGTTTCGACACTTTCCGCTTCGTGAGATCGCCGGGACGCCGGCCACTGAGAAGAAGGTGTGGATATTTGAGGATTGTCGACAGGGATTCGCGGTGGTCAGCGATGGTAGACGCCAGTACGTTTACAGCGATAATCCAGTCGTTCGAGAGCTACTGGTAAAGCATCGCCTTGATGAGACGCCATCCAAAAAGAAAGCATTCTCCTCTCGCCTTGAGGGGTTCCTACGCGATCTTTCAGAGGCGCCACACTACGGAGTGTGTCTACTTAAAACAGCACCAGACCTGGATCAGGAAAGGCTCGCGCTCGCCCGCTCAATTCTAAACTACAAAGGTGAATGTTTTGTGAAATCATCGCGATCCTCAGATGGGATCTTGGTCCTACGAGTCCAAGGCGGCGCGGAGGGCGAAGCGGTGATTCACTCGAATAGTGTTGAGGTAGGGGAGCTGCTCAAGCACTTTATTTCACATATCGAGTCGATCCGCGAAGCCGCCAGACGACGGGGTGTAAGCGCCTTAGACAAAGTCGCGTTGTATGAGCAGGTTGAGAGCGTTCGTCGACGCGTCACGATGGAAGGGTTCCTTGAGAGATCGATGCTCTGTATGGAAGCCCCTATTGTCGAGGAATCGATCCCTGTTGCAAGATTATTAGTGCCTCAAGGGCCGGAAAAAGTGGAGGTTCGCCTAATCTTTCAAGGCACCGACGAAGTTGAGCTAGCTGGTCACTACGTCAAGGCATCGTCCAATCAGACCGCCGCTAATATTGCGTGCGGGGGCCATAGTCGTCGAACGTACGATGTTTTGTATGGCCTGCACGCACAGCACCTAGAGGGAGTTGTGTCGCACGAGGAGATCGAACAGAGAGTGGCAAAGAGCTTTGATTGTTTAGTTGAAGAAGTGACACTGATTGCGAGAAAGTGTGCGAGTTACTACAGAGAGGTGTTCTCCTCACGGCAGCTTAACGACTTCGCACTTGATATCTGTCCGGTGTGGGACAGTGAGCGTGGGTCTTTGCGATTCGCATTTCTTGAGCTTCAATTCGCGTATGGATTTTCTGGCCTCACTGCCACAGAGCCACCTTCTATCGGTCCGATTGCGGAAGAATTCATGGCACATCGAATTGCGATGTTTAAATCGCTACATGACAGCTCATCGCGAGAACTTGAGCGACTAGAGCAGATCCGGGCAAACCTTGAGATGCTGCGAGCGCAGCTGGGTCTACCAGACCTTCCGCTGGATTCGCGCCCGAGACACAGTGCGCTGCGGCTACTGGAGCGTCGCCTGCTAGAGGAGCTTTAACATAGCAGCGGGCATAGAGTCTGTGCGGGCGGGTGAAACGCGCAGATGGCTTTTGAAAGAGCCATCACGTGTCCGGTTTGGATCGTTTTAGACACTCGGGGCACTGTAAGGGACGCTGCAAGACTGTAAGCCGAACTGGGCGGCGATAAAAATAAGTTTTTTTGGCCAAGAACCGGTGCTACCATCACCTTTATGCAATTCTCCACACGCCCTCGCTCGCCAGAATTCGCACCGGCTCCTGAAGCCCCTCTTGATATGAATCGCAGACAGGCGCTTGGACAGCTTGCAGTGGGCCTGGGAAGTATGATGGCCGCGCTTTCTCTTCCACAAGAAGCTCGGGCTGATGAGCTGGTTCAGCCGACAGGCCCGTATAAGCTTCGCGATATAGAAGCTACATACCAGTTGTGGAGAGCTCAGAATAAGGCAACTCACCTGCCTTCACTTGAGGTGTTTCGAGAGGCGTTATCGGTATGCCGCCAAGCAGCGTGCTCGATATTTCTCATGAAGGGTACGAATCTTGTGGCGTCTCACTCTGCGTTTGTGATGGCCATTCCGGACGAAGTGCAAACTGTTCCGAGTCGAGGCAAGCTCTACGTGGTCACGTGCGATCATGCTCGTCTTGAGCACGCAGGAGCTAGGCCGATTATTCAACTCTCGAATGGGCAGACTGTTCATCCTGAGCTTGAATTGGTTGCCAGGTCTGGCGCAAAAGGCATTCCAGTCAAAGACCTGAGAATCTATGAGTGTCGGGCGACTGCTTTCAAGGACACGCAGCCCCTACCGTTCACAGAGATAGACGACAAGGTGATATCTCAGGATGCGCCTGTCATGACGTATGAGCCACTAAATTTACGGGCGTCGCAGGTAATTGATGTAGCACGACGAACGGTGACTCTCGACCAAGAAGGATCGAAGAAGCCAGTGCTTGAGAAATTGGTCCTAAGTCATATTACGGGTCCGCAGGCATTTCCCCACGATGCAAATTATCCGGAGAGTTCAGGCTTTAGCACTGCAGGGATGCTCCGAGTGGGAGGTTCAGGTAGCCCAGTTATTATATTCTCCAAGAATGACTTTAAGGTCGCGGGGCACCAGGTGAGCTACGGGAATCCTGGACTTGCCGAGAGTGAGCATCAGATCGATGGCGAGATTGATAATGATGGCCACGTCGTACACATAGGCCATGCTATGCAGCTTCTTAGAGAAAAAGGTCGTTGGAAGTAGATCCAAGCGTAGCCATCACATTTCAATAATCCATGTCTTGAAGGTCTCTTCGTGAGTCGTGTGAACCTGCTTAGAGTGCCGTTTGGCCCAATCGTCCACCGCCGTTTTGACGTCGATATGAAAACGTGAGACCTCTTGTCCGAGGTGATTCAGTACAGAGACCTCGCCGCTCATGTAGTCGTGCCCCATCAGGAGTCCGCCAGGTCGCACCTTAGTGGCCCAGGTGTGAATGTCGATAGAGGCATCGTGATGGGTGTGCCCAGCGTCGATGTAAACGAAATCAAGAGAAGCGTCCATGAAGAGCCTTGCTGCGCCCACTGAATCTTCGCGGATGATGACAGCCCGTGGATCAAATGGCGCTATCGCGTCAAACGTCGCTGCAAGATTGTCCCTATTTTGGCTGAGAGATACATTGGCGGGATCGAGAGAATCGTCCATTGGTCGCCACAGATCGACCAGGTATAGTTTATGACCGCGCCAGGTCTCAAGAATGCACTTTGAATAGTCACCTCGCTGCACTCCAACCTCGACGCCGGCCCCAAAGAGCTTTCGCGAATTGAGAAGGAGTGGGATTTCCTGACGAGTTGCAAGCGGAGATGTTAGTAAACAATGAGAACTCATATCTATCTCTGGGTAGTCGGCATATTCATCTCGTGACATAAGCGGCAGATCCCGTGGAGCCATCGACAAGGAGGAGGGGGCAGCTAGTAGGGCTCGAAAATGACTTAACTGTTTAATAAGAGGTGTCGATAGCCTCTTAGACAGTCGAAATCTCGGTGGGGTCGATAAGAAACGAAGACTCATACACGACGAGTGTCACGGCTGGTACTACGATCCCAGACCAGAAAACTTCAGATGCGGACTCTTCCCACCATATTTTCTTTAGTTCCAGTTGCGGCGAACTTCGGCTGGGGCATTTGTGGGCGCAACCTTCTGCGGGCGCTGTCGCAGTTCGGTGATGTAAAGCTTGTGTATGGTGACTATCGCTGTGAACGATCCTCTAACGCGATTGAGGATAGTTGGATCCGCTCCTGCCTGGCTTCTGAGGCTGATAAGGCGGTCTTCGAATCCTCTCATAGTCACGTTTCACTCATGCCGATCTCTGAATATGGGAATCTCCCTGAGTCGAAAGGGGGTGGGTCACGAAGAGTTGGCCTCTCATTCAATTTGATGTTGCCACCGGGCATCTCTGGCGAGTTGCGAGATACACTTCAATTCGTAGCGGCTGGATCAGAATGGTGCCGACAGCTTTTTCTGGACAACGACATCCCAGCAGTCGCAGCGCCGCAAGGAGTCGACGCAGCGATATTTCACGAGGGCTTCTCAGACAAGACTCTTCCTGACGATCGATTTTACATCTACTCAGGTGGAAAATTCGAGTTTCGTAAGGGTCAAGACTATGTGATCAAAGCACTGCGACATATGCAGCAGAAGTTTGCAGACGTTGTCCTAGTAGTGCAATGGACAAATCCATGGGAGTACTCTTTTAACACGATGCAGTACAGTTCGCTGATAGACTTTGAGCTAGCCGAAGGCATGACGGCCGACAATTCTGAGTATTTTATTAAACGCACTCTGATTCAGAATGGAATCGACCTCAATCGAGTTATCATAGCCGCTGGGACTCCTCAGGCGCAGGCGCCATTGCTGATTCGAGAGACCGATATCGGAGTGTTCCCTAATCGAATCGAAGGTGGGACAAACCTGGTGCTCATGGAATATATGGCGTGTGGAAAGCCAGCGATCGCTACGTATCACACTGGCCACGTTGATGTGGTGTCCGATGATTGGAGCCTTCCCCTGAAAAACAATACGGAGCGGCGATTACAAGAACACTATCCGCCAGGGTATAACTCTTGGTACGAAGCTGATATCGAGGAATTAATTTCACATCTTGAGTGGGCGTATCTACATCGCGAGCAGGCGCGAGCCCTCGGCAAGAAAGCAGCTGCGCGTATGCGAGCATTTACCTGGGATTCGATGGCCTCGAGAATTATGCAAGCGCTCTAGTCTTTTTAGCGCAGCGCCATGCAGTGTTGGGAAGCCAGCACCGGCAGACTTTCTTCTTAAAACGTAGAGCCACCTGTACTTGGTGATACTCGTTTGACCTCAATTTGCTAAGAATAACCGGGCGCATAGCGCGTCTGTGTCCTTACGACTCTGATGGAATGGTGGCCTCTCTACGGTTTGCGGTGGTAGCTGATCTGCGTGGTGAGAGACGTGAGAGTGCGGATGTAGGGTTTTTGGTGAGATAGAGAGACTCGACTCATAAAGACTAGATCCGAACCAAAAGAGACAGCTTAGAGCTGTTTTGGTTCTTACGTGGCTCAGAGTACTCCAAGGGTGCCTAAAAGGTTTAGCTACATTGTAAGACTATTCACGGAGATATGCCGGTTGGCACATTTGCATCCGGGATTCAGAGGGGCCTGAAGCGCACGGGCTTAACATTGATTAGGAGTTGAGTCTTCTGTACCGTTGTTCACGAGAGAGTTTTTCTTAGGCAGGGATGATTATGACTTTGCATGAAGTGGGCGAATCGAGTCGCCGAGAATATGAGTTTCAAGCCGGTGGAGCTTCTGTAACCATAAGCGGAACTGTCAAAATTAATTGCACGCTGGATGCTGCCGGAGATGTCCTAGGCAGGCTGCGAGACGCATTTTCGACAACGTCGGCGGAAGCGGCAGCCACAGCAGGAACTTCTTCAGCAACGAGTGCCGCAACTGGCACATCAGCCCCTGCCTCAACAGGCACGTCTCCAGCAACTAGTGGAGCAAGTAGCGCAGCGGCATCAGCTGCACCAGCAGGAGCTTCTCCAGGAGCGAGTACGTCAGCTGGCACGTCTGGTACGTCAGCCACTGCCTCAACGGCCACGTCTCCAGCAACTAGTGGAGCGAGTAGCGCAGCGGCATCAGGTACAACAGCCAGTTCTATGAGCAGCCTCACTCCTGACAAGGCCGCCGAGTGGTTTGAGACAACCTATCACAGCGGAACTGTGCCCTCGCCGACAGGGCAGATGAAGGAATTGCAGGTGGTTTCGTGGATGCAAGTCCCACATATTCTGCAGGAGCTGCAGAAGTCAGATAAGCAGATCCGAATTACGTTCCCAGAGCCTACGCCGGCTGACCCTGCCCGCTCGGCAGAGCAGGTAGCGATACGAAAATTCTTGGTAGATAATGCCAGCAAGGAAATGAAGGCTATTGCCGCGCAGGTTACAGCTGAGATTGAAAAGTGTCAGCTTTTCACGAGCGGCCTGGTAGTGGGTAAGGCAGCCGATTACGTAGCACATTTTACGTTAGACTCTACCAACAGCGATCAACTAACGGTCGCGGAGGTGATTCGAACCGACAAGCATTTTCAACCAACTAAATCGAAAGGGCTCAATAACCGTCCCGCAGCAGTAAAAGGAAGGGATGTTATTCTCTCGGCGGTTGAAGATGGAGTCAAAGTCAGACCTACCGATGAGTTCAGATCGTACGTGATAGAGGTTGTAGAGACTCATGACTCAGTTGCTAAAAAGACGCTGGGCGACCGATACAACAGCTGGCCAAATCCAAAGCCGGACCTTCAGTACGTGAAAGTGTGGGTGTGTCCTGATTTCACGTCTCCTAGCGCAACCGTAGCTGAGTTTGACCTACTGTCTTACATTGGCGGGTCGGCAGGCGGTTCGCCAGGTTCTGTGCATGCTGGCAGAAGGAGAAGGACACGAACTCCGTAGTCGCAAGATTTACTGATAGACGATTGCGCTTACTCTCTATCTCTGTCCCTAGTTTCATCGCACGCTGAACATATTTGGGCGTGTGCGGAGACACGCCCAGTTCGTGATGTTAGTCTGCCAGGCTCAAGGTCGAATCTGTACTTGCTGGACATATGTACAGAGTCACATGAGACGACGTAACGAACCCCTAGTACGTGGGCTAGCTCAGGCGCTATAACGCGTAAGAATCAGGACAACGGGCCTCCGGACCCGCCATGCAGCTAATTCGAGCGTATGACCAACTTTTCGAGCACTCTTACTCCTGAAGATTTGCATTCACCAGACGCGTCGCGTCTTCCTAAGAATATATTTCTTGGAACCTCAACCTGGACGTTTCCGGGGTGGAGGGGAACTATCTACAAGCGTGAGTACAAGAGTGAGCGTGACTTCTCGCAGCGGTGTCTTGAGGAGTACGCAACGATTCCATGGTTTAGGACGGCGTGCATCGACAGTCTGTTTTATAATCCCCCTTCTCCGACAACGCTTGAGCGTTATGCTGCGCAGGTACCTGACTCATTTCGCTGGGTGTCGAAGGTGTGGGAGCGGCTCACGATAATTTCGTATCCAAAACACGCTCGCTATGGGAGTAGTGCAGGGCAGAATAATCCGGATTTCTTAAATGCCGAGCTTTTTAAAGAGCGCGTCTTGAGCGCGTATGACGACCCGCAGGTCAGGATGCGTACAGGTCCCTTCGTATTTCAGTTTGCACCGTTTTCAGAGCGCTCGATGCCGTTTAGCGAATTTACTGAGCGGCTGGGCGAGTTTCTCACCAAGCTGCCGAAAGACCACGAGTACGCCGTTGAGGTGCGTAATCGAGAGCTTCTTAGCGCGGCGTATTGCCGGGCGTTGAATGAGTCGGGGGTAACCCACTGTTTCAATCATTGGAACTCGATGCCTGGACTGCGCGAGCAGATGAAAACGATTGCAGCGTGCGGCGGCTTAAAGGCGGAGTTCTACGTGGCACGCCTGCTAACTCCCTTGGGTATAACTTATGAGGGTGCGGCAAAGCTCTTTGAGCCGTATGATAAAGTGCTCCGTCCGAGTCCGCAGATGCGGGCAGATGTAGCTACCTTCGCTAAACGCGCTCTCGCAACGGGTAAGCGCGCTTTTGTGACCGCTAACAATAAAGCCGAAGGGAACTCGGCGCTTTCGATGGCGACTATCGGAGCGCTACTACTGTCAGAGTTAGAGCAGACACCATGATGAATCCCAGCGTACACATCTTTCCATTCTCTGAGTTTTGGCCGGCCTACCTGTTTTTTTTGATTGCCGTAGCTTTTCTGCTCTGGCTCTCACTACGCTTGAACGCGGCCAGGGTTCACGAAGTTTCGATTCGCGAGGCGACTATCACAGCGCTGAGTTGGTTCGGAATCGCACTTGTTTTTAACGCGCTACTGTATCTCTTTACCTGGTGGCGACTTGAGTACAATCCGGAGATTGTGACAGCCCTCGGGGGCACGCCCAATTCATTAGCGAGGAGTACAGCGCTGGAGTTTCTTTCAGGCTACTTGGTAGAGAAGTCGTTAGCAGTCGATAATCTTTTTGTGTTTTTGGTGATCTTTCGCTTCTTCTCAGTAGCGCCCCAGTATCAGCAGCGTGTGTTGTTTTATGGCCTTTTTGGCGCGCTGCTCTTTCGTGCGATCTTCATCGCGATGGGTGCTGTCGTGATGGACATTCCACTCGTAGTTATCTTTTTCGGGCTGTTTTTGATGTATCAGGGAGTTCAAGTGCTCAAAGGTGATGAGCCTGAAATGGACCCTGAGAAGAATAAAATATTGCGTTTTCTCAATCGATATCTTCCTGTTTCCTCGACTATGGCGGGTGAGAAGTTTTTCGCACGAGAAGCTGGGAAATGGATGGTGACGCCGCTCTTCGTGACTCTTGTGTTCGTTGAGATCACAGACATCATGTTTGCGTTCGATTCAGTGCCCGCGATCTTTGGTCTCACAAAAGAACCGATGGTGGTGTTCACCTCAAATATCTTTGCTGTCATCGACCTACGAGCACTGTACTTTCTGTTAGCGGCGTTTATCTCACGCTTTCATTATCTCAATTATGGCCTCTCGTTTGTGCTGGTCTTCATCGGCGCCAAGATGGCGATCCTCGATGAGTTGTTGCATCTTAACATTCCAACCGAGCTCTCACTCCTCGTGGTCCTGGGGCTTATAGTGGGGGCGATAGTTTTATCCCTAGCAAAGCCGCCAAAGGAGCCGAGTGCGTAGCCTGCACTATCGTTTCGTAATGCTACTGATACCCGAAGTTTGTGGGGCGTGACGTTACCGTGCAGCGACTATCTTGAGAGTCGCTTGTGGAAGCCGGGGCGCTGGCTCTGCGTCATCTAAGCTCTCTCCATGCTGACTGAGGTCGAGTCCCATCGCCTCCTCGGCGTCACTAACCCGCGCAGGGATTATTGCGTCTGAGATCATATACAAAAGGTATGACCCTCCAAGGGTAAAGAAAGCTACAATTCCGAGTGCATAGAGATGATTCACAAGTGTTGCAGTATGGCCGTGAATGAGGCCCACATCATCTGCAAAAACAGCCGTGAGTAACATTCCAGCTATGCCGCCTACTCCGTGGCATGGAAAGACATCAAGGGTGTCATCAAGCTCACTCTTTGTGCGCAGGTGCACTGCGATATTGCTAACGATGCTGGCGAATGTGCCAATAAACATACTGGCCCCAACGGTCACAAATCCAGCAGCGGGGGTAATTGCTACGAGTCCGACTACTGCGCCGATGCACGCGCCAAGTGCAGAGGGTTTGCGGCCACGAGCGCAATCAAAGAAGATCCAGCTCAGCATGGCCGCAGCAGAGGCGGTGTTGGTCGTGAGGAACGCTCGCGCGGCGATTCCGTTTGCCGCAAGCGCCGAGCCGGCGTTGAATCCAAACCATCCAAACCACAACATACCCGTTCCGAGTAGTACGTATGGGACGTGAGCAGGAACCTGAACGGTCTGTAATTTGTGTGCGGTTCGCCTTCCTAAAAAGAGAGCTCCAGCAAGAGCTGCAAGGCCGCCAGCCATATGCACAACTGTGCCTCCGGCGAAATCAAGCACACCCCACTGTCGCAAAAAGCCCTGCGGGTGCCATGTCCAGTGTGCGAGAGGGCAGTAGATGAATAGTGAGAAGAGGCAAACAAATAGCATATAGCTCGAGAACCGCACCCTTCCAGCGAACGCACCCGTGATGAGCGCTGGAGTAATGATTGCAAACTTCAGCTGGAAGAGGGCGAACAAGGCCAGGGGAATTGTTGGTGAGAGGCTCTGATGCGGTGAAGCTCCGACTCCCTTGAACATAAAGAACGTTCGGGGATCGCCGATCACTCCATGCCATGAGTCGCCAAAGGCTAGGCTGAATCCGACAGTGACCCACAGGATGCTGACGAGGCCCATCGCTATAAAACTCTGGAGCATCGTCGAGATTACATTTCGTCGGTCGACCATGCCTCCATAAAAGAAGGAGAGTCCGGGGGTCATAAGGAGGACGAGGGCTGTGGCGGTAAGCATCCAGGCTGTATCCCCCGCGTTTATTGTGGCCACGCTGGCGGTCGCTTGGGGTGCTTGTTCAGTCGGCAGGGCCCCAAGGACGCTAATAGCTCCTAGTACTATCAATGGGATGCTCCACAAATGTGGCTTAGTAGGAACGGTGCGAGCTGCTGCCATAAGTGCCTCCACGCGCTAATTATTACCCTGCTAAGGATAATTATCGCATGATTAAGGCTAAAGCTATACTAGTTAATGTTATCTATCTCTATTTTTAAGGTAGTCGCGTAGTTCGTTTGCTACCCTGAACTTGTAAAGATGAGGGACCTCGCTATTAATAAGGATTGAGAAGCGAACTCGACCAAGCTGCTCACTCGGGGTGAAGTAGCCGGCAAGCGAGTTAACCCCTCGAAGGCTCCCGGTTTTGGCGATGAAGCCGTCCTGCTCGGGCAGTAGCCAACTGTAGCGATCGAACTTGTGGAGTAGCTGATTCATCTGTGTGGTCGAGACCTTATTCTTTCGCGAGAGTCCCGATCCCTCCTCGACGTGAAACTCGCTCCATCCAGCGAGCCGCTCGAGGCAGTCGCGCATTGCTCGTTGCCCCTTTGCTACTGTTGCTGGCGCTCCAAATTGAGCGACTCCGAGGGTAAGAAAGATCTGGTTGGCAGTGAAGTTCGTCGAGTACTTAAGCATCGCCTGCACTATTCGATCGAGATTCTCTGGAGAGCGGTGGGTGTAGATAACTCTCGCAGATGATGGAATAGGGCCACGCGAAACTTGCATAGCTCCGCGCGCGCCGCTTCGCTTCATGAATTCAGCGAGCAGCTCTCCTCCATACTGGACCCCTACACGCCAATTAGAGGAGAGATTTACTCGTTCGGTGCGCCCCTTCGATAGTTTGAGTCCAGCTTGACGCGCGAGGGGTGTAATCGGAGTTTGTTTTTCAGCGCTTACTACAGCGCCACTTTTTGTTCGTGTGAGGTTGGCAGAGCTGAAATTTCCGACAAAAGCGGCGTTTTTCGCGTCGTACGGGTTAAGCGAACGCTCGCTGCCATCTATTTCAATATCGTCGGAGAAAAGGGATGTATCGATGACGATGCGATTAACACTTGTGAGGCGAGTCGCAAGTTGAGCCGCGATCGATTCGAGCGTCTCGGAAACGAGTGACGGATCTCCCGAGCCTCGCACAAAAAGGGTGTCTTTGCCGTCAGAGAAAAAGAGTGTTTCAAACTGGTACTCTCCACCGAGTTTCTCGAGGGCGCAAAAGCTTGTGGCGACTTTGAGCGTGGAAGCTGGCACGAACTGCTCCTCGTCGCGGTAGCGGAGGAGGGGAGTCCCATCTTCGCGCTCAATTCTAGCGGAGCCATTTTTGAGAAGGGTGCCGAGATCGAGCTCTGTCTCGCCGTAGACAGGGCACGAGAAGGCGATGAGCGCGAAGGGGAGTAGAATTAGGCGCCTAACGTTCATCTACTTATAGTAGCGTAGTGGAACGGAGACCCCAAGAGCACTCAGCCACATAGTGCTGTAACTACTAAATCTGAGGTAACGTGACCTCACGACTGAGGCGTGGTATAGGGTTATGATAGCTCGACTTTTGCATAAGGATCGACTCCCATGAAAGGCATCGTATTAGCTGGTGGTTCCGGCACCCGACTTCATCCAGTTACCCTTGCTGTGAGTAAGCAATTGCTGCCGATCTATGATAAGCCGATGATCTATTACCCTCTGTCATCGCTCTTGCTGTCAGGTATCCAGGATATTCTCATCATTTCAACCCCGCACGATATGCCGTCGTTTCAAAGGCTCCTTGGAGATGGTTCGCAGTGGGGTGTTTCGTTTTCGTACGCCACACAGCCAAGTCCGGATGGTCTTGCGCAGGCATTTATCATCGGCCGTGACTTCGTGGGTAACGATTCAGTGTGCTTGACGCTTGGAGACAATATCTTTTTTGGCCACGGGTACCCGGATCTTCTTCGACGTGCTGCGCAGCGAACTGAGGGCGCTACCGTATTTGGTTATCAGGTAAAGGATCCTGAGCGGTATGGAGTAGTGGAGTTTGATGCCAACGGCAAAGCTGTAAAACTCGAGGAGAAGCCGAAGAATCCGACTTCGCCCTACGCGGTAACAGGAATTTATTTTTATGATAATCAGGTGATCGATATTGCTCGTGACCTCAAGCCATCTCCGCGAGGTGAGTTGGAGATCACAGATGTAAATATCGCGTACCTCAACAGGAAGCAGCTCAATGTTGAGTTGTTGGGGCGAGGTGTCGCTTGGTTTGACACAGGAACGCATGAGTCATTGCTGCACGCGTGCAATTTCATTCAGACCATTCAGGAGCGCCAAGGATTAATGGTGGCGTGTTTGGAAGAGATAGCGTACCAGCAAAAGTTTATTTCAGCTGAGGATCTCGCTCGGCACGCGAACTCGTTCAGGAAGAGCTCTTATGGGCAGTACCTGGAATCTCTCTTGCCCTAGGGTTTGATACCCGCTGGATTGTACCAAAATCGTATCAGATCGAGTGAAGCCGGGGTCAATCGCGACGCCGTGACCAGGTGATATGAACTCTCTAAAGATGCCGCGCAGCCTCGGGGAGATTCGATCTTTCTGCCCGCACCTGTATATCGCCAAAGTTTCTGTATCCCTGAAGTAAAAAAACGAAAGCTGGCTCTATTTGTGACACCTTTTCAGAGCGTAGTTTGGCCCCCCCTGCATCTAATCCAAGTCGGCAGTGTAAGAAGTAGGCCGTATTTGCTTGTAGAAACGGGGTGTTGGTCGCAGGTTTCTGAGGGGGTTTGGTCGCTCCTTCATAGAACTTCTTAGTGCGGGAAATAGGGAGCCCGCACGTACATGCTCGCTTCGTCCAGGCATAAGAAATCATTCAATAAATACCGAGAGTCTGCCGACGTTAGGACTCGAGATGTGTAGTACAAATGGGCCTTTGGGCTCATGGAGCTTCTCAGCGGTGGTGCGCCTTATTGCGGCGCGCATATGCGCGCTCACACTACTCGTGTACTCAACGCTCGCTTCGACGGCTCTCGCTCACGCAAAAACCACACTTCTCATTCTCACGTCTGCTCGCAGTGTAGTAGGGGCGGCAAGTGCATTTGCAAAACTCGCGATAGCGACTGCTCTTGTCTCGGTAGTGAGTGTAAGTCTTTGGTTTTCAAAGCCCGTTGAAAGCGCGTGGACGCAACCAACATCCTGCACAAGCTGTAATATCAACGTCTTTGGCGCGTACACGTGCGACCTCGGCAATCCAACAAGTCAGGATGCCTCATGTGAATGCGATACAGGCACTTGCTCCCTTCAGAACTTAAATGCGACACCAACACCCCTCATTCCTACACCTGCGCCAACTCCCTCTGCGACCGCAATGCAAAGCTCTTCCGACGAGGATATTTCGATTGGAATTTTAGGAGGTGCCGTAATCCCCACAGACACCCCGTTACCAACAGCTACTAACACCACGGCCGCGGGAGCAACTTCAACAAGCACACCAGTTCCCACGGCGACCAATACAACAGCACCAACAGCGACGTTAACCTACACACCCACGGTGACGCCTACGCCGATAACAACGGCTGATAACTTCGGTGGTGAGGGTGGAAGTTACGATAGTGCGACCACGCCGACGCCAACTGTTACAGCGACCAATACGCCAACTGTTACAGCGACGAATACACCGACCAACACACCAACCTACACGCCTACGTATACACCGACGCAAACGCCAACAAGTACTCCGACCAGCACCCCCACCTTCACCCCAACAGTCACTCCCACATCGACACCAACAAGAACACCTACGACCACACCTTCAGTAACCCCTACAAATACGCCGACTCATACACCCACACACACACCGACCAACACTCCGGGCAACACTCCTACTCATACACCAACACATACTCCAACCGTAACACCCACAACGACCCCCACAACGACTCCTAGTGTCACGCCGACACGTACGCCTACCCAAACGCCAACTAATACTCCAAGCAACACTCCGACCACGACGCCTACACACACGCCAACGACTACACCGAGCAATACTCCGACCACTACCCCCAGCAGTACGCCTACTAGTTCTCCCACACATACGCCGACCAACACCCCAGGAAACACTCCGACCAACACACCGACGCACACGCCTACTGTAACTCCAAGTACCACTCCAACGACGACGCCGACTACCACGCCAACTAGTTCGCCTACTCACACGCCGACCAATACTCCAGGAAATACTCCCACGAACACTCCAACGAGCACCCCGACCAGTACTCCAACCACCACACCGACCAACACCCCGACTAGAACACCGACGGCAACTCCTACGACGACACCAAGCAGTACGCCAACACACACGCCGACAACGACGCCAAGTAATACCCCAACGACGACTCCAAGCAGCACTCCTACTCATACGCCAACACAGACGCCGTCAACTACACCTACGCTAACTCCGACCAACACTCCAACGCATACGCCAACAACCACGCCGACTAATACCCCAACACGTACTCCCACCAGTACGCCAACAACCACTCCGACTGTTACGCCGACGATAACACCAAGTAACACTCCAACGACTACGCCGACGATAACTCCGACTCACACTCCCACGACGACACCAAGTAATACTCCGACCACAACACCGAGCAACACACCAACACATACGCCAACACATACGCCGACGCATACGCCAACAGTTACTCCGACTAACACCCCAACACGAACCCCGACCAATACGCCAACGATTACGCCAACGATTACTCCGACTCACACTCCCACGACGACACCCAGTAATACTCCGACTACGACACCAAGCAATA
>OMII01000020.1 GCA_900299055.1 Pseudomonadota bacterium | reverse complement strand
CTGGCGCCAGAGACACCTTTACTCCCCTGCTGAACAAGCCCGAAGAGTCTCGTAAGCCCCGCTGTCTGTAACGCCGTCGCGACGGATTGATTGGCGTCACTAATGCCACCCGTAATTACAAGTCCACTTAGAGCTGCCAGCGGCCGTACTGACGAGAGAAGCACCGAACGAATCTGAAGCGCTGACAAACTCGGATTCGCCGCTGCTATGAGCGCCACGATGCCCATCACGTGAGGGCTCGCCATTGAAGTGCCATCCATCGATTTATAGAGGTCAGGATAAAAGCCCTGGAGCGCCACATTCACTATCGCAGATCCCGGCGCGGCGAGATGCACTGACCCAGCTCCGTAGTTTGAATAGCCCGCAAGCTGTGCGGTTTGGTCTGTTGCCGCCACTGAGACGAGATTATCGATCTTGAAATTCGCGGGATACCACATAATCGTGTCGTTATTATTTGTTAGGTTGCCCGCTGCTGCGATTACCAGGATATCATAGTTTCGCGCCCTCTCGATCGCTCGATACAGGGCGCTTGAGTAGGTAATGCCTCCAAATGATAAATTCAACGCCGTGATCGGCACACCTCTACGCTTCAAATCGGTCACATAATCAATCGCCTTTGTAATATCAGAGATGCGTCCAGAGCCTTCCTGATCAAGCACCTTAAGGACAACAACCTGCGTGCCCCACGCAACGCCCGCTACTCCGGTGGTATTATTACCAACCGCCGCTACAATTCCCGCCACATGACTTCCGTGGCCGAAGTCATCCTGCGGAACCGCGTCCTTGTTAACAAAATCATAACCGTTAACATCGTCCCTATAGCCGTTGCGATCATCATCGCGCCCGTTTCCTGGGATCTCTTTTGGGTTAGTCCAAATATTCGCCGCAAGATCGGGGTGGGCGAGGTCTGCACCAGAATCGAGTACCGCTACCAACTTTAATGGCGAGCCTACAGAGGTATCCCAAGCATTTGTCACATTACTGCTCGTCGCTCCCTCAAGGGAGTACTGTTGGCTCAAAAGTGGATCATCTGTGTGAAGTGCGGCGCGCACGACTCGATCAACCTCGATGTGCTCAATACCAGTTGCACCTATCAGAGCGCGTGCCGCATTCCGCTCCATTCTAACGACCAGAGAATTGTCTACCGGCAGGATGTCTATCTGCTGCAGCGCCGCCGCCTCGACCGCCCGGACACCTGCCATGCGCTCGGTCGAACCAAGATCACCGCGAAAGCGGACAATAAATCGATCCTCATCGCTGTGTGCTACCGGCGCCGCGAATACCATCGAAAGCATAAGGACTGCGATCGAGAGCACATTGATAATCCGCCTGTCTCTCAACGCGTTTTGCATCCTTGCCGAGTCTAAAAGGAGTAGTTCAGGCTATGCCGCCTGAGTTTCCTTACGAGCCTCTTTGCGAGCTCGCAAAATCTCAAACACACCAGGGAGTATAGATATAATTATAATCGCTAAGATCACTAACTTAAAGTTTTTCTGCACGGTCTCCATACCACCAAAGATATAGCCACCGTAGGTAAAGAGCCCAACCCAGGCTATGGCTCCCGACACGTTATAGAAGGCGAACTTGGAGTAGGACATCGTTCCAACACCCGCCAAGAATGGGGCAAAGGTGCGAACTATTGGGACAAATCGCGCTAGCACTATGGTCTTAGAGCCGTATTTCTCAAAGTAGCGCTGGGTACGAGCAAGGTACTCAGGCTTAAAAACCTTAGAGTTCGTACGCTCGAATACCGCGGGACCCATACGGCGCCCGATCGAATAATTTACGGCGTCACCGATCACCGCCGCCACCAGTAAGAGGAGCGCTAAGAGATGCACGTTAAAAGCTCCCTGCGTAGCGAGAGCGCCCGCGGCGAACAGTAACGAATCACCTGGCAAGAACGGCGTCACAACGAGACCGGTCTCGCAAAACACGATGAGAAACAGAATGCCGTATGCCCACGTGCCGTAGGTGTTGGCAAGCTCTGTCAGGTGCTTGTCGATGTGAATAATGAAATCAATAAGTTTGTATAGAAAGCTCATATCTGTCTCCTCGCGACAACACTTCCATGTCGCATCGCCGCTATTTTCTAGCGGCACTGTGTTTCCAACGGCACTGTATCTCCAATAGCACTGTGCTCTAGCGGTGCTCTATCGTGGCCGTGAGGATACTTCGCACCGGTGTTTAGTGCCAGTGGCCTCTTTGGCAAAGGAAGCTCCCGAATGGAGTAATTTCAAGGCCTTATTCGGCTCCGTGCAATTCGCACCGACCTCTCAGGTCTTTTACGTATTTCACCGACATACCCTGTATGACTGGCGGACCTTCTCTTAGTTCCAAAACAGAGGCTTCCATATCACTGCAAACCTCCGCGGATTTGGCGGTTGCAGAGTATGGAACGTGCCAAGTGCCCCTGAAGAATGGCTCGCTTCGGATCACGGCCCTCGAAAACGGCGCCGTCAGGATTGAGGGACTATCATCCCACCAGAAAGTAAAGTTCTCCCTCTCTCTCAAAGGGGGGGAGGTACTCTATGGGTCTGCCGAGGACAAAAGATACCTGCTCGTTAATCATGGCTCTGAGAAATATTTCCTTCAAAGGATCGACGATCTCATTCTACGAGCGTTAGACAGAGAGTCGGTCAGGCCCTTGCTGCAATTCGATCACACAGACCTTGCGCAAGGCGAGCTTAAGAATAGGCCGACATCTCCCTCTCGGGAGCCATCGATCCAAGAGGAGATCGCCACTGCGTGGAGCAAAGTCAATCGTATTTTGGCGACGCCGGAAGGAGGGCAGATAGATAGATCGGTGACAGGCGTCGATCTCCAGCACGGGCGCCCCAGCTACAACCTTCACATCACAAGACTTAGATCGCCTGACACGATCGAGCTTCAGATGATCTCAATGTCTTACCGACGGGAGGTCCTAGTCGACGATCGGATTGTCATTAAGCCAGACTCAATCGTGTATCACCTCGCAGACAGCTCTGAGCCTTTTGAGGATCAGCGATACGCTCTCGACCGGCTCGACCACTGGCTGCAAAAGCTCGAAGCATCGAGCTCATCCTCGTGACCCGGCGTTCGTCAGACATTATCTTCCCTAACGAACAACATATAGTTTCCGGGCGTTGTTCTTTATCGTTCCTCTTCGCCTAGCCTCACGTAAGGCACGCCAACTTTTTCAAGGAACACACTATGCGAAGGATTATCTCTAGTTTTGTTGCTCTCATCATCGCGGCTCTCCCGCTCAGAGCGCACAGCGACATCGCGCCCGCTCTCGTCGGATCAGAGGGCTCCTTTGGATCCGACGCGCGCGTCGCGATCGGCGCGTACCGTGGAATGGTAGAGGAGCACGTTGAGGGAATAGTTAGAGCGCTGCGCGTCATAGCGGATACCTCAGAGGCTCGGTCGGGTTCGTGGGATCAAGTGAAACCGCTTCTACTAAGGTTAAGCTCCTCACTCCCCACTGACGCCACCGCCTGGCTCGTTCATCCAGACGGGACCTATCAGGCGACAGAGAGTGATACTTCCGCGGAGGAAAATCTTAAAGATCGAGGTTATTTTCCAGTCCTCATGTCTGGCAAAGAAGTATTTGGGGACCTCGTCATTAGTAAATCAACCGGTCACCGATCAGTTATTGTGGCCGTGCCTGTTATGGTTAATGACAAAACAATTGGCGGGGTCGGAGTCTCACTTCGGGTGCGCTTGTTGTCGCAATTAGTAGACCAACATATGTCACTTCCGGCGGGCTCATACTTCTATGCGCTAGAGCGTGATACTCGTATAGCGCTTCATCGCTACGCCGAGCGTATGTTTAAGACCCCTGCTGATGTGGGAGATGAGGCACTCGGTGAACAATTCAAGACAGCTCTTCAAAAAGATCAAGGAACCATGGAATACACCTTACATGGCAAAAGGATGGCCGCGCTCTACGAGCGATCTCCGGTCTTAGGCTGGTACTTCTTTATAGCGAAAGAGATGCAGGGATAGGTTTGCTTGATGTGTCTTGTTGCGGGGCGGGTGTCTCGACCCGCCCCAAATACGAATGCAGAGCTACGCTGAAACGGTCTCGCTCTGAGTCGTAGTCGACTCAGCTGGATGCGTCGATCCGCGCTCCTCGAGGCCCTTCACAATCATCGCCTGCCCCTTGCGCTTCGCCCACTCTATCGCGGTGATACCATCACTGTCCGCCAAGTCGACATCCGCTCCGAGATCAAGAAGCTCAAAGGCAACCTCGGCGTGTCCGTTTTTGACCGCCGCCATGAGAGCTGTGGTTCCGTTCGGACTCTGACCGTTTACCTCGATTCCATCCGCCGCAAGACGGCGTACTGTCGAAATGTCACCCGATGAAGCAGCGCGCATGAATACAGTCCAAAATGTGTCCTGCACCGGATTCTTTGGCTGACGCTGTGGAGCACCATCGTCTTCCTTCTTAACTGGTGGTTGCGCTCCATGCTCGTGTTCATGCCTCTTGATTCCAAAGAGCGCTTGAATCGTGAAGTCACTTTCCGCTTCTGCCCACCCACGAGCTGTCCATCCATCAAAGTTCGCTACCTCTGGGTCAGCTCCAAGCTCAAGGAGCATCTTGATCGTCTTGCGCTCACGACGCATCGTCGCTGTAAGAAGCGGCGTGTTACCATTGTTGTGTGGAAGGTTAATTTCGGCTCCCATCTCAACCAGGGTCTTCATGACCGGAAGGTGTCCTTTCTCCGTTGCCTCAAGCAGAGGAGTCGCGCCAAATCGGTTGCGGCGGTTAATCTTCGCCCCAGCCTTTATCAGCATCTTGCAGATCTCGTCCTGTCCACGAGCAGCCGCCAGCATGAGCGCCGTGGCTGAGTACTTAAGCTCGCAGTCGATATCGAAGCCGTCGTCTATAAGCTTCTGAATCGTCTCGGCATCGCCGTTACGGGCGGCGGTAATTAGTTGTTTTTGCTCTTCGCTATATGTCATTCCCATCGTTGCACCTATCTATGTATAGATACAGATTCGTCTCTGCTTGAAAGGTCGTCAGAGTTTTGCCAGGACATGAGTAAAAAATTACAAGCCGCCCAGAAAGGGCCGCTCCGAACGCGCGGTTCGAGTGCCTGTTAGGCTGGGATAAGATCCTGTAGTTCTTGGTGAATCAGGCCATTCGACGCAATGCAGTACGAAAAATCCAAAATCCCCGTCCCGCACCGAATTTCCACTCCCGTTTGATCAGTAACCCGCCCGCCGGCCTCCAGTAAAACAGCTATTGGGGCAGCTAAGTCCCACTCCCTATGAGTGGTCATTCGGATAATCGCGCCATCAAGCTCACCGCTGGCCACCTTGAGAAGCGCCAACCCCGAATCCATCATCGGGCAGGCTAGCTCAGAGCGATTTGCCTCGAAATTACGAATATATACGCATCCTTGCCGAGCTCTGGCATGGCTCGACACGCGTAAGGGAGCCCCATTACACGTTGCCCCTGCCCCCCGTAGTCCTAGTACCAAGAGGTTTCGTGCAGGGAAGCGCATGATTCCGATGGTCGGCGTGTGGTGCTCAGCAAGCGCCACGAGGATGGAGAAGTCATCCCGGCCGTGCAGAAACGACGAGGTTCCATCCAAAGGGTCTACAACCCACGTCCGTTTCGCGTGGCGAAGCGCCTCCACATCAGGCGCTACCTCCTCAGAGAGGATCGCATCGTCTGGAAAAAGCTCGCGAATCGCCCCTAGGATCAACTGGTTCGAGCGCATATCAGCCTCGGATACTAGGGTCCCGTCGGCTTTCGATGTCACACCAAGGTTATCGTGTGCGGCTCCTGTCCTGCCTGGCCAGAGACTGAGCAAGAGGGCTCCAGCCTCTTCGATGGTAGCTAGTAGTTTAGCGAGCTTTTGATCTGCCATACGGTCAGGGAAAGTGTATATGAGAAGACGAAAGCTGTCTCTCCCTGAGCAGCACCATAGGTGGGCGCGTAAAACAGAAATAAGGTGAAGCACTCTGCGGTCTGACACGGAATACACACTACAGCCCGAAACTGCCGTATCCACCGCGGGACGATTTCCAGGGAGGAAGCTCATGCGTCATCTGGCACTCAGCGTAGTTACTACCACCGTACTTACTTTTGCGTTCGCCCACTCTGTGTCCGCCCAAGCACGAGTAATCGGTGAGGTGCAGGCCATTACTCCCTGCGACCTCTATGCTGCAACCTCTGCACCCCTCTGTCCGCAAGTGATGATCCCGATAAAAACCACCCTACGAGCGATCTCTATTGGTGCAAAAGGAGCCCGCAAAACAACGCTGCTTCGTTCCGATGCAGATGGACACCTCAGTGGTACCCTACCCCGCCCTGGAAGATACCGATTAACGTTACGTAGCGTTGAGACTAGCTCCGGACATTTCAGTGCTAACACCCTTAAGATAGTGCCGAATAACATCCGTGCTTCGTCGGCGTCCTCTCCTACATTATTCCTGGTCTCTCACCGCTCACGTCCTTCATTTAACGTTGGCATCTCATACGGAAAGTAATTCACACAACCACTGCTGATGACGCATGAAACGCGTATCTTTGGGCTCTTACGTCCTAAAAGCGGGCCTAGCACCCCGACTACAGTCCGTCTGCCTAAGTACGCGGGGTCCTATTTGACTAGCTTCTGAAGCGCCGTACACTACTAGCATCAGCCTCTTTTCTGGTGGGTCAGACAGCGTGGACTTATTCCCCCAAACGAAAGAAACAAAACACAGCGCGTCGGATATCAAATTTCCAGACCGTCATCATCTCTTCACGGTCGAAGAGAGGGATATTCATGTTCTGAATACGTACGTGGCGCCACTCTATCAACCACGCCAATCTCCCGTGTCTCTTATCGTTGGCTATTCCTCGTTGCGGGAGGCAGAGATCTTACGAAGCTTTCATGAAGACTCTTTTGGGATTGCTCATCCCACATCGAAAGTCATCGGCTGTAACATCGTTGAGCGTCGTGGCGCCGGAACAACCGATTCGCTTGATCAACTTTATATGGGTCACTTTGCGGGAGACGCAAAAGATTCCTACACATGGCTGAAAGGATTCATGGCTCTCGATATCCGGGGTCGCCTTTCATACGACATCGCATACATTCGGAACCCAGACCTGTATAGCGTACGAGACTGGAGCGCCATCTTTGCGCGCGCCGTGGAGATGACCGCGACAAGTGGTGTTGTGATCACTCTTATACGCGAGGACGATGTCGCTAGCTTCAAGCGTCTCACCGCATACCTCGAAACAAAGTATGGCATTCGCCCCGAACTTGTAACTGAAACTGCGATGAGCCTCGAAGACGATCCACTCCGCCAGCACTTCTTACTCGGAGTTTTTAGAGGCAGTGCACGTTGCGACACTTCTGGTGCGCGGAACGCAGGGCGTAGCTAAAACAATCTTCGCAATAAGATGCCTGCCTTGCTCTTGAGCTCCGGCTCTGAGTGTGACATCACCCACACCAGCCTAGTCGCTACCTCATCGCGAGCAAGCCTTGCGCCGAATCGCTCTATCATCTCCGCAAAACAAGCACAGAGCATACTTGGATCGGTAAGCGCGTCACGCTGCGTTAGCAACTCGCGCCACGTCATCTTGCGGTAGCTCGGATCTCGCATCTCCTCGAGCGACTCTGGCGCATGTTTTTCAAAGTCTGCCATTCGAGGGTGCGCTTTTGTGGATTGGTTGGATAGCATGGGCGCGTCTGGTTGTGGTACTGACGCTACTACTGGAGGAAGTTGAATCAAGGATGGCTGCGGCTCACTCCGTGCGCTACTTCTCGGTGAGCGTCCTCGCCTCCCGCCATCTTTTTGCTCCTGTGGCGTATCTACTGGTCGAACTGGTTGCTTATTGAGGGCCCTCTGTGGCGCGCATTTCTTTCCCTCTTCTTTCCGCGCCTGCCTGGCATCGCGTGATCTAGGCCTTTGAAAATCACGCTCGGTAGGTGCGGACAATTCAAGCAAACCCTTGAGCTTTTTTCTGCCCGCAGAGCTTGGATCCGCTTGGTCTACTAAAAGTTGCAGCTCACGCAACGTATCGCCATAAAGATCTCTGATGGCAATGGCTATCGCAGATTGAACCGCCCGAGATTTTTCTGTGAGTCCATAGAGTAAAGTCCTTACGTCTGTTTCTGTCTTTGCAGGTATCTGCACAAGTGTGGCATACGCTCTCGCCCGTACGTGATCTCGGTCTTCATCTATTGGCTGTCGAAGTATATGCTCGATGAGTTTTCGAGCGTGCTCAGGTGACAGATACAACAACTCAGAAAGAGCGCGCACCTGAATGTACGGAAAGTCGTCCCTGCCAAGCGCCACATCGAGGATTGCAGGCACTCGCTGCACCACAGGGACGCTACTCTGGAGAATCTCCCCGACAAGTCTCTCTGTAGTCAGCGCGCAGCGTTCTCGCAGGGCACTATCGCGTAGTTTATCAAGGTCGTCTGAGTATTGTACGCCGCGTGTATCGCGGCGCTCTATGTTTCGCAGCACTGCCATAAGCAACTCCAAAACTGCTTAATGAATCGTGCCTTAGCTAGCGTAGTTGACCTATCTATGTCACAGAGAATAGTGTTAGGTTTTGATGTGCCGGGCACTTACGTGTTGAAACGCTCCTGTTATCAATTCACAGCGCCCCGTCCGTGAAGAGGTTGTTCGAGAGATTCCTTCTTGCCGTGATGAAGCATTGCCAGTGAAACAGACAAGTAACAAATCAGGTGCTGCGTTATCTCGATGGGGCCTTGCGGCCTTAGCGTTGATCTCGACCTACCTCCTGTTCCATGGTGCTATTGTCACACGCGCGAGGAGCCTTCTCGATCCTTATTCGTTCAGCGGGGATGCGCTTCAGCACATTCCGCCATTGTGGTACGCCCACGAGCGTTCGCTGTTTAGTCTTGATTATATTCGTGATTATTACTGGAAAGCCCTTTTTCCCCCGCTCTTTAAAGCGACGTACTGGGTCGTAACGCTCTTCGCGGAGCCCGCTTCTGCATCAAAAATTGTTTCATGTGCGCTTTCGATACTATTCGTGGCTACTATCACCCGCACTAGCTATGTGCTGGCAGGTCGGTCATCGGCGTTTATTTCACTAGTACTGGCGACAGGGGGAACTCTCAAAAACTTTCCGTTTATGAGCGGACTACAGCGAGGCTTTGGTACATGGCTTTGTGCCCTTATGCTTTTGCTCGTAGTGCAAGGGAATATACTCGGGCTCTGCACTGCCATCGTGCTTACCGCTATGTTTTATCCAGCGGCTGCTGTATTTGGATTGACAGCTCTTGGGCTTATACTCTGTCTTCCTGAACGCTTCCTAGGTCGGGGCGCGCCATGGACAATTCGCAGGCGATTCGCGACCATGGGCCTCTGTGGCGTGCTAACATCGCTGAGCGTGTTGCCGCAGCTTCGGGCGGGCTCCTTATACGGCGAGCGACTCTCGATTGAGCACCAACAGGAGTTCGCCGAGTGGGGGCCTCTAGGGCGTTATACTCAAGGAGACCGTGGCGTTACGATGCCGTTCTGGCAAAAGTTTCACGACAACACCTTCTCTTCTCTGATGGCCGGAAAGCTCGGTCGCAGCAAACACCATCCTAGTGATGACGAGGCATCGCCCGAGGTCCCCTCGCCACAGGACGCGCTTCGTCGCAACTTTCTTCTCACAATCTTTGCTTCACTAGTGTGTGCACTACTCCTTGCGCGACGCACTGGAGGACGGCTCACGCCTGAAGTCGTCCGAATATGCGCCTACCTAACGGCGGTAGGGGTTTCCTTCGCAGCGGCTACGCTGCTGTTTCCGCTTCTCTACATTCCGACTCGATATGTCGTCATCACACTTCCTGCGCTTGTTCCACTTATTTTTCCCGCATTATGGACTGGGGCTGTGGGAGTATTGTGGGGCTCTAGAGCGCCACGACTATTGGAGCCAGCCGCCATATCTATGGGCATGGTAGCGCTCGCCTTCCTAGGGTGGTTTTCTCTTGCGATCAAACCAATGCCAACCGCTTCAGGGCATCGAGAGCTTTTTTCTGTCATAAAGGCCCTGCCACGCGAGTCAGTGATAGTTGGTTGGCCACGTGGCGCGATTACGACCGTTTCACTATTTACGGGGCGCAACGTCCTTCTGCATGAAGAAGCGCACCAGATATTTCACCGCAATTTTCTCGAAGAGTGTCGGCGGCGAATGCGTGCTATCATCAAGCTGTACTCTTCTCCCAGCCAGGCAGCAGTGGATGAGCTGCGCCGTGATTATGGCGCTACACACATCTTATTGGACCGTAAGCACCTGAAGAACACCCCGTCGTATTTTGCGCCCTATCAGGATGAGATCCTAGCGGCACGTGCCGCAGCGGGTGCGACATCTTTATACCTAGAACAGGCAGTTCAAGACGCTACGATTTTTAGATTGCAGAACCTGATACTGATCGACCTCACAAAGCTTCCGCCAGCAGCAGACAATCGCGCGGCTCAGCTACCGTAGCTGGCTGTGCTTACGGCTCGGGAAACATTCGATCTACTTGTTGCATATTTACTGCTCGCAACTGATCGGGTGAATCTTCACTGGGAACGACACACTGCCCCTCCAAGAGCATAATCGTCCCATCGGGACGCCTCCAAATATTTTGAGGATTACAATCCCAGAGCCAAAGTCCGCCGGCCGTCAGCTTTTGAACGAGCTCTATAACTAGAGCACGAGCTTCGGCTGCGCCTACTCGAGCACCCTTAATGGAGTCGGACAGAGACTCTCCTTCGGAGAACTCTCTGAACACTGCAACTACTCGTTCGCCGACCCTGAGTTCGGCTACAAGCGGCGTTGCCATTCCTTGCGCTAGAACAAGCCCATCACGCTCTTGCTGCACTCCAAGCGCAGTTACTTCAAACATTTCGGACGACTCTTCTCCAGCATACTTGGCAATGCATTCTTTTCCGTTGAACCGAAGTCGCTCCAAATGGCCAAACGTTCTCTCCCCGGAATGTGCAAATGGAATGACCTCGACTTCATGGCCGAGTTTGCGTAGCACGGAAACTATCTCTTCAAATGTGTTCGGGTGTTGAGCAAACATGATGGAAGTAACGGCGTGACATAGCGCTCGCTCCGAACGACCAACTACTGTGTTTGGCGGATCTAACTCTCTCATGTGTTGACTCCCTCCCAAATTGTCTTCTAGGAAGAGCCATTTTCAAAGAAAATTCGAACTACCTTCGATTAGTTTCAATGATTTTTCAACGCTCGCTCTGAGTCGGTCCAATGAAGGATTCGAAAATCTTTGGCCCAATAAAGACGTTTATTCAGATGCTTAGCGGCGTCTACTGTAGGGTCGCTATCACCCGCATTTCGGTGCGTCTCATAGTGGTCGCGGCTCATCATAAAGCAACAGTACGACACATCGTACGCGTGAGAATCCGCGCTCTGGATTTGAGTAGCTCGGTATCCACAAGGTAGTAAGCAGTCAAAACAGTGACAACGCTCGACCTTAGGAACTCGATGCGACTCGTTCAAATTATTCGCTTCCCAACAGACTACACGCAGCACGTCTATACTCGGCATCCACAGCTTGCGTCACTTCCTTACCTCGATCAGCTAAACGTACTCATTCAGGATCGATACCTCGCTTCTCAACTCTACGCCGAGGAGCTGCGCGCTATCGGGGCCGATGCACACATCCTGGTAGCGAATTGCGAACCTCTACAGCGTGCATGGGCTCACGAAAACGATCTCTCAGTTGAAAGCACCTCGTTTCTCAGTGTGATTCTTGCAGCGCAGGTAACGCGGATCCGGCCTGATGTGCTCTTGATTACCGACCCCTGTTCAATTGACTCACGTTTTGTGAGGCTGCTACCACTACGACCCACATTCGTAGTTGGTTTGCGTACTGGAATGATCCCCTCATGGGCAGACTTCACAGCTTTTGACCTCATTCTCTCTGGTGAGCAGTACTCGACCGAGCTCCCACTCGCCCATGGAGCGAGCGCCTCCGAACATCTCTCGGCTGGGTTCGCAACACGCTTTATCTCATGTGAGTCTCCTCGCGAGCCGCACTTTGATCTCCTTTGTGCAGGGGGCCCTGGCGCTGACACAAGCACCCTGGAGCAACTATGCTTCTATGCGAATGCTACACGTGAGTTCACCCCGCAGCTGCTCGATTGTCCCGATCCATGTAGCACGAACAGCTGGATGGCACGCTACACGCATCCGAGACGCTGGGGTGCGGAGCTTTATAGAGACATTCAACAAACGAAAATCGCCCTGACAAATATTGCTTCTTTCGGTTCTGCAAAGACCTCGGAGATGACCTGGTGTGACGTAACCGGATCTGGCGCTCTCTTATTAACAGAGGATACTCCTCTCGTTCGGAGCTTTTTCGAGGTTGGGACAGAGGTCGAAACGTACGCTAGCTTTGATGAACTTACCGAAAAGATCCGATATTACATCCAGCACGATGCAGCACGAGAGGCGATTGCTCAGCGCGGACGCGCGCGATGCCTCAGAGATTACTCACTCGCTCGACGTACCGAGGAGCTGCTTGAGATCCTACAACGTCACGTGTCTGGGCTTGGCCTTACTGCACGATCCGAGCCCCCTCCCTCACCGCACGTTCTGGTTACCAAATCAATTGAACAGATCCGAACCGGCAGAGTTGAAGAGAGCTACAAAAGCGCTCTGAAGGCGCTCAAGCACTACCCCCAAGAGAGATTCGTTCACTATATGTTAGGTCTCAACCTTCTCAAGATGGAGCGTCTTCAAGAAGCCCGAGAGGCACTATCGATTGAGGTATCGCTTCACCCTCAAGCACACGAGGCCCGAGAGCTCTTGTCGAGTCTACCAGAGTGTCAAATCTCGTCGCTTTAGGCGCTGGTGCCAGGCTCCTTGCTTTGATAGTGGCGGCTGTGCGAGCACTCAGTGGCAACCCTCTCTGCTTGCCTGCTGAAGGTGGCAGACAGGGCGTTGGCAAGACATACGTTATCCAACCCCATGAGAGATTTGAGACTGGCGTGGATAAAGCCTTGGCGGCACTATCTGAGAGAGAGGCACACCTGCAGCAAGGCTGCTAGAGCCTGTAGCACTGAGCCTCACAAGACTTAGCTAGCAACATTTTCGTCTCGGTAACTATTACGCACAGAGTGCCGATAACGACTGCTAAGCAACTCGTGCTGTAGTGTTGCGTTTTTTGATTCGAGAGCCCATTGATGCGTTCCGTCTTGCAAGCGTTCATGTCTTTAATCTGCTCTCGAACGTGGGGGTTTCTTCTCTTTATTGGATGCTTCAGTCACCTACTCTTTCAAAGTTGGCTGGAATGCGACCCTGATCTTTTTGCGCGCATGGCGATCGGTCAAATCGTTTTTAAGACTGGCTCCGTTCCAAGCGTTGATCCATTTGCGTGGACTAGCCGGCTACCCCTGTGGATTGATCATGAGTGGCTCTCGGGTGTTGTTTTCCTCCATGTCCACGAGTCGTTTGGGGACTGGGGCTTATATATTCTCAAACTCCTCTTTGTCGTCGCAACCGTTACTCTCTTGCGAGCCACATATCGCCTACAGACGCATTTCGACGGGCTTGGGTTGGCAGTGCTGATGCTGGTGATATTCGGATCATCATTGCTTTGGTTTAGCACTGTTCGATGTCAGGCGTTTACCTATCTCTTTTTGGCGTTTACCTTCTACGCCATTGAGAGCCATCGACTACGAAAGAAGAAATGGCCTCTGGTTGCGCTTGTTCCGATTATGGTCGGGTGGGTTAATCTGCACGGCGGCTTTACTCTTGGCCTGATAATTGTGGGCCTGTATACCGCCTCTTCCACAGTAGAAGCCAAGAAAGCGAGCCCTTTCTTACTCGGCATACTAACGATGCTCTGCGTCGCTACGTTGCTTAATCCGTACGGCCCAGAGCTACTTGTCACGGTATATGAGGCTCTTCGTAGGCCTCGAGACCTAATAGGCGAATGGCAGCCAGTTCATCCCCTATCTCTTCAGGCATTATGCATCACCGGAGCTTTGGCAATAATTGCAACATCTCTTATATATGATAGACGGAGATTTTCTCTCTCTGAACTCCTTATTCTCGCGTTTTGTTTCTTCTGTGGATATCGTCACTCGCGACTTATACCGGTTGCCCTTTTTGCTTTCTTTTCTCTTCATGCATGGGGAATCCAGCGTCGCCTCGCCTCAGTTCGTAGGCTTTTTGATGTAATTGAGATGAATCTCGTTCTCAGTCTGCATTCATTCTTTCTAGTATTAGTTGCTCTGCCAACAACAGTTAGTCTTTTTTGGCACCGAGAGCGTTTCACTCTAGACTACTCGTCGTATCCAGTAGCAGCGATCTCGTGGGCTTTAGAAAACCTGCCACCAGGGAAAATGCTTACACCGTTTCGAGAGGGAAGTTATGTTCTTTGGGCCGCGTATCCTCACCTATTGATCTCTATGGACGGCAGGTACGAAGCGGTCTACCCGGAGGAAACGTTTAGGCGCAATACCCGCCTCTATTCGTCAGCTACACCCGAAACATTTCAAAACGCGAGCGACTGGGGGGCTGATTACGCCCTGTTCCCAAGCTCGCTAGTTAGCAAACCAGAAGATTACCAGGAGTGGTGGAGCCGTGCGTACAGTGATAAAAATTGGACTATTCTCAGGCGTTCTCTTCAGTGAACTGGATGATACACAGCACTGATTGTAGGCAACTTACTAGTCAGCCGCACTACTTCAAGAGCTTCTGCTGATGTCTGTGCGCAGCCTGACTTCTAGCTTTGCGCTGAGATACGATATCCAGCTCCACGAAATTGTGTCCGCAGAGCCTG
>OMII01000019.1 GCA_900299055.1 Pseudomonadota bacterium | reverse complement strand
CGTTCAAAGGCTGGTCGTAGTACTGCCGACGACCTGAAGAGCTGGTGAGTTGTCTCAACAAATAGTGTGTTTATCTGAAAAGATACGGCCAAGAAGGGGCTTTAGACAACCGCGTGCTCATGCCCGCTGTCGGGCTGTGCTGCGCCTCAATCTTAAGCTTCTCCCGTTGCTTGCGCTGACGCGTGGAGCTGTGTATAGTCTCACGACTCGGTGATTGGGCCCTAAAGGCTCTTACGCTGAGTGACCTTCCCTTGTTGCGGGGTAGAGCAGCCCGGTTAGCTCGTCAGGCTCATAACCTGGAGGTCGTGGGTTCAAATCCCACCCCCGCTTCCAATGCTCTTACAGTGCAAGTTCTTAGTTCAGCACGCAGATTCAGTGTAGGCGCGTGGCGCCTTCGCGGACGTGCCTTCGCGTGACCGCGGTTATTTTTTCGGATGAGTGCTTTGAGCCGCAAGGGCGGCAACGATTGCATCGCACACCCGCTGACAGTTGTTTCCATCTCGGATCGAAGACTCTTCGGCGGCTCTTGAATGAGGCATCTCGATTTGGGGCCAAATGAATACACCCCGCGCATTACCACAACCGATCGATCGGCTCCTGTTGTGAGAGCTCTTTCCCCGAGGTGGTCTACCGCTCGCTGAGCCTCTGCGGCTGCCTTAAGGAAATACCCCGCATCTGAAAGCAGGAACTCTTTCCATCCTTGAATGTAAGCGGCCTACTCAGAGATAGTCCGTTGGTTCTCAATTCCGTTTATAGCGCGCAGAAAGGCGGCACCCGGTCAGCTACCGCTCATAAAAATCATCGCCAATTACCCCGAGCGCCTCACCCAGCTTTTTCACGGATTCGTTAACGTTAACGATCTTCCAACCGTCAGCTACGAGAGACCGTATTATCCTCGTGGCTTCATCGCCTGAAGGCTCGTCGCCTTCGGCGAACTCTGGCTCCCAACTCGCCGAAAGGGTTAGACTGGGGTCTTGTCCACCAGCCGCAACAATTTGGAGCCACTTCACTTTCGTAAAATAGATTGGCGTCCCTGAAACACCGAGGACTATAGGGCCACTAGCAAATGGATAAACTCTCGTATTCCCTGATATAGGAATTAAAGCGCTATCGTGTTTCGAGCCAAGCTCCCCTCTCAACTCTTCGCTAAGCGGAACAGTTACAGTAAGGGTTACCCTAACTAGAGGCGCCAGATTGGACGAGCGCATACTCCGTGCGTCCGTCGCACCTTGTCCAGATGCACCAAAAATCTGCCAGATTCCCCGAAGCAAGCTCATATCTATCACCAAAAAATGTTCACCACGCAATTTGCGTTGATACCCCAACCCTGGCACACGCTAACAGAACAGATTCTCCAAGCCTTAATGAACATTAGGCAACACAGAAACTATCAACTGTCTCGCGACAGCTCCGCCGCGCTTCGCATTCTCCTCCTCTAAAACGATGCGGAAGGCACTCGCTTTTTGTAAATAGGTGATGTGCAGTGCCGGGTCGATGATGTTTCTGGCGCGATTGATCAAAGTTGGGCCGAGATGCGTGGTGAGTGACGCCACGCCAAGTTTTCTAGTGTCCACGCGGAGCGGGCAAGAGCGACCTAAACAACTCACGTAAAGGTTATTCGAATCAAATCGAACACCGGAGTTGTCTCTCTCAACCGGCGCGCGAGCGCGTCATGCGCGCAGCAAACCGCGAATTTCCGCCCAGACACTCGCTGGTGAGCCGCCATCCTCTAGATACTAGGCTGTGTGTCGAGGCTTTAATCTCAAGTTCTGCTTGCAACAACCGCGTTGACAATAGAGACTCTTAGATACACGCCTTGTGCGCCTCCGAGGGAAGAGCGCTTTATAGCTACACTGGCAACACGTTATGACAAATCGCTACCGCCAATACAGAACCTTGCTGCTGGTCTTATGCGCTGCTATCGGTTCAGCTAAAGTCGCGCGTGGAGAGAGCGCTTTCGCTGGTAAAATCTGTGTCAATAAGACCTCAAAGGTGCTCACGGTAAGAAGCAGATGCAGGAGCAACGAGACGTTGCTGAAAGACCAGAGCTCTCTGACTGGACCACAGGGGGCGACCGGCGCCACGGGAGCCGCGGGAACAGACGGTTCGATTCGAATCTACGGCGATGGCTCAGCCGGCCCTTTAAACGTCACCTCTGGTTTTAACAACTTTGTAAGCGATAATCCGCAGTTCACGACGCGCAACGTGAGCTCCGGAGCGACCTTGAATGTACCGTCCGGCACAACTATTCGTTGTACAGAGGGCGTTACGATCGCTGGAACTATCTTGGTGGGCCAATCAGCGATAGGCGGCGTGTATAACTCAACCGCTTCGACGAATGTGTACACCGCGTCTCTGCTACCTCCTCATCCAGGTATCTCAAAGCAGGTGGCTAGCAGTGGAGAGTTAGGGGCCGCTGGCGCGACTCTAAAGGGCGGTAGGCATGGTTATTCGGCGTTGAGCGGTAGCGCCGAGAGCTTCTTGTGGCACGCTCCCTGGGGTGGTGGTGGTGGCGGTGCCTCGCAGGGGGCAGGCGGATCGGGGGGCGGATCACTCCGTATACTCGCCAAAGGAACAGTCGATATCACGGGTATCATTGCGGCGGGAGCTGTCTTGGGCAGTCAGGGTGGTGGAGGCGGCGCTGGAGGCGTGATCTTTGTCGCCTCTCAGACAGGTGTGACGCTTCAGTCACCGGGACTGATCGCCGCCAGTGGAGCTGACGGCGGCGCTTCAACCTCGGGAGCCGCCGCGGGCGGAGGAGGAGCCGGTGGCTACGTTCGAATAATCTCGCCGAATAACTCCGTTGACGCGGTGCAGATCACAGTTCAAGGCGGCTCAGCCGGTAGCTCTACCACTCAGATTAGCGATACCGTCGCGATAGCCGGAGGCGCTGGCGGGTCGTGTGTTGAGGGTGGAGGTACAGGCGGAGACGTTGGATTGGGCCGACCCGCCTCGTCCTCCGGGGCGACTAGCGGCAGCGCGGGGATCAGTGTTGTCACAACGGCGGACCCGACGTCGCTTTTCTAGGCGCTCCACTAGCCTAATCTGGAGCAGGACGCTTTTCGCGCCCGGGCCGATTCGAGGAGAGAGAATCTCAACCTCTACGTTTCTATACTATTCGAAGAGCGTGCGCGAGGTTGCTCGTGTCAGAGGAGTCGCTTGTCGGTACCAACGACATACCTGATGTCATGGGGAGCAAACGTTGCGTCTCGTCGCCTTCTATGAGTTTATTTCATGGGAGACGTCCAGTGTGGCTCGTGGGTTCTGTAGCTACGATAAACACGAAGTACCGAGAGGCTTCCGGTGTTCGTCTCCTGTAGTATTGGAGCCTCCACTTTGTCTTCTCCCACCTGTAGCGCCTAAGGATACAGGCGAGTTAGGAGATCTACGGATAAAGTTGTCAGTCCCCACGTGTCAGAAGTAGGGCGAGAGCTTCATGATGTACTCGTTGAAATAATCACGAAAGAGGTGGGTGCATATCCGCGAGAGGAGTTTTTCGATGAGAGCGTCTTTGTAACGGTTAGGATAGGTGCGGCAGATGTTGTGGCTCCATACGTGCCTCGTAGAGACTCCTGCCATCACCCTAATACGCCTTCGCGGCCGGGCCTTCGCGTGACCGCGGTTATTTTTTCGCATGAGTGCTTTGAGCCGCAAGGGCGGCAACGATTGCATCGTACACCCGCTGACAGTTGTTCCGATCTCGGTGTTCAAAAAAACGCATCACTCGCTTTTCAAATGCAGGGTCTACTCTCCAGCCAGTACGTATCACTCTCTCCAGCTCCTCCAGGAGCCCCGCCCTGTTGGTTACGGTTCTGCCCGGTAGCTCGTCATGAGGGTTTGCGAAATATCCCCCGCGAGCGCTAAAGAAGTGCTCCTGGTCGAACTGGTAGAAAATAACCGGCCGATTCATGTACGCGAAATCGAATGAGATAGATGAGTAGTCGGTGATGAGAAGATCCGACTCTTGTAGTGTGGCTTGAATGTCACACGAATGCATATCGAGCACTTGTACCGCAGAGCCGCCAAGCAATTCGAGCTGTTTCATGAAGGGATGAAAGACGTGGTGGATCAATACCGTAAGGGAGGCGTTACCGATACTAAGGATTGAGTGGAGCGCTGCATCGTGTAGTAGTTGAAACACTTCAGCATAAAAGCGTGAGCCAATCAGTGCTTGGTAGGTACCGGATCGAAGCCACGGTCGCCACGTAGGTATGTAGAGAATGTTTTTCTTTGGCCCGTCGCTAGGCTTCACTCCATGCAGGCCATCTAATCTTGTGATGCCCGTAATGCGCAGATTTGTGGAGGGATGCCCCAATTCCTCGACAAATATGCGCTTTTCGACTTCTGAGCTCACGGTGCATATATCGTGACTGTCATAGCGCGCCCTCATCCGCTGAAATTGCCAATGGTTGCTGACTCGATGAATCGCTGTCACTCCATGATTTAGAAAGACTCGTACTTTTGGAGTTGGTGGTTGCCTGAGGACGTTCAACAGTCGCCAGTCGGGGGCAAGATCGTTGCCTGAAAAATTGAAAACGGTCACTGATGCCCGATAAAGCTGCAGGTAGTGACGAAAGCTACCTTGTATCAGAATCTGCTTGTGAAGTTCCTGTGGAATTCGCGCAAGTCGGTCTCGTGCGGCAATGAAGTAGCAGGGGTTGCTACAAGATCGATCCTGCATCCAGCGAAAAAAGAAGTAGCTCGTATCATCACCTCCGTGACCCATCCGCTCGCCAAAGAGCCAGAGATTGCCCGATGGAGCGCGAGTGAAGGTTGCGACAAGCTGGGCAGCGAGTACTTTTAGGCGATGTAGTGGTGAGAGGAATCGGATGTAGCGCGCGAAATAGCTGCTCCGCTTCACAAAGAGGTGCATAGAGGCCGCTATAATTCGTAGATTCAACGCTCGCTTGAGTCGGATGCCCCTGACCGCAAGGAGCGCCTCGGGATCGCCGAGCACCTCTGGAAGCGTCATTAGCTGCGCGGGCGCAGGGGGTGTCTCGCCGGTAAGGTAGAAGGCTCCAGCGAGAAGCGCCCCCACTTTGCACAGCTCATACGCCAGCCGTTCATACGAGGGGAGGTCGCGACGCGCCTCTACACTCACAGATTGAGCAAATACTTGAATGTGCGCCAGAAGGGTGAGCTTTTCATGGCTCGGGGCCTCAGACTGCAAGAATCGTCTGAGGTGATAGGTGATGGATGTAAGGAAATGGCGATCTCTGTGCCTCCGAAGTTCAGGGTTCTCCTTGTTGGCCCAGACGTAGTTTATGCGTTCATAGACGAGGAGCAGATCTAGAAGAAGATCGGCAGAAACACGGGTAGAAAGGGTTGAAACACGACGGCTATATTTTCTGTACCTGTAGCAAATGCGAGGAGTGAAGCTTACTTTGTTAGATCGACTCAGTGCTGTGGCGTTGAACTGCCAGTCCTCACCTCGACGCACATCGGCAGGAAAGGTAAGTTGCGTCGTCCGGATGAATTCGTGCCTGTACAATTTGCCACCAGCGAGATTGTGTCTAATTGAGACGGGATGGTCTGTGCAGGAGCAATTGATTGCGGATAGAGAAGAGAGGGCCTTCCAAAAATGAGGGGTCCAGCGTCGCCAGCCTTGAAAGCATTCGGGCATACCAAAGACCATGTCTGAAGAAAACGCTCTGGCGATCTGCAGCAGCTCGAAGATTGCAGCACTTACCACGAGATCGTCTGAGTCGAGAAAGCTAATGAACTCTCCGCGTGCATGGGCGAGTCCTAGATTCCGAGCGGCACCTGGTCCAGAGTGTTCTTGCCGGAGCCAGCGTACCTGCGGGAACTCTTTAATGAGCTGCTCTTCAAACTCCTTGTTTTGATGAGTCGGCCCGTCATCGACGATGACTACTTCGACTGTAAAAAGCCGGTGGGAGACCGCTGAAACCAGGGCATCTCGGAGGTGTTGCGTATTCTCTGAAAGAGGGATGATAAAGCTGATATCGATAGGAGGATACTCGGCCATAGCTTGCAGAAAGCGCATTTTTACGAAGTAAAACACTCCTCCTCCGCGGGCGCAAATAGCAAAGACGTGAACCGATGGCCTGGGTGGCAAAAATAAGCCCTCACCCAAGATTTAACGCTTTTTATCAGTGCTTAAAGAGCGTCTGATCTAACACGGAACCCAGTCACGAATCTTGGTAGGGTGCACGAGATGGTAGCGGAATTTCGTAGAGCATATTGATTGAGTCGCTTGAGATGCGTACAAATCGAAAATTCGACCAAAGAAATTTGCCTTTCCTTGTTTCGATTCAGCACAATGGAGAGCTCTGATATGGGTAGTTTGTAGCCGCTAGGTCTACGTTGACCGCCGCTTAAAGATGCGACGTTCGAACGTGGATTGAGGCCATGATGTAGCGAGTACAACGATTGTATGGATCGGTAGTGCTCAAGCTGGTTTTGCGTTGAGAGATGCTTCGTCGACACCCCCACCTGCTCGCAACAAGTGAGTGAGTGAGGGTGTTGATGGAGAGCTTGTCTCTCGAATTTATGCAGCACCAAGAAGGAGGGGGTATGAAAACAATACTCTCCAAAGTAGCGGTGGCGCTATGTGTGACGGTGCTTCTGAGTGCTCCGTGGGCGATGTTCCTCGGGGCTGAGGGGATGGAGCTTTTTTGGGCTTCCATGTTTTGTGGTGTCGTTCTGTTCTTCACGGCCAAGCGAGAGTTTCTCTCGTCGCCATGGTCGGTTGTCATTGGAATGGTATTAAGCTGGTGGCTGTTACGAACAGGTCTTCATCTCTTGCCAGAGGACAACGCGCTTCGTGGTGGCTCACTGCACCTCGGTGTGTCGCTTGGTGATATGATTCGAGTGCGAAATTTCTCTTTTATCAGTACCGTAGGGTTCTTTCTTGTTAGAGAGCTGCTCGAAGGTCGAGATGAATCTGAGGGGAATAAGAGGCAATCAACGCGACGTTATAGGGCTCTGAAAATGCCACAGGGATTCCCACGACGGTAGCTGAATAGTTCGGATTGCTTTATTCGGCAGTGTCCCAAGTTTGCTCGTCGAACTTGGGGCACCCTTGCCGATAGGTGGTTTTGAGAAAGGTTTCGCTAGATCGTATCGCCTCAATCCACTTATTTACATGATCGCGCTATTAGCGATTTGCGGTCACGTACGTCTCGGATGCTGTATCAAGCCCGTGCGGCATATTATCTGCGTTGAAGAACATTGAGAATACCTCGTGCTGTTGAATGCACGTCCCGGTCCCCGCCGAAAATCCGACAAATTGCTCCGATGTGAGTTCTTTCTCTAGATCTATCTTGTGGGATAGAAGAGGAGAGGAGGGGCGTTGACTATTCGACGCGACTCGAATTTCCAGAGTATCGTCCTTCCCATCGTAATCAATCCATGCGTGATGGATCTCGCCATTGTTGATTGTAAATGGAATTTCAGCGGTCGCCACTGATGTGGGATCTCCATGTAAACTGATACCAACGTGGTTTTTGGCCGGATCATGAAATCCGACGTTTTGATGGGTATCGAACTCTATCGCAAGAGAGTTGGGGATCTTCTCATAGCCAATTCCGCCGCCGTGACTTCCGAACGCAGTGATATCTGGTTGTATAATGAAAGCCAACCCATCTGCTCCGGCGTCAGTCTTTGTGCCGCATTGCGTGTTTGTCATGCGGAAGGTGAAATAAGCGCTGAAGGATCTGTGTGTAGAGAGCGTAATAGGTAGTTTGTAGTACGCAGTTGCGTATAGTGTTCCTCGAGGCTCGGTTAGCCGGATTCCTCCGCGTGAGATCGTCGCGTCACCGTTGGTGTAGACAATGGTATCCTCTCCCTCGTTAAAATCAGGAATTGCGGCGGTAATTTCAACGTCAGCCTGAGCGGCTGAAGTCGCTCCGGTTAGTGCTACAGAAACCGCTACAATGATCGCCCGGACAGATCTCAACATAGTCCCTCTCTTGCTCCGCATGGCCTCATGTTCTTTTGTCGGCTCGATAGCGTCTAATCTTGAGGGAATAGTACACCATGCACCACCCAGTCGGGCGGGTGCTGGACATAGCCTGATTGTATAGAGCTACTTACTGGGGCCAGTCTCTGCCGTAGAGCGTGTCCACCGGCATTGAGTAGTCGATTCCGGAGATCTCAAAACCGAAGAGATTCAAAAAAGCACCACGAAGGGCAGAGAAGTGAGTGTCATCGAGGACCGTTCCCGCCTGCAGCGTGCTCATTCTTTCTGTGACTGTTTTTTGAATATCAACACGAAGCTCTCTGTCATCAACGCGCAACGCTACGTTGGTATCTGTCCCAGCTTTTTCCTTTCCGAGCAGCTCAAGCATTCGATACACGTGGTCGAGGTTGTCCTCAAAGAGGCCGTGCTCCTTCATAATCTTGGAATACACGGATACGTAAAGCGGAACAGTTGGAATTGCCAGACTCGCTTGAGTTACAGTGGCCTGCAAGTAGGCCACGCGGGCGAGTCCTCCGGTTTTAGCCAGATCTCTGTTTATGCTTTCGCACTTTGCCTTCACGTCGTCCTTGGCTTTTCCGATCGTACCATCCTTGTATACAGGCCAGCTTAAGCTTGGACCCTCATACGTATACGCGACGACTTTGAAACCATCCTCTACAACACCCTGTGATTTGAGGTAGTCGATCCACTGAACGAGGTCCTCGCCTCCCATTACCTTTGTCGTGTTTGCGATCTCCTCTTCCGTTGCCGGTTGAAGGCTTGCCATTGAAAGCTTACCGCCATCGAGCTCTACCGTTAATCCGGTGTAGGGCGATCCAACAGGCTTGAGGACCGAGCTAAACACGGTTCCCGTCGCAGGATCCTTTCGTCGTGGTGCGGCGATGCTGTATACGAAGATGCCGATCTTGCCGAACTTCTCCTTGATAAGCTTCACCACGCTTTCGCGAGTTTCCTGAGCAAATGCGTCACCATTCAAACTGAAATGCTTATCACTACCCTGATGTCGAGCGTGAAATGCGTATGTGTTGTACCAGCCAGCGGTGCCAGGGCGACTTTCCGTAGGAGCGGCGTCAAAACCTACAGATATGGTTGATGCTCCAAGATTCTCAGCAAGTATCACTCGAGTGGCGAGACCATACCCGGTAGTGCCTCCGAGAATGAGCGCCTTTGGGTTAGAGCCGAGTCCAGCGAGACTTGGCTTGGCCTTTGCTCGAGTTGACCACTCTTCGACGCTTTTGGCGCAGCCAGTGGGATGGCTGTTGATCGAAATAAAGCCTTTCGTTTTGACGGGGATAACTTTGGAGTTGGTGTTTGAGTCTGTCATACGCCGGGGATTAAACCTCGACGAACGGCTGACGTCAAATGGCCAAGCGGAAAAAATAGCAAGGCGGTGGAAGGCTACATAAAAAAACCTCGCAGCGGACTCCGCAGCGAGGTTTTTTTATCGTGGTTTGAGCACTCGGTTCGCGTGGAGACGCTTAACCTTAGTACTCTTTGTCGATCTCATCATCCGAGACCGTCTCTCCGTTGATTGCTCTGCGGAGTAGTTGGCTCGGCTTGAACTTAACTACGCGACGCGCGCGCAGAATAATTGTCTCTCGAGTTTGTGGGTTGCGACCACGTCTAGCTGGCTTTGATTTTACCTCATAGCATCCAAAGCCCGACAACATCACCTTGGCGTCCTTGTCGAGGGCTTCCTTGATGAGCTCGATGTAATCTTCTACTATTTGAGCTGCCTTCTGCTTATCGGTGTCGATAGCCGCGTAAATTGCGTCAGCAAGGTCAGCTTTAGTTAGACAATAGCGAGAATTACCCATATCTGGTTCTCCAATCCGGTAACGTTCGATCGTGAATTATCCTACTAGTACAGCGATGACAAGAGGTTACAGCACCTCAGTGTCTCTGCGAAGGGGCAAGACCCACTCCACAACCCCGCTTTTGGGCTATAAAGCCAAAAAAGGGGCTATTGCTGATTAGTATATACAACATTAATAAACAAACAGCGCTCTAAAATGTTACGCAAGAAGTTGAAATGCCTCACCATCTTCGCGTAACTCTACACGATAAGACGCTTCAACAGGGGATAAAGGATTCAGCAAGTTATCGACAAATTTCGTCGGGCGGAGTGCGTTCCTTACGCGTAATGCATTCGTTGCACGAGGCTAGTCATCACTCGTGCCGTCTGGTAGCGGACTAAATAGACTCTCCAGATCTCCCTTTGTTAGCTTCACTGTCGAAAGACCGTTCTCGTTTATCAGTGCATCAACGATCTTCGATTTCTTGGCTTTGAGCGCCATGATCTTCTGCTCGACAGAGTCTTCTGTTACGAGGCGATACACAGAAACTGTTTTGTTTTGGCCGATTCGATGCGCGCGATCAACTGCTTGGCTCTCAACCGCTGGATTCCACCACGGATCGTAGATGATCACAGTGTCGGCTGCCATAAGGTTCAGACCTGCTCCTCCAGCCTTGAGGCTTATGAGGAAGAGTCGGACCGACTCATCCTGTGAGAATTTATCAATGAGCTCCTGGCGGTTGCGGGTGGCGCCGTCGAGGTAGAGGTATTGGGTGCCGATCTCATCAAGCCACGTTCTAATGATAGAGAGCATACCTCGAAACTGGCTGAAGAGAAGGATCTTGCGACCTGACTCCAGAGCCTCTTGGGTAAGGTCCTTGAGCAGATTGAACTTACCTGAGTCAAAACCAGCGACTTCACTGAAAGCGTCGATCGAGTTTGGATGGTTGCAAACTTGCCGGAGACGAAGCAGGGCGGCCAAAATAGAAACGCTAGCTCCTTGGATCCCCTTTTTGTTTATGGCATCGAATACCTTCGGGCGAACCTCATTGAGGATTTGGGTATAGATATGCTTCTGGCTCGGCGTCATCTCTACGTGTAAGACCGATTCGATCTTCGGAGGGAGTTCCTTTTCCACATCCGCCTTGAGGCGACGCAAGATAAATGGACGAGTTTTTGCGTTCAGTAATTGAGCCACTTCAACGGATGTTCCGCCTTCCAGTATGGGTCGCTCGATGTTTGTTCTGAAGAACTCGTGCGAGCCAAGATAGCCAGGCATAAGAAAGTCCATGATGGACCAAAGCTCCATCGGGCGGTTCTCGGTGGGCGTACCTGTGAGAGCTACACGTCGGCGTGCGCGAAGTGCCTTGGCCGCCTTGGTAGTTGTCGCCAACGGATTTTTTATATTCTGCGCTTCATCGAGCACGAGGTAGGAAAACTCGTGCTTCTCAAGATCGTATCTGTCGAGACGAAGCAGGGCGTAAGACGTGAGTACGAAGTCGTACGTGGGGATATCATCGAAGTGAGCTTTTCGCCCTGGTCCATGAAGCATCAACACTGATGCCTGAGGAGTGAACTTCTTGATCTCATAGCTCCAGTTTGTGATGACCGAAGTCGGAGCAACGATGAGCACCGGGCGTTTTGCCTCTTTCTTGCCGCGTGAATCGGCGAGCGATTGGAAGAACGCGAGGGCTTGTACGGTTTTTCCAAGACCCATCTCGTCTGCCAATATTCCACCTAGCTCAAACTCGTGGAGAAAGTTAAGCCAACTGATGCCCTCCTCTTGGTAGTGTCGGAGTTTTCCGTGGAAGCCCTTGGTTGCCTTAAGTGGTTTAATCTGTGAGAAAGATGCGAGTTTTTCGCTGAGTGCTGAAAGCCGTTTATCAAGCGCGATGGAGAAGCCCTGGTCATTGATTCTGCTGAGG
>OMII01000018.1 GCA_900299055.1 Pseudomonadota bacterium | reverse complement strand
TGGTGATGTTGTCGTTCATCGGGCACGCGTATGTTTTTGGAGAGCGGCCGGTTGTCGACCGAATACCGGCGGTGCTCGCGAAGCCATGGTTTGAAGTGGCCAAGCGTCTTGGAAGGCCTCCTGTTTTGTCCTACGAGTCCTATGCGCTCGATAACTGGCAGCGGATTGATCCTAATGGTCCCATAGCAACAGGAAATATCGCTCTTGCGCAGAACTTCTTGGCGGGGATTGACGAAGAGTGGTTCGTTATTATCCACGTCGATATAGAGGCGAGAGCTGCGGAGGCCCTAAAAGCTGTAGCAGCAGGTAGGCGAGCGGTTGTGGATAACAAACCAGCAGATCTAGTTGCGGCGCTTAAAGATATGAGTTGTGCGCTCAGTGGAATGTACGATTCGTTGTGTCGCATGGTAGAGCTCTGCGATCCTTTTATATATTTTCACAGAGTGCGCCCCTACATCCATGGATGGAAGAACAACCCTGCATTGCCGAATGGTCTGGTGTATGAGGGGGTCTCGGAGTACGGCGGAGTGGGGCAGTTCTTTCGAGGTGAGACAGGTGCCCAAAGTGGAATCATCCCTAGTCTCGATGGTTTTCTCGGGGTTGGACACAAAGAGGATCCGCTCAAGGCATACTTGATGGAGATGCGACAGTATATGCCGCCACAGCACAGATTTTTCCTAGAGGCGGCTGAAGCCGGCCCTTCTACGCGTGAGTTCGTGGAGGCGCACCGAGCAGAAGCCGGCCTTGAGAGTGTGTACAATCAGTGTGTTGAGTGGGTTGAAAAGTTCAGAACTAAGCACCTGGAGTATGCGGTGTCGTATATCGCTAACCAGGCCCAGAAAGACGCCTCAAACCCATCTCAAGTGGGCACGGGTGGAACGCCTTTCGTACAATACTTGACCAAACATCGAGACGAGACGGGGGAGCACAAGCTGAGCCCCGCCTCGTAGGTCACTCAAGTTCACCCGACGATGTGTACTCGTCGGGTGAAGAAGCTACCTTAACAGTCGTTGTCGCGTTTAATCTTGTCGGCGATATTGTCTGCTCCATCCACGTGCCCCTCAACGTCGATGCAGAGACCAGCAACAAGTGCCGATTTGTCGAACCCCGTCCCCTTAAATGTTGTGGACGCAGTGACAGTGAACGTCTTGCCGCCAACTACTAACGTAGGGTCTGTAAATGATGTTACAGTGCCCTTTGCGCTGACCTCAGTTCCGTCGCTATGACCATCGCCGTCGCTGTCTGGGTTGTTTTCGTTGGGGTCTTCATAGTCCGTGAGGCCGTCGCCATCCGAGTCTTTTCCACAACTGTCGGACTTAAATGCGCGTTCAAGGATGTCTGGTAATTTATCATTGTCAGAGTCAGTGCCTTTGAAAGCTGTTTTTAGTTTTGATTTGTCTGCCGCCGATAAACGAGCGGCTTTTCGTGCAAGATCCTTCTCATCTTTCTTTACTCGCTCTGCAGCTTGCTTTGCCGACGTATATTGAGGAGAAGCATAGGCAGGCGATGCGACGATAAGTACGAGAGCGGAGAGAGTCGTAAGTAATTTCATTGTACCTCTTTGTAAGCAGTGTGAAGAGTTTTCATTTGCAATTGTACTTGGTCAGAAGAGAGGGCTGCAATATTTTTCTGGATTGAATCGAATGCTTTTGCCGTAGCCTAAAATTATCAAAGTTGGTGGGGTGTTGTTCGGCTTTTAGCGATGTTCAACCCTGAACGTGAAACGCGAGCGAGGCTTTATCTACGAGCTTTTCTTATGTGTGTTACTCAATTTCCAGTAGGACGGTGCCTGCACTTACCTCGGAGCCTTTGGTAATGAGAACGGCTTTTACGGTTCCGTTTTGAGAAGCTTTGATCGGATTCTCCATTTTCATCGCCTCGATGACCACGAGCACTGCGCCAGTCTCAACGATTCCTCCGACAACGACCCGTACGTCAGAGATAATTCCTGGCATGGGGGCACGAACTGAAAAGGGGCCTTCACGCTCATCGCGGGATAAGGCGGGCCCGCGAGCTGGAGAGTCGGAACGGGTGGCAACCTGGACTGAGTGTGTGGCGCCGTTTACCACTAACGATAAAGTAGTGCCAGATTTGGACAAGACTTCAACCTCATACGGCTTCCCGTCGACTGTGACTGTGTACTTGTTCATCGAAAGCTCCGTTCTATGCCTTCCAGGAGCCCAGCACGATGCCACAGCGAGGAGGTCTCAGCGTTGTTTGGAGTGGACAAAAGAGGGCCATGAGGGGTCATCGTGAAGTCTCCACGAGGTAAGAGTTCTTGCAGCGCACTTGCGATCGCGACAAGCGTTGAAATGTCGATAGCCATTTTTGCCGGTTGTATAAAGTGAACCCCCGAGTGAGAGAGTCCGACCGGGAGTGGGGGGCGCGGGTTAAAAAAATCCATGGAGGTGACCTTACAGCGGGATATTCCCATGCTTCTTTTTTGGGACCGATTGGCGCTTTGTCGCCAGTAGCGTGAAAGCCTCTATAACTGTCTCTTATACACATCTGA
>OMII01000017.1 GCA_900299055.1 Pseudomonadota bacterium | reverse complement strand
GAGATGGAAGGTGCGTTAGACGGGAAGAGATTTGGTTCGATAGTGTGTGATACCGAACTCTTTCCACGGTGGTTTAAGGAAGCGCTTGAGCGCAACTACCAGGTGGATACGACACTGAACTCCAAGGACGCCGTGACACCGGTGCTGGGATTCCAACACCGGCCGGTCATCTATACGCGGCGAGCTGCAAACTCCTAAAGCCTTCTAACATCGCTCAAGCGTTGACCCTCTTGTGCCCTTCATGATTTGTCGCAAAAGGCTTTTGAGCGACTCGGAACATGCAGCTAACGACCTGACTGGCCGGGCGTTCTCAATCACTACCTGTGTTGATGTACCTACACGATGATGTGGATTGAAATGGTAAGAGAGCCGAAAGCACCATGAAGCATTCTCTTCCGGACACGCAAACGATCGCTGATCGACCGATTTCCGTTGAAGAGTGGGGAGTTCTCAGGTATTCTCTGAGCGTCATGCGTCAGATCTCGTACGCACAATCCTGCTCCTTAATGTGTTGCGCTTAGGCGCATATATACTTTTCTGGGCGCCACGCAACGCTGGCCCCACCTCTCAACGTAATCCTTCTCTTTAGCACCTCTTCGGTGTGGACCTCGGCATCTCCGATACTCGGTCATCGCCGTTCGTCACCTTGCTCGAAGCGTTGCTTTTCTAACTTTGTGCTCGGTTCACTCCGAGATGGTCCCCCTTTTTCCAAATATATGACAAATCGTAACTATTCAGCACTTTTCAGGGTGGCCGAGGTTGAACGAAGTCAGGAAGGTTGCCCATGAAAAGCCCCTGTAGGGTTTCGGTAGCGGATAATCCGCGTTTGACGCACGTGGAGAGAAAGCTGCGAGTGCGACAGAAAATCTGCGCTGTGTGTAATGACTTGAAGGACCCTGAGATTTTCTGCTGAAGCTTCGTCATCCTTATATAACGCTCTGCCAGATTGTTCGTAAACGGAATGATCGGGCTTGTAATGAATCTGAGGGTCTCTTCTTCGAACTCCTCGAGCCGTTCGAGCAGATTACGGGCTTTAGATTGTTTTGTTCTTCCACGTTTACCAGAAATCTTAGGAGCTGCAGGACATTCTTTCTTCCCTCTGGCAAGGATCTCCCGGTACTGCTTGCGAAAGGCAGCTTGAGAGCGGGATGATAGTCGACCATTGGCTTTTTCAACAGCAATATAGATCCGTTCCAGTAGACCCCGCATTTGTTGTGCCCACCGATGTCCCTCATTCTCGATGATGCCTGTGAGCTCTCGTGCATGGTGAGAATTGCACAGCACGTGGATGCAATTCGTGTAGTTGAAGTATGCCTTCCAATGGTCGTGACATGCGATTCCCGAAAAGTGAGGAAGCACTCCAAGCGCATCGATTCCTTCTTTGCCTCGCTGCTCATATGCCCCGTAGAGGGTCCACTCATCGTTTGATGCGCTGTGAAGCCAGGCGAGCTTGCCGTTAATATTGATTCCTGTCTCGTCGAAGTGCGCTATCGTTGCTTCTTGTAGGTTGTTGCGGGCTGTTCTTTCAAACTCCTCTAGGCGCTGGTAGGCTTCTCGTCGAAAACTTTGTAGGCTGCCGACCGAAAGTTCAATGCCTGCCTGATCCCGAAAAAAGTCTTGCACTCGATGATTTGGAAGAAGCTGATACACCGACATGTACAGGGCTTCGGCTTTCACCGATGCTCCATACTGCACTGGTCGCGTGACGTCTTCAGGAAACGCCGCTCGATATTGCCTGCCTCGCCCGTCTTCTAAGACTTCCGCTCGATATTCGGTAACTTTGCGTTTTATCTCGATGTCGATCACCTGTCGCACATCTTCTTGAACCCTTCGATACTCATGTCCGCGGGGAAGCGTGCGTCTGTCTACGGAAAGTAGCTCTATCTTATCGGGATTCTCTATCCGCGCAATCGTCTCTCCTTTGTGTCCAGGTTGTCCCCCAGGTTTACGCTTGCGTTCGGCTCGAACTGTTCGTCCACGCTCTCTATGAGGATCCTGCGACGGAGGCGTGCTGCTGTTGCGGCTATTGACGTTGAGTCGTACAAGGAGCAGCTCAACTATCAGGACAAGTAGCTCAATTACTGCGCGGACCGATGACGGAAGCTTCTTATCGCTCGCCGCAATCTCTTTCGCTCTCTTTATCGCGCCGCTTACATCAATCTCTGACAGTGTCACGTCTCTGTTGTGACACACTATTTAGTAGATAGATACAGGCTATCGTCTACTCAAACCAAAAAATGCTGAATAGTTACAAATTTTTAATTCCAGCCAGCGAGAAGCCCAACATCGTTGTAAGCATAGTCGGCCGAGTAGCGGCCGTTGACGTTCGAGCCATCCCGATGAGAATGGCCGAGCAAAACGCGACAACCACGACCCGCATTTGCTTCGTCGGCGGTGCGCCCAGGACACCATAGAATGGGAGATCCCGAACTTGTACGCTATTTCTTAGTTGCAGCTTAATGACATCGTCTAGCACGCGCTTTATAGGTCGGTAGTCGGTTGGCGAGGTATACCTCAAATTTTGAACGGTCCTTGGTTGCTTGT
>OMII01000016.1 GCA_900299055.1 Pseudomonadota bacterium | reverse complement strand
GGCTGAGATGAAGCCGATGTTTCTTGATCGATACTGGCCAGACCCAAGCGCCCTCGGCCCACTTAATCGCCAGGTCTGGACTCAAGGTTGCGAGGCGCACTGCGACTGGCTGCAAAGCGTAGCTATCAGCGCGGTGACAATCGATGAAGTGACTTGGGCCGCTGGCAATTGCAGAAATCTATCAGAAGCTCAGTGTAGAACGAATTATCAAGCGTATGTCACTTCGATGAACTTTTTCAGAGAGCAATTTCCACTTCTTTCAGCCTCTCAGTATATGGATCTTAGTTCGCCGGCTTGTAGCGGTGGAAAGTGCGCTACCCCGCTCCAAGCGTGCAAGGTTCGATGTGGACAAGATCTCCCACGTCAATGCTACTGGCAGTCGTGGTGTAAAACTCCATCCGGCGAGCAGCGTCAGTTTTGTGATGCGGATGTCGGCAGTAGAGATGTGAATGGGAATATTATCGTATGTCCTGACAAGTTTTATGCTGATGACACAGCAGTAGAGGAATTTGTGTGGAGCTTTTTTGGATGGGGCGTCTGGCCGAGCGGAGACACGAATCAGGTGACGTGTCTCGATGCTGTGCCGGCTGTGCAAACTGACGCATGGAAAGACGCAAACTGTAAGGGGCTTACCCAGGCGCTATGCGATAATAAATATGCGACTGATTTTACGCACGTTCGAGGAAAATGCGTAACGGGCAGCTTTGCCCTCGATAGTGAGTGCAAACTGTTAACAAAAGACCAGGCGAAGGGATGTATAAACTCAAGCCTAGCTGCCCTTCGGTGGGCGGCTTCTTCTCCAATTTCGCTTCTGTGGAAGCCTGGCGTCTCCGTTCGCGAGAGCGCGAGCATTGTAAAGTTCAAGCTTGATGATAGCTCTGGTGATACTTGGTACAGGTGGTATGGATCCGGCGACGCTCCCCTGCTCGTGTATGATCCGCAGCATTCAGGGCGTATCGATTCTGCGCACCAGCTCTTTGGAAATTGGACGTTTGGAGGGCAGCGGGTGGCGGCTTTAGCGCTAGGTTCGACGAGTGCGACGCCGTGGAATAACGGATATGAAGCCTTAGAAACGCTCGATCGTGACGGCGACAGCATCATTAAAGGTGAGGAGCTTGCGCCGCTAGGCCTTTGGTTTGACTCTAATCGCGACGCACGGGCGCAGCCAGGAGAGGTGCGTGATATTCGAGAGGCGGGAGTAGTCAGCTTAGCAGTGGGTCCTCAGAAACGAGACGCCCTAACAGGCGATGTCTCCGTTCACAAAGGATTTGAGAGGTTGATCGATGGTCGTTTGGAAACGGGAGAGAGCGTAGACTGGTTCAGTGATGGAGCAGCGACTATGCAGCAGCTTGTGCTGGCTGACCAGCTTCGATTGGGGGCCTCTAATAGCGGGCACGGTCGCGCAGAAGGTTTAGCGAGCCCTCAGGACAATGAAGTAAGCGTCGCGAGTCGCCTGCCAAATGTAAGTGATCCACGCGAAGAATATGCCCAAGATTCGAAGATCGCTGGTATATGGCGCTGGGGCTCAAGAGATGAGAATGACCTGACAACGAATCAAGGATTGCTGGCGATTCGTGAGAGAAAAGATGGCAAGCTTGAGGTGTTAACGGTTGGGGAGCTTGGGGTTCGAGACACTACCGGCACCACTCGCGCGCTGCAGCGATTCTACCGTATGACAGGTAGTGTCTCTAAAGCGGCAGACGGCTCGATAAAATTATCATTCAAAGATCCACACAAGAGTGATTCTGAAAGCACGGCTATCTTCGATGCAAAAGAGGGAGTTCTGCGAGGTGAGACTACACAGCGTATCGTAGAGATAAAGGGCACCACCTCGATTAAGTACTCCTGGCAGGCAATAAAGACTCTTCAAGAATAAAAAGCGGATTAGCAGCGATTGTTTTGCTGTGGGTGGATGCAGAGGCTGAAGCCGAGCATATCTCGTTGTTTCGAAAATGATAGCCCCTCTCCATGCAGTGCAATCGACCTCGATTTGCCGATTCGCTACGAGTGTAGTCGAGTACCGTGCTGTCGTACTACCTGTGCCGCGACCTCGTTGGCGCGCTCCATAGCAGCGAGTAGAGGATGATCGTTAGTGATGGCGGCTAGCAGCGTTCCAAGAAATGCATCTCCAGCTCCGGACGTGTTGATGATGCCTGATATGGGAGGCGGAGATACCGCGCAGCGAGTGCCGGAGTGCCGGCCGACCGCTCCGTCGGCTCCCTTTGTCGCAACCACGTACTCAACATACTTCTCTGCCCACGACAGGGCGGCGTCGGTATCGCTACTTCCGTACAGCAGCCGAAGTTCATCCGTATTGCCGATCAGGAGCGTGATCGAGTGAGCTTCGAGAAGTTCACGAAACGTCTCACGAGATCCTTCGACGACAGAGATGCTGCCGAGATTGAGCGCTATTTTTCGCTTCTTCTCACGCGCGAACGCAATGCAGTCGAGTGCGGCCTGCCTGCTCATCTCTCCATATGAAAAGAGTTGCCCCTCGATTAATACCCACGAGCTAGACGCCAGAAGAGCGCTGTCGATGTCCTGAAGTGTTAAG
>OMII01000015.1 GCA_900299055.1 Pseudomonadota bacterium | reverse complement strand
TGAAGCTCTGCGCCAAATGCCGACAGCAAGACGGTCTGTGCACCGCCGGCCAGGTTGCGCTTAATGGTATCTTCCAGACCGATAAAGCAGGCAGCTCCGGAGATGTTTCCTATTCTGGTGATTCCGTCGGTATACAACTGCTCCGGCCGGATCTCAAACGCCGGAACCAGCTCATTAAGCATCCGGATATTAGCCTGATGAGGGATAATATAGGCGTCGGAGAGGTCTTGGATTCCCGCTAGCGCCCTTACCCGTGGGGCTATTCTCGTTCCAAACTCGAAAACCCCCCGTCCCTGCATATGGAGCATACATTCCGAGCGAGGCACCCCCTCCACCTTCGAAAGAACATTCGGGAGATTAATCACACACACGCTATCCCCGGCATACGTCTCTGAAGCCGCTCTCTCCACGACGTACTTACCCGGCATCTTGGGATCGTTTGAGACCAACGCGGCCGCCACTCCGTCACTGAATAGGATTGCGGTCTTCCACAGCTCATGGTTCAGCATCCGACTCGTGTGGTCGCCAGCAACAACCAGGTAGTAGCTAGTCTTACCCTGAACAGAATCGACCACCAACTGATTGTAGGCGGCTTGAAGAGCTTGCACGCCTCCTGCGCACCCCATCCCGATCTGACAGGCCTGCAGATGTGATACCCCTATCTTGGCAGCCACGAGCGGTGCCAGCGTTGGCATTAGATACTCGGTGGTCGGGTTACAGGAAGCAAAAATTCCGGTTAAAGCGTCGAGAGGAACACCTGCCTCCCTGAGAACGTCCAGACACGCTTCACTCGCCAACGAAACGAGGTCTTCTCCCTCGCCTATCCGATGTAGCTTTGTGACACCCGAAAGTGACTGAACAGTCCCTGGCTCCCGCTGAAAGAGCAACTCTAGGTCGGCAGCCGACAGCTCGCGGGATCCGAGGCGATGCGCCAAGGGACCGATGACAATGTCCATTACAACAAACTCCTGAAGGTCAGGCCGGAGATTGTATACCAAAAGCGCGCAGGTAGCATCCTCCCCCGCGAAATATTAACACCTCCTAACCAACTGCATCTATTAGAGATAATATGGGCCCTCGAACTTTCAAGACTAGCCAACCCAATAGTGGGCCCGACTGACACGATCGATTGCAATCAGCATCGGCGCCCGGCTACCAAACAGCACACGTAAGAACACCTCTGATTAATCCTTTCGGGTTCTACCTCTCAGCCGTTCCTTTGCGTGCTGGACGTTGCTACTCTCGATCTATCCAGAGAAGCCGTGTACTCACGTATGTTGATTAACCTGCATACTCGACTAATCGCTTTAGTGCTTTCAGCCCTGCTCGTCAGGTCTGCGCACGCTCAACCGACCGACCTACCTCCCCTCACTTCTCCGCAAGCACACTTCTCGGCGAAAGACTTCGTCCAGTCATCAACGACCGCAATCGCTCAAACCGAAACCATTATAGTCCGCCACAAAGAGCCCTGCGTACTTCAGGAAGTTGCCGCAAGCGGTGGCCCGCGCGCACTCGAGGAGCTTTCACGCAACCCAACCACCCCTCGAGCGAGACACCTTCGCACGAGAGTAAAATCCGCTTTCGAGAAGATCGACAAAGAACACCGTCAGTTTCTAGCGGTATCGGCGACCGACCCAACACTTTACGCATCCATCTCGAAAGCTCGCACTCATCACCTAAAGAACGCTATAAATGCTTCAGTAATTGGCGGTGCGCCTCGTGGTACTATGCAGCGGCTACGCGCGCTCGGTTACACAGTAGAACCAGCACTCGAGGCCCGCTCGCTCCTCTCGGCGAGCGTCCCGGCCATTGGTGCATCAGCAGTATGGGGCGAGCTCCGAGACTCACTCGGCAGACCGATTACCGGACGAGGCGTTCGAGTGGGGGTCATCGATACTGGAATAGACTACACACACGCTGACTTTGGTTCCTGCTCTCGAGCCCAATTTGCTGCCGGCGGATGCACCAAGATTCAAGGCGGCTACGATTGGGTTGATAATGATAGCGATCCAATAGATGAGAATCTTCACGGCACTCACGTTGCAAGTATCATCGCCGCAAACAGCACCACGAAGGGTGTTGCTCCAGATGCTACTCTCTATGCGCTCAGGGTGCTTGATGCTTCAGGTTCTGGAAGCTCATCAAATATTATACGAGCTATTGAATGGGCTACCGATCCCAACGGAGATGGCGATCTCTCTGACCACCTCGATATAATAAATTTAAGTCTTGGCTCAACGCTGGGCACACCAGATTCAGCAGACTCGGTCGCTGCTGACAATGCCGCCGCTGCCGGAGTGGTTGTCGTTGCGGCAGCGGGCAATACGGGGCCAGAATTCGGCACGATCGGATCACCGGGAGCAGCTCGACGCGTCCTTACGGTCGGTGCAAGTCGTCTTGACGGAACCGTCGCTGATTTTAGCTCTCGCGGCCCTGTGCGCTCAGGAGAATTGCTCATTGCAAAGCCAGACATCCTTGCTCCAGGTGTGGCTATCTGTGCCGGGCTTCTAACCGGATCGAGCCGCCCAACGTGTACCGATCAAGAACATACGGCGCTTAGTGGTACTTCGATGGCTGCACCTCACGTAGCTGGGGTTGCCGC
>OMII01000014.1 GCA_900299055.1 Pseudomonadota bacterium | reverse complement strand
CAGCGCGTGTTTCTCAAAATCGCGATGGTATGGGCGGATACGGTGATGAACGACCCACGCGAACTGGATACGAGAAAAGTTCTCGTATTCGACGAGGCCCATGAGCTCATCGGTAAAACGCAAGCGGGGACGATTGAAACCGCCTTCCGTCTCTATCGAAAGAGAAAAGGAATTGTAATCGCCGCTTCTCAGTCAGGTGAGGACTTCTATGTTGGTTCCGGAGGTCAGGCGATCGTGCAGAACTCTGCACACAAGATATTTCTACGACAAGACCCGAATAAGTTTCATCTAACAGCCCAGGCTTTTAACCTGACCCCACAGCAAGCTGATGTTGTTTTACGGCTGCGAACCATTAAAGGTGTTGAATCACAGTTTTATATGCTCTCGGATATTGGGGAGGGTGCCTTAGTGCTTCCGGTCGAACCTGCATTCTATTGGGTAAGCACTAACAACGGAGATGATAATCAGCTCTTTACTGACGCACTAACTCGACACGCCAATGACTTCAGCAAGGCGCTCGAGGAAGTGATCGTTGTTGCTCCATACGGAGCCAAGGAGCTTCAGGAGCGAATGATGGGCGGCGGATTCAGCGACGACGACGGCAGCGGCGGTGGTGTCAGTGGAGCACTGAACTCCATGATGGATTCTGGATTTAGAGATTCTGGTTTGTAAGGAGATGTTCACATGAATCGCAAGCTCGCTATTAGCACAACGTTACTCGGCGCCTCTCTCATAGTCGGCGTTTCGGGGTGTAGTTCAACGACACCGACGGAGGTCTCAAAACCCACGGTAGTCGAGTATCAAGTCAGGGATGTTCCTGGAGCCGTGGAGTATGTGTGGGAGGAGCCGATGGTGGATGTTGTCGACGTACCCCCTGGACTTGACCCCGAGGGGCATTATTATCGCCCGGGTCATCAAGAAGTAGTTGAGATTCGCCAAGGAAGATGGCAGTACTACAAGAGACCCAAGAAATAGTTCGTCGTCCAAGAGGACTGGATGAGTTTAATCAGTTTTCGTAATTTGACCTATCCGTTGCGGAGCAAGTTCCATATTGGAGCGTTAGTGATCTTAGCGCTCCTAGTCGCCGCGGTTCGCTATGGAGCATCTGCTCGCCTCGATCGAGCTCCGCGGTCACAGGATGGAAGAAGTGGAGTCGCTGCTGGAGCGCCAGTCGACTTGGAGGCGCACCGCGAGGAGATTATCGACTTCCTGGATGCGACTGATAAGCAGCTGAAACGGAAGGGTTCGAGGCAGGCTGACAGTGAACTGGAAGGCCTCGTTGATGGTACGTACGAGAAAAATGTTCGTCGTGAACGCGAGGCGCAGCAGGATAACGGAAAGTTCCAAGATATTCGAAAGTCCCTAGGCTTGGAGTAGCGACACGGCTACGAGATCCTCGTAGTAGCGGCGAGACGCGTAGTGCCTACTCCAGGAGGCCTGTTAAATCCAAGAGTAGTATCAGGACCTTAGCTGTCTTAAGCACAGTAATCTTTAACTGAAGCATACCTACTACTGAGGCGGATTATAGGAGAAGCACGGTTAGACGTCTCTTGAAGGTACTATAGGCTAGGCGATGACAAAGGTTTTTCGGACGAGCACCCCACACCTCATAGCAGTAGTCGCTGCTCTGTCAGCTGCCATGAAGATAGAGATGTCGTACGGACAATCCGATGACCTCATCGCAGTGAGTGCTGAGACGACAAACACGACGGCAGATTCTTCGATTTACGGTGACAAGTTCAAGGAAGCCGAGCGAGCCCTGTTAGAGGGCTTATCAAGCGACGACGCAGCCTCTATTCAGCAAGTGTCCGTAGCGCCTGTAGCGCCAAAGGCAAAGCCTCCCATCGAACGAGCGAGTGCAGATAGTGCCCAGACGACTACATCAGTCGAACCGGCAGTGCCGGCCGCCAAGCTTATTCAACCCGCTAAAGCTCCCCCGGTAAAGATGCCGCAAGTGGAGAGAAAACCTTCTAACCAAGGCGGTGCAGTGGCAATTTTGCAGGGTAAGCTGACAACGAGTGAGCTTAAAGTTCGTGAGTTAGAGCAACAGTTGAGCGAGGCAAAGAGTCAGTTATCAGCAGCAGAGGTCGAAATCAACCGTCTCTCAAGTATCGTCAGCGGCGGAAGCCGAGCGAGGTTGGCTACCCGGACGATGGAATCAGGCGCTACGCAGAGTGCTCTCTCGAAGGGCTCTGAGTTGGCAAGCTCATCTCAACGAGCAGTAAATCCTTTAGTGCAAGAGCCTCAACGAATAGTAGCGGATGTCGCGCCTCCTGCCCCAACGCAGAATCTTCAAGTGGCCACAGTAGCTGTCGAGAAAGCAGAGCTACGACTTGGACCAGGAAAAAATCACTCAGCGTTGATGACGATTCCTCGAGGCTCTCGTCTCGCTGTCGAAGTGAGGCAGGGCGAGTGGTATCGGGTATTTGCCCCCAGCGGCGAGCGAGCCTGGATTCATAGCAGCCTTGTTCGATTCGGCGAAGGTGCTGCGTCGATGAATGATGGAAGTTCAGTTAAGGTTAGAGGGTATGAGTTGGACGCCGAACAACAGGCGTTTCGCCGGGCGGGCTCCCTTACGGGAAGTAAGTAGCAGGTATGAGTAGCCGAGGCCCAGGTACGTTCGAAAAGAATCACGCCCGCTTTGGCGCAAAGCTCGGACTTTTCGTTGCGTCGATTGGCCAGATATCCCTCATCGCGGTAGTAAATGCCCTGCCCTACACCCAGGTAAGCTT
>OMII01000013.1 GCA_900299055.1 Pseudomonadota bacterium | reverse complement strand
CACTGAACCATCAGACACTGTCGAGGCTCTAGGTAAAGCAGGGGCTGAACAATCTCAAAAAAGTCGCCCGCTACACTCATTCGCTCGGCTACAATCAAGGCAATTCGTCGAGCATCAAAGAGCGCCAGCGACGGAAAGGCCGTAGGATCCAGCTCGTAACCATACAATTCTCGCAGCGCATCGTTCGTCGCTAAGAATCGCTCGGGTGGTAACGCAGCTACCCGCTCGCTCACGAGCTCAAACTGATTAATAACTCTTTGAAAGGGTGATGTCTTCCCACGCCATACTCGATTTTTCTTGAAGCGTCGCAGAAATGGGCCAATTCCTTGCGTGTGGTCTCGGTCGACAACATCGCGGGGATCGCTTAATTGGTCCTCAATTTCATCGCCGAAGGTTCTGGGATAGATTAGATCATGGAGCTCTTGTGCTTCTTGATAAGGCGCCCACCCTGAAAGCAGCGAACCCAGCCGGTCAAACTCAACTTGTGAGAGCTTCTTACGAACATGAGTCTCAAGACCGATTTCATGCTCGGAGGCCTCCAGGTCACCAAAATCCAAGTAAAAACGCTTCACAAGTGCGATCTCTTCCGTACTTTTGCCAAGCAAGAGATAGCGTAGAGCTCGAATCTCATCTCTGATCCGAAAGGCAGATCCGCGTTTATGTTCGTAGACTTCACTCTTTCCGATGCTACGCCGACCCACTGTCTGCGGCTCTGTGCTCTGCTGATGAAGAACTGCGTGGGCTTGCTTGGCGAGCAATTTATAGGGGATTAACAGGAACTCTTCTCTGACAGCTCTCAACTGCGGTTCGGTTAAGTCCAAAAGAATATCAGTTATTTTAGACGCCTTGTCTGCGCTACCTCCTTGATAGATGGTAAGCAGCATCGCCGCCGTCTCCTCTACATCGAGCCCCTTTACTATTTTTGCGATTCTGTCGGAGTGTTCGTGCCCTACTCGTTTAATAACTTGATGATAGATCTCTGGCCTCTCGCCCCGATCTCTAATCGCAGTGTAGTAGTGCTCCGTAAAAAAGTCGTTTGCTCGGTCGAGTATGCTCTTGGCATCCTGCGGCGTTTTGTCTGCGAGCACAACGTTAAATGCCGCAAGGTACACGTCCAGATCAGTCTCTCGGTCTTTTTGAGCTAATTGATAGATCTGATGAGCAAGCATTTCAGCTAACTCTTGGTGTTTCTCACCCCGCGCAACTACATCTACCCGGGCTAGACGGGCGGGAGCTCGCGGAGTCGAAAGAGCCTCTCTCGCTATAGTCTCCAGACGACTAAGCCCGCCCTCGACGGCAATCGGTCGATAGAACTGGTCAAAGATCTCTCCCGCATAGTGCAGATCGACCGAGGTTTCTTTTGATGCGGAGGATTCCTCTGCCTGCTGCGGCTCGTGAGACTCAGCAAGAAGGTCACCAAGTAGATCATCAAGCGCGTCAGATGCTCGTGCCGCTACACGCTTTTTGAAGACTATTTTTTTCCCACCTGAATTAGAACCTTCCATCTCCCCCGTTCCCCTCAAGGGCTACTTACGCGTACTCCATCTCCATCCAAGCGCGCTCTCTTCGGTCGCGGTCTGGGTCTTCGACAATCTCTTGGAGGATTATTCGGCCAAGTCTCGCGTAAATTACATCCATGGTGGCGTTTTTTCCGTCCATGTGAAGGGGATCCAAGAAATCAGGATGGAAGCGCAACATATGGTCCATAACCGCCCGATCATGTTCAGATTTTGCGATCATTGCCCACACGTTCTTGCCAACCCAGTTGAAATCAGCCGACTTCCAATCCAACATTTTCTGCACATAGTGCCCAATTGCTAGTAATTCCTCTGGCGCAGGGGGACGCTCGAACTGGTATGTACCCTCACTATTACGCATTCGGTCAGCGATCCAGACCAAGTTATTTACGAGTTGCGGCATACAGTGCTTGGAGAGCACTCGTCGCTCGAGCGTTGAATCGAGGTAGGACATCTTCATCGGATGTACACGTCGAAGGAACGCATCGTCCAGCCTTCTATTGAAGTTCTTAGTGAAGATAATAAGAAGGTTATCGATATTACAATCAATTGGCGGGCGAGATTCCAACCAGATCCGAGCATCTTGAACTGGCCCAAGAAAGAACGTATCGATATGAGACTCAACTTTATCTATCTCATCGATAAGGAGAATCACCGGCTGGCTCTGAGATTTAAGGAATGCCCGCGAGAGAATTCCGAGATTCATCAACTTCTCCTTCGCCTGCGCTTCCTGTCCTGCCATTGACGAAGCAATCGCTAGCGCCGAAGGCACTTCGATTAGATGCGAGGTATTCATACCTTGATAACAGCTTAGGCACATGAAATCTGCCCCTGTTACCTTGGCGAGACACTTTGCTAGAAAACTCTTTCCACACCCGGAAGGCCCCTCAAGCAACATCGCTCGAGTGCGGTCAGATGGTGAAGTGAGTAGAAGCGTCATTTGTGTCGCTGTAAAACGAGCACACTGATAACCTACTGCTGAGAGTCGTCGCGCCAACTCTTCTGGGTCATCAAACTTGGTAAGACCAACCTTCTCTGGACGATACGCCTTTCCACGACGTTTTGCGTCCGGATCATCGACGATTCCCTCAAGCAGCCACCGTCCAAGACGAGCGTGTATCTGCTCTGCAGTAGCGTTTCTGTTATCTGGGACGAGCGGATCCGCAAAGTCGGGATGATACCGCATCATTTGCTCAAATATCGTACGGTCATGCTCT
>OMII01000012.1 GCA_900299055.1 Pseudomonadota bacterium | reverse complement strand
GATCTACACAAGGAGTATCGTCGGCAGCGTCAGATGTGTATAAGAGACAGGTTATGGTCTGCACCGAGCCTTTCCCGAAAGTCTGCGTTCCAAGAATCAGGGCGCGCCCGTGGTCCTTGAGAGCCCCAGCCACGATCTCTGACGCCGAGGCAGATCCTCCGTTTACGAGCACTACGATTGGATAGTCTGGTTCGGTGCCTCGGGCATGCGCGAAGAACTTCTGCTTCTGCGCATCAACTCGCCCGTCTGTGTAAACGATAACTCCCTCTTTCAGAAACATATCGCTCACCCGTACAGCCTGCGCGAGTAGACCCCCTGGGTTATTTCTCAGATCAAGAATAAGTCCTCGAAGCTCTGGCAAGGTGCTATCCTTCGACAACGAGTTTAACGCCGTCTTCAGATCATCGGACGTCTGCTCCATAAATTGGCTGACTCGGACATATCCGAATCCGTCGCCCAGGTAGCGTGCCTTCACGCTTCTCACCGAGATATTGTCTCTAACTATCGTGACATCTATCAGCTCCGAGACGCCCTTGCGCGCAAGCGAAATCTGAATCGGGCTGCCCTTCGGACCACGCAAACGTTTTACAGCATCCACTAACGAAAATTCTTTCGTATATTTCCCGTCTATTTTGACGATCACATCACCGGTGCGAACACCAGCCTTCTCTGCTGGAGAGTCTTCCATCGGCGCTACAACAACGAGGAGCCCATCGTTGATCGTAATCTCGATTCCGAGCCCACCAAACTCACCCTTCGTCTGAACCTGGAGGTCTTGGTAGAAGTCTGGGTCCAAATACCCACTATGTGGATCCAGCGTCGTGAGCATTCCCTTAATTGCGCCCTCGACGATCTTTTTGTTTTCAACATCCGATACGTAGTCGCGTTTCACGACTGACAGCACATCCGTGAAGACCTTCAACTCCTCAAAGAGAGTTGCCTTGCCTGACTCACGTGCGCTCACCTCGGGAAAATCTCTCCCGCCGAACACCAGCGCGGCTCCGAAGACGATACAGAGCCCGCTCAACATTTTCTCTCGCGCCGAGAACTTCGACACTAGTTCCCCACCTGCTTCTTGATAACCCATCGTAAGCCGCACCTTCCTCTAAGACCTACTGATTTGATGCTGACAACCCTATCCGCGTATCGGGTCAGCGCACCACTGCGTAAGACTTTTTGAAAGAGCAGCATCGCGGCACATACAGTTTTGCCCCTCGATGCATCTCAGCTTCTCGAAAATGCTACTAAACAGAGCTCGTTACCGCAAGCGCAAACGACAAGATTCGTGAGAAAAATCAGCGGGGTATGACCGATTCGATAATATCATCCGAAGCTTCTCACCTGAGACAGTTGCATGATGGCCATCACGCCTCCGCGTGATGAGCCAGCACACAAAACTCCGTCCAATTTTTTTGCGATTGCCAAGAGCCCGAGCTGCGGTAGGCTCTGCTGGTTTCCGGAGGATCCATGAAAGACACCCTACTTGGTATTGACGTTGGAAGCTCATCGGTAAAGGTCTCACTGCTCGATGCGACCTCCGGTCGAGTTGTTGCCAGCGCATCTTCCCCGTCTACCGAGATGGAGATCGCATCCCCGCAGCCTGGCTGGGCCGAGCAGCACCCAGACCTTTGGTGGGAACACGTGGGGCGCGCTATCAGCATCATTCGTGGCTCTCACCCCAGAGAACTGTCAGCGGTGCAGGCTATCGGCATCGCCTATCAGATGCACGGGCTCGTACTCGTCGACGCATCTGGAACCCCCGTACGTCCTGCTATAATTTGGTGTGACAGCAGAGCTGTGCCGATTGGGGAGCGGGCATTTTCGGCCCTTGGCGAGGAGGCCTGCCTGAGCTCGATCGGGAACTCTCCCGGCAATTTTACGGCTTCGAAACTTGCTTGGGTCAAGGAGAACGAGCCCGAGGTGTACCACCGAGCAAGCAACTGTATGTTGCCAGGTGATTATATCGCTCTGCGCCTCTCTGGCTGCGTTGGCACCACTCCATCAGGCCTTTCTGAGGGGGTCTTGTGGGATTTTTCGAAAAACCGAGTGGCAACTCAGGTTCTTGAGTATTACGGCATCTCCGAGGCCCTACTACCCCCGATCACCCCGAACATCTCCTCATTTGCTCGATTGCGGGCTGATGTCGCTAGCGAACTGGGGTTGTCGCCAGGAGTCCCGATCGCATATCGCTCGGGAGACCAGCCTAATAACGCCTTTGCCCTCAATGTGCTGAAGCCGGGAGAGATTGCGGCGAACGCCGGCACATCCGGAGTCATATATGGGGTCGCAGGAGCTCTGGGTGTCGATCCAAGGTCAAGGGTAAACAATTTCTTGCACGTCAACAGCACAAGCGCAGACCGACGCATCGGGGTCTTGATGTGCGTGAACGGCGCTGGCAGTTTTTACCGCTGGGCAAAGCAAACTCTCGGTGGTGGTCGGAGCTACGCAGAGCTGAATGCGCTAGCAACCACGAGCCCTGTTGGCTCCGCTGGCGTGACAGCGATACCTTATGGAAACGGAGCCGAGCGCACGCTCAAAAACCTTACGGTAGGAGCATCTTTCGAAAATCTCGATCTTAATCGACATACAGCCGCTGACATTTTTCGCGCTACTCAGGAAGGGGTCGCGTTTGCTCTCTGCTATGGGCTTGAGATTATGCGTGAGATGGGAGTTAGTCCGCGCACAATCCGCGCCGGAAATGCAAATATGTTTCAGAGCTGTCTCTTATACACATCTGACGCTGCCGACGATACT
>OMII01000011.1 GCA_900299055.1 Pseudomonadota bacterium | reverse complement strand
ATTTACCCTGAATCTTTACGCTTGGCTCGCTCGCGAGAGCGGCTTGCAGCGCACTCACTTTGTTTCGCTCACGAAGCACTCGATTCCTCGCCGACTCGACGCGCGCTAGAGCTTCCGCTCCTTGGCGAGCGGCGCTGAGATCACTCGACGCCTGGTCCCTCTGCGAAAGCTGCAGCGCTATCCCGCCTATCGAATCACCACTGTCGAAGAATGGTGGCAGTGGTGATTGGATCGTACATCGATACACACAGGTGCGTGTACCATCCTTATTTGGCTGACAGAGGTATCTAACAATCAATGGGTCCGTGCAGTGATCAAGCTGTGGTGGTCGCGTACCACATCGAGCGGGATCAGTGCACACACACTGAATGATTGATGGTGGGGTAAATCCGCCCCATGAGAAGCAGTCTCGGATCGGATTGGGATCTGGTGGAATTGGCGTGGGACTAGGTGTTGGACTAGGTGTTGGGGTGGGTGTCGGCGTTGGTGTGGGCGTAGGCGTCGGTGTGGGAGTCGGCTTTGGTGTTGGTGTTGGGTCCGGCGGTGTCGGAACGGGCGTTGGAGTTCCCCTTATAAGGCTATCGCAATTAGCCCCAATCGTTAGGTTCTCATTACCTTGCGCAGGCAAACACGCGATACACGTCTCTACCGCTCTCCAGTTCCTGAGATCCGTTTGAGATTGCATACACTGCGAGAATTTCTCGCATCGGTAGCTTGAAGCTCCCCCCTTCCCCATGCAGCCATCGAGGAGATGACACGTACGTGGGTCGGTGATGTTAAACGCTTTACAGATCGCGGGCGGCGCTGGAACCGCGGCGGCTGTTCTTATGAACGAAAGCGCAATCAAAGTAACGAGTGAAGTGTAACGAAATCGTGGAGCGAACATAAAACTTCCTATTCGATGAAGTCATCACGCCAAGCGTGCGTCGCTCTGTCTTGTTCCCCACGTAGAACTTCAATCCGAGAAATGCAGGTGAATGCTTCTGATAACAAGACAGTTCTCGAGAGATTATTCCTCGGTGATTCTCGTAGCGTGAGGCTAATCCAGAACTAGGTTGGGAACTTATCGTCCGCTACGAGCCCATAAAAATGTAACGAGCGAATCGTAGAAGATGCGTGCAGGGTGATGGCTGTCACGTTTTGGGGCAGAAAACACGCATGGTCCCGTTTACGGGTAGGCCCTAAAACGGGTGGAATTAGTCACAGAAAGCTATGCCGAAAAATTACCCTTAAGTTTCTATGGAATCCGGCCGACGTCTCCAGTGGCTGTTGGAGACTTCTATGACCACAATGCTGTATCGCCTACTTACCCTCTTAGTTATAGTTCAGTCGTTGATTATCGAGCCAGCTTTAGCGGCACCCTCAGCTGGGTCTTTGTCAGAGGAGATCCCCAACGTAGGAGCCATTCTTAGTACTGACCGCATCAACCCTGCCAATCCTCCCTTGATTGTGGAATGCACGTGTAAGTGTATTACGAATGAGCAGCTGTCACCGGGGCGATATACGTTCTGTGAACGCGGCGGACTTATTCCACAGGGTAGCACCTGTGACCAAGAGTTTGCCGGCAGAAGGGACTTTTGTTGGAAGCTTGGCCTTCCTCTAAAAAAAGTTAGTTGTACTATCGTCGCCGGCTCATGCACCCCTTTGGTTGTACCAATAGGATTTCCGGCAGCGAGCGCCGAGTAAGGAGCCCCGTCAGCCGTACGAGCAGTGAAACATAAACCAGCAAGGGTTGGCCTGTTAGTAGAGCGCCGATTCTAAGGAACACCCGGCCGTGCTCTTCGCCTTGTTTTGATACCGACCGAAAGGTCAATGGGCCCTATGGCTTTACGATAGCGAGCACCGCGCCTACCGCAATCAGCAGCGGCAACACGATCCATAGCTTCCGCGCTAAGTTTTGCTTGTAAGCAAGACCTACAAACGCACCGAGCGCCAACCAGATAATGAGCTTTCCGACCGCCCAGCCTGGGAATCCCGGAATCTGAGCTTTATGGAGCATTCCGAACCCTGCAACGAGCGTAAGTAGCAGGCCCACTCCATGCGTTATCATGGCTCCCTTGCGAAATGAGTTGGTCGCTTTCTGACCGCCATTTATCGCAAAAACCAAAATACCGCCCAGCGACATAATAACCATTGAGAGACCGAGTAAATGGATGACTTTGTAAAACTCATAGCTCATGAGGCGCTCCCTTGTAGATCATAGTTTCAACCGTACCGAACTATGCCTCAGAAGCGTCTACCCGTCACCACTTTCTCTTATCCTCCACGATTCCGGGGTGCCGTTATATAGCTGGCCAACCGATGGCGCGAACCCAAGGGACCTCCCGTGCCGTGAGTTACACGGTGTTAGCGCGGATCGGTCCCGAACAGAGCCATCTGCGGGTCCGGAAGTTCGATATCAACCGGATGCTTCAGCTTTGCCTCTGCCCGTCGGACAATCGCCTGCTCGAGGTGTCGATGGGTATCATGTCGCAACCAGAAAAACTGTCGGTCCGCGATCAACTTACGGGCTATGGGCGTGTTGGGCCGGGGCGTTCCAGTCGCCTGTGTAATCGAGCGAACAGTGATAAAGTCAGCTTCTTCACACAGCTCGTCAGCAAACGCTCCGGCGTCAGCTCGCCAATCCCCATACGGTAGCATCGGAGCGACCTGCACACCCACCGTGAGCCCAAACCTCCGTAGCGCACGTACTGTCTTCCAACGCTCAGTCACCGATGGCAGCTCCGGCGTGTAGCGTTGTCGTACTGCGTCATTTGGCGTCTCGATTCCGATGGCGATGCAGGTCGAAGCTCGCACCTTCTTGAGGAGCGGCAACCCGATCACTACTAGAGGGGATCTGGTTTGAATTACGAGGCGGCCGGGAGAGTAACGCTCAAAGATCTCGAGGAACTTCATGCTGGTCGCAAACTTTTCATCAAACGGGTGAAACGGGTCAGTGGTAACGCCGAACACTATCGTGGTTCGGCGTAGTTCACCGCGAGCCGAAAGACGCGCTAGACTTCGCTCCAAGTCCTGTAGGGGCT
>OMII01000010.1 GCA_900299055.1 Pseudomonadota bacterium | reverse complement strand
TCCACATACAGCTAACGAATGGGAGACGCACCGTAGCACGAAGTTTTTTCATAATAAAATTATCGAAGATCCGCCTACGAGAAAATCGTAGTCGATAATACTTTCCGAATGACTCGCTCGTATTGAGAGTGGCTAAGGTTGTCGCGACGCTGATTCGATCGCGACGGTTCGCTACTCGGCCGCACGTTCTGTTTCTTTGCTCCAGAGATTTTTTGCTTCTGCGGGAAGCTGCGAGCCGAATTGAGTGATTACAATCGAAGCTAGTTTTGCAGCTCCGCGCGCTGCCATCTGGGGTGATATGCCGTGCATGAGGCCCGCTACAAAAGCTCCCGCAAATATGTCGCCGGCACCAGTGGTGTCGACAACTGGAGATGGTGGTGTAAAGGCCGGTGTGAGCCAGTTGTCCGACGCGCTCGCCCCGATGGCACCGTCTTTGCCGCAGGTAATAACGACCATTGGGACTAGCTTGGAGAGCATCGCTGCAGCAGAGGTAGGGGAAGAAGTGTTTGTTAGGAGCAGCGCCTCGCCTGCGTTGGCGAGCAGGAGATCAGAGTGTGGAAGAATGTCCTTTAGGATTTCATCTCGTTTAGCGTGAATGACGAACTCTGCTGATGCTGTGAAGGCTACTTTTGTGCCGTGTTGTTTGGCGGCTTGGATTGCGGCGCGAAGCGCGGCACTGTTCTGATCGCTTGCCGTTAGGAAGTACCCTTCGATTACGAGCCACGCGCTAGATGCGATGGAAGATTCCACGATGTGCTCGACGTCAAGCGTCGTGGCTACTCCAAGGCACGTGCGCATCGTGCGTTCGCCGTCTGGGGTGATAAGTGAGAGGCAGGTGCCGGTGCGCGCGTCGGTAACGAGTGGGAGCGGAAGGTGGATGTCGCTTAACCGCATCTGGTGGTGAAGGTGGTGCCCGAAGTTATCCTCACCAGCGAGCCCAAGAAGTGTCGCGGGGATGCCAAGTTGGCGAGCACACAGAATCGAGTTCGCGACAGAGCCGCCAAGACTCATCGGGGCATTCATCAATCCACAGGCGTGTATGAGTTCATCCTGCTCTGATTTGCTCAAGAGTCCGTAGGAGCCTGGAGTTAATCCATGTTGGTGTAGGAACTGCGGGGTGCAGGTGTGCAGGATGTCGATCAGCGGGTGGGTGAGGGCGGTGATGCGCTTCATGAGACTCTGAGCTGTTTAAAAAATTGCGACAGTATCTCCTCGCACTCGACTTGTCTGATATTTCGAATAACACGAATTGGATCGCCGAGGCGGGGGTCTTGGCTTAAATCATACAATGAGCCCGTGGCGCCTTGACGAGAATCTCCTGCACCAAATACGAGCGTTGGAATTCGAGCAAGGCGTATTGCACCAAGGCACATTGTACATGGCTCAAGCGTTACGCACAGTATGCACTCAGAGAGGCGCCAACCGCCAAGGTTTTGAGACGCTTGGTTGATGGCGATAATTTCAGCGTGAGCTGAAACGGTAGATTGTGTTTCGGTCAGATTGTGACCCCGGCCGATGATGGCTCCGGCGTGAGAGATTACGGCGCCCACAGGGACTTCGCCCGCTGCTGCGGCGTGTTTGGCCTCGTGGAGGGCTTCGTCCATTAGGAAATTGAGCTGTTCGGCTGTTGGGGGAATCAGCATGCTATGCGCCGCTTTGGTGCCCCGAGGGCGGTATAGTGGACCATTTATCAACCGCCTCGGTGCTATGCAAAGCTGCGAAAACAGCGCTGCATAGTGGCGGAGAGACCTTCGCCCTTTGGGCTCCGGCCTCCAAGGAGTGGGGGATTCTCCAAGTTACTTGTGTCGCCCTTCGGCGCCACAGGTTCGAACCCCCTACACAACGCGACACCACAAAACAATGGCGGAGAGTGGGGGATTCGAACCCCCGATACAGCTTTTGGGCCGTATAACGGTTTAGCAAACCGCCGCCTTCAGCCACTCGGCCAACTCTCCGTTAGGCGGGACAAGGTTTCGAAATCGTTTGTACTACTACGATCGAAAAAACTGGCGCGCTCTGGAGGATTCGAACCACCGACCTTCTGATTCGTAGTCAGATGCTCTATCCAGCTGAGCTAAGAGCGCGCGAGAACAGGCAAGGTATCAAATCCATGAAGATTAGCAAGGTGGTCGGGTCAATTATCACCTGGTGATCAGCTCGGCAAAGTGACGCAGTAGGTGTGGTCTCATCGTCGTCAGCTCACCTAGACGGAGATAGCAGGAGGGTGTTTTTTAATGCGACTTTTCAGGTGGTTATGTAGCCCGTCTGCGTCAAATGGAGCTCAGCGAGCCACGGAGATGGTGAGGTTTATTGGTTTCGCAAAGCGTGGCTTCGTCGGTGTGCGTATGCCTGATGGGAGCGTGAGGTAGCGCGCTACAAAATCTCTGTCTGACAGGCAGCTATGGCATTGATTATTCTGAAAGATATACGTACCCTGTCGCCTCGCTCGCGGAAGGGTGGCCGAGTGGTTGATGGCGCCGGTCTTGAAAACCGGAATACCGGAAACGGTATCGGGGGTTCGAATCCCTTCCCTTCCGCCACTTCCTTGATTGGCTGAGTTCGGTCGCTCAAGGAAGTGGCGAGGCGCGAGCCGTTTGAGAGTGTCCACTAGGACAAACGTTGATAGCTTTTGGAGAGATGGCCGAGTGGCTGAAGGCGCACGCTTGGAAAGCGTGTATAGGCTAATCCCCTATCGGGGGTTCGAATCCCCCTCTCTCCGTATCTTTCTGATTTGAACTTGGCACGGCCAAGATTCGATTTTTCCCATTCGGCATTTGAGCCAAGGGGGCGCTGCGCCGCATTGACCAAGGGCAACCCCACCCTCCCGTAGCGCCGGCTTTCTAGCCGGCAGTGAAGGGGTGGGAGGATCGTTGCTCTAGCGTTTAGTAGCTCAGCCCTTAAGCTGACTAGCCGCAAGAATCACCTCAGCCAATCCAACCCTTTCACTGCCGGCTAGAAAGCCGGCGCTCCTGGATTATTCGAGCGTCTACGCTCAAGAAGCTAGGAGCCCTTAAGCTGACTAGCCCCAAGATCACCTCCGCCAATCAAACCCTTTCATTGCCGGCTGGAAAGCCGGCGCTACGGGAGC
>OMII01000009.1 GCA_900299055.1 Pseudomonadota bacterium | reverse complement strand
TTCATAAGCTGATAAAAGACATGGACTTTTCATTCCTGTATGACGAGGGCCGGAACCTCTTCACTATCGGATTCAATTCTGAGCACGCTCGCAAAGACGCTAGCTTCTACGATCTACTCGCGTCAGAAGCGCGCCTCTTAAGCTTCCTCGCGGTCGCTCGGGGCGAGGTTCCCCAGAAACATTGGTTCTCACTGGGACGAGCGCTGGCCAGCACTGCTGGAGGCAAGGCGCTCATCTCGTGGAGCGGCACCATGTTTGAGTACTTGATGCCATTTATCGTGATGAAAAACTTTCCAACTACGATTCTTGGACGCACGGGACGAGCCGTTGTTGGCGCTCAAATTCACTACGGGGCGCGTCAGTCATCTCCATGGGGCATCTCCGAGTCGGCGTACAGTGGTGTGGATTTCGAGAAGACCTACCAATACAGAGCATTTGGCGTACCGGGCTTAGGGCTCAAGCGTGGACTTTCAGAGGATCTGGTCGTTTCTCCGTACTCGACTATGCTTGCCATATCGTTTGCTCCGAGCGTTGACTCCGCTATCACAAACTTAAGACATCTTGAGGCGGAAGGCGCTCGTGGCGAATACGGATTCTATGAGGCGGTCGACTACACGCCATCTCGCCACACTCGAGTCGAGGGTAAGCACATCGTGCAATCTTTCTTCGCCCATCACCAAGGGATGTCGCTGGTAAGTATCAACAACGCACTCAACAACGACATCATGTGCGAGCGGTTTCACCTTCAGCCGATTGTTAAATCAGCGGAACTGCTCTTGCATGAGCGGTTCCCTGAGCGCGTAGCCGCAATTGTACCTCATGAGCCTGAGCTTGAGACCATACATCGCGAAGAAGCTGAGGTTGAGGCGCCAGGACTCGAGATCATTAGTTCTCCGCACACCATGGCACCGCGCGTCAGAGTTCTTTCGAATGGACGATACTCTGTCGTCATCGATGCAGCAGGCGGTGGTTTTAGCAGTTTCGATAAGAACATTATCCTGTCTCGATGGCGCGAGGATCCTACTACCACCTCGCATGGTTCATTTATTTATCTCCACGACGCTCGACAACAACGTACGTGGTCGGCGGGATATCAACCGACTAAAGCTCAACCAGATTCATACGAAGCTATCTTCAGCCCTGGGCGTGCGGAGTTTAAGCGCTTTGACGACAAAGTGTTTGTACATACCGAGATAACTGTAGCGCCAGAAGACGACGTTGAGCTCCGTCGGGTTACGATAACCAATCTCGGGGACAGGGAGCGCGAGCTCGATGTTGTGAGCTATGTAGAGCCAGTTCTGAGCGAGCGCCGCGCGGATACTGCTCACCCAGCTTTCAACAAGCTTTTTATCCGGTCCGAACCTCTCCCAGACTACGACGCCATCATCTGCTCCCGTCGCCCGCGTACGGATCACGAGCAGGAGCTGTTCTTCTTCCACCGCGTAACGCTTCGAACAAGCTATGCCCCCGTGCGCTTCAATACGTCACGAGCTAGCTTCATAGGACGTGGACGTTCGGCAGCAACACCTCAAATCTTCGACCGCGAATACGAAACCGCCCAAGCCTTCGACGGCAATGTTGATCCGCTTGCTTCTCTTGGCTGTAAAGTTCGATTAGATCCCGGTCAAAGTGAGACACTCGTCTTCGTGTCTGGGGCATCGCGCACTCGTCGAGAGGCGGAAACACTGATCGAACGCTATCAAGAGTTAATGCACGTCAACCGCGCCTTTGAGCTCTCGTGGAGCCGGGCCCAAGTCGAGTTGCGAAACCATGCATACTCAGCAGTTCAGGCGGACACCTTCCACCGACTTGCAGGATGTCTTCTCTACAATGAGGAATCTGTACGAGGCGCTCCCGAGGCGCTTCTGGAGAACCGCCTCAGCCAATCGGGGTTGTGGCGCTTTGGCATCTCGGGAGACCTGCCAATTCTCCTCATAAAAGTCAGCGATTCCCGCCAAACGAAGATAGTTCAAGAGATTCTTCTTGCACATCACTTCCTGCGCGAACGTGGTGTCGAGTTCGATCTCGTTATTCTCCATCGCAATCCAGGCTCGTATATTCAACAGCTCGCCGAAGACCTTGAGTATACCGTCCGTCTTAGTCCAGCCGGAGCGCTAATTGATAAGAAGGGTGGTGTGTTTCTTCGCTCCTCAAGTCAGATCTCTGAGGCCGAAGCGGCACTTCTTGAAACAGTCGCCCGTGTCGTAGTTGACTGTGAGGTCGGAGGTCTCGCAGAGACGCTCAAGACTCCCGCTTTTGACCAGGTAAGTGAGGTAGCGAAACCAAAGCGCATCGCTCGCACTCCCCGAGCGGCGCAACCGCTTCCACTTCTGGTACAGACTAATCCTCTCGGAGGTTTCTCTCCCTCAACCAATCACTACCACCTCCCAGCAGTCGGAACGACAAGGCCGCCGCTACCATGGGCGAATGTAGTATCCAACCCGTCATTTGGATGGATAACTACAGAGTCTGGCGGTGGGTACACTTGGTCAGAAAATAGCCGCGAAAATCGGCTCACGACCTGGTCGAACGATCCGGTGTTAGACATCCCGAGCGAGGTTGTATTCATGCGAAAATCCGAGACCGGTGAATACTGGTCTCTCACACCGGCTCCTGCTGGTGATGGGCTTGAGTACAGCGTTGAGCACGGCTTTGGAAGCTCTAGTTTTCGAACAAATAACGCTGGAATCGAGAGTCATCTCCTCCTCTCCGGTTCACCGAAAGAGCGCGTAAAGTGGTACTCTATCACTCTTTCGAATCAAGACCCGCACGACCAGAAACTCGAGTTATACTTCTATTGCGATCTTGTGCTCGGTGTTTCACGAGACGAGAGCTACCGCTTTGTCACGTCATCATTTGATTTAACATCGCAGCTGCTCTGCGCGCACAATTACTACAACAACGAGTTTGCCGGTCGTGTAGTCGCTGTGGGCTCAAGTGAGCCGATTGTAAGCTACACGGCTTCGAGACTTGAGTTCCTCGGACGAAATGGCGACCTCAGGGCGCCAGAGGCACTTGAGCGCTCAACGACAGCCGCTTTCCTCGGCTCAAAGTCAAAACAGGTAAAGCTTTCCTCCAAGGTGGGCGCTGGCTTTGATCATGGAGCCGTCCTTCAGCTAAGCGTTGTACTGAAACCGAGAGAGGAAAAGAATCTAGTCTTCTTTATCTCCGACCACAGCAACATGGACGCGCTGCGCCGAGAAGCTCCGCGCTTTAAGAGCCTTCAGACCCAGCGTGTTGAGCACAATGCAGTTGAGTCGTACTGGGCCGAAGTGCTCTCAACAATACAAGTAGATACGCCCAGTGAACGTTTCAACATCATGATGAACGGCTGGCTTTTGTATCAAACCGTATCGTGTAGGCT
>OMII01000008.1 GCA_900299055.1 Pseudomonadota bacterium | reverse complement strand
CAAGGCGCTGTATCCGTCCTGAGGGTGGGTGAATGAGGGACCAGTTCTAACCGCCTGATCTCACAAACCTTCACGCAGCTGGAGTGATTTCCTCTAACGAAGCGTTACCCAGTGGTGTAGAATTTCGAAGGCGTTAGGCAGAGTTTACCAGGACCCCAAGGAGCCCCCATGAAATCCGCGATTATCCCCAATTACATGCCTGGGTTTGGAAACGACTTTGAAACCGAAGCTCTCCCAGGAGCGCTCCCATATGGGCAAAACTCGCCGCAGCGCTGCGCGTACGGCCTCTACGCAGAGCAGCTCTCAGGCTCACCCTTTACAGCTCCGCGAGGCACAAACGAACGCTCATGGCTCTATCGTATCCAACCATCAGTGAAGCACTCAGGAGCGTTTAAACCCGTATCCGTGCCGTTCTGGAAAACCGCTCCCTTTTACGACGAGCATGGACTTCCGATAGATCAGCTCAGGTGGAGTCCACCAGCGGCTCCCACAGAGCCCACGACATTCATTACCGGTATTCGCACCATGACAGTCGCGGGTGACGTGAACACCCAGGCGGGGATGGCGGCGGGATTCTACTTCGTGAATACCTCCATGAAAGATGAGTACTTTTACAACTCAGATGGAGAGATGTTGATCGTGCCGCAGGAGGGAGCGATCAGATTTTTTACCGAGTTTGGCAAAATTGATCTCACGCCAGGAGAGATCTGTGTCATCCCTAGAGGCGTTAAGTTTAGAGCCGAACTCACTGGCGGACCCGCCCGCGGATATATCTGCGAAAACTATGGCGCCAAGTTCACGCTGCCCAACCGCGGACCGATCGGCGCGAACTGTCTGGCGAATCCCAGGGATTTCAAAACCCCAGTAGCCGCCTTTGAAGACATCGTGCGCCCCTCAACTCTCACGGTGAAATGGTGCGGTAAGTTTTTCGCCACCACTATCAACCAATCTCCGCTTGATGTCGTCGCGTGGCACGGAAACTACGCGCCGTATAAGTATGACCTACGCACATTCTCGCCTGTTGGTGCTCTGTTGTTTGATCACCCAGATCCCTCGATCTTCACCGTGCTCACTGCTCCATCAGGAGAAGAGGGGACAGCTAATGTTGATTTCGTGATATTCCCCGACCGATGGGCAGTCGCTGAACACTCGTTTCGTCCACCGTGGTACCACATGAACATTATGTCTGAGTTTATGGGGCTTATTTACGGGCAATACGACGCAAAGCCTCAAGGATTTGTGCCAGGTGGAGTGAGCCTTCACAACTGTATGTTGCCGCACGGACCTGACACTGACGCGTTTAATAAGGCTAGCACCGTAGAGCTGGCTCCGCACAAGCTCTCTAATACTATGGCCTTCATGTTTGAGACGAGATTCCCCCAGCACCTCACAACATACGCCGCACAACTCCCAGCGCTTCAATCAGACTATCGTGAGTGCTGGAAGGGACTAGAGCGAACGTTCAATGGTAAACCGTAGCACAAGATGTTGTTGCTTCGTTGATTGAAGCTGCTGTCAGTGCGTTCTCACGCTCTTCTGCTCGCATCGGAGAGAAAACCATCGCGCCGGGTGGCAGCCCTGAACGAGAGCGCATGATGCTATAAGCGTGCCTCTTCCAGATCTCGGGGTAGTGATTGCACGCTTCACCAATGCCGCCCCCGAGAACGATTCGCTCGAGCGGGGTGCCTGTTGAGTGAAGTGTTTGGCGCAGCGCAGCGCCACAGCGACCAAGGAGTTCAAAGTATCCACGCCATGTGTGGTAGCTCAGCTCTGTCACGACGTCGTGCGGGTTTTGCGAGCAAGATTTCGCCCTACGTATGGTCGTTACAACCTCAGAGACGCTGGGACTAAAGAGTAGCTGATTGACACACCGCACGATGTCACTCGGAGCCCGCTGTCCCCACAGGTGCAGCTCGTCCCATGGAAGCGTGCCTAACTCTTGAAGGCCAGATCGAATCCGTGCTTCCGAAAATCCCTCATGCTCCGAGAGTCTTTGAGATAGAGCTTCTGCATATACCTCACCGCGTTCTGAGACAGTCTTCACAAAGCGAGCCGCTGCCCAGGGCCCGGCGAGATGGTGCTCGGCATACGACTCTTCAGCATGAAGAGCCGCGAACTCCCCTTGTCCAGAGAGGTGCGGTGCTATTGTATCGCCGGCAAGAATCCGCACAGTATGGTCGCTTGATCTAACTAGAAAGCGGTGTCCTAATTCATCAAGATTAGTATACGGAGCTCCACCGGTGCAGACGATGCCCCCCATTCCAGTGCCGAGAATGATAAACGCGCCATTCTGAACTCGGTATAAGCCACCCGCGCGCAATTCGCCCATAAGTCCAGCAACGGCGTCATTCACAACCGCTACTGTTTTTGGCGAGCAGTGCTCGAAACCCCGCCGCCCAAGCTCCTCATTAATAGCGAGGAGTATCTCTTGAGCGAGATCTTTTTGTACGATTCCAAGCGGCACATTCGTGAGCGATACACGGTCGCCGTTAACAATACCAGCCACCGAAAAGATAATGGTGTGAAGTTTAGAGAACGGCGGGCCCTTGGGATCTGGCGCCGAGTGGGTCTCAATAAATGAGACAAAGCGTCGCCCGATCTCTTTAAAAGCAAGAGTGCGGAGCTCCTCTAGTTTCCCATCGCGAGACAACTCAACGCCAGGCCGAAGGAGCTCCTGCCAGGAGATCGCTGTATCACACGGAGATTGCAGTAACGGCGAACTCAGAGAGAAGCGTAGATTGGTTCCGCCAACGATAGTTGTGATACCAAAGGGAAGCTCTCTGGTAATAGGTGGTGTTGCAGCCTGAGCCTGTACATAATCCGAGCGAAGGGGAGCAGGGTGAGAGTTGAGTAATGACATAGAGAGCTCCTGTCTGCTTGTTGCAGGAGATCATCCTCGGAATCGTGGCAGTGGTCGAGAGTGGTTAGGGCGTGTACTCAGCAGAGAAATCAGCAGAGAATTCTTAAGCCAGGCGCGAGCGTAATCTCGGCGCTGTTGGAGCTGGAGATTCGTCTCCGTAAAGCTCGTCAGCTTTTCGCATAATACGCCCCTGAGCCGCCTCGACAATATCGGCTTGCAGCGGAGGAAGCTCTCGAAGCTCAGCTTCAACTTGCAGGGCTCTTGTTTCGGAGAGGTTAGAGAGGATCTTCTCTTGTACCTCCGGCGTGGCGTTTTTGAGTGAGAGCACCACGTCTTGTTGAGGCACCTCACGCAGAATATCTTGTAGATCTCTGTCAGAGAACGACGTGACCGCCGCAATTGGACGAGCTGGTTTTTTAACACCGGCAGTAGGTTTGAGAGGAGTAGAGGTCTTGTTTGTAATAGGAGGCAGTGCCTGCGCTACGATCAGAGTTTCAATTCTGACAGCTGACTCAGGGT
>OMII01000007.1 GCA_900299055.1 Pseudomonadota bacterium | reverse complement strand
TGGTGGTAATCGGTAACGCAATTAGTTACGGCAATCCTGAAGTGGATGTCGTCGAGCGCCTTAATCTTCCATACACCTGTTTCCCAAAGATTCTTCAAGAGGTAGCAATCGCAGGAAAGCACTCCGTAGTTGTGACTGGCACTCATGGCAAATCGACAACAACAGCACTCATCGCCACGTTATTATTGCAGCACGGCAAAGAGCCTTCCTACTTTGTAGGGGGAGTTGCGCAAGGGCTGCCGCAGAGTCTTGCCGTAGGCAAGGGAGGTTTCTCAGTTGTGGAAGGAGACGAGTACGACAGCGCGTTTTTTGCGAAGGTACCAAAGTTCTCCTTCTACACGCCCGACACTGCAATCATTAACGCGATTGAGTACGACCACGCGGATATCTACGCAAACGTTGAGGCGATCGAGGCGGAGTTCACGAAGCTTGTACAGGGGCTTAAGCCAGACGGCACAGCCGTATGCTGTATCGATTTTCCACGTGTGAAGCGCTTAGTTGATGAATGGCGAGCAAAGGCGCGCTGCCGAATTGTAACATTTGGCGCTGATCCAGAGGCTGATTACGTTATCACGGAGCGAAGGACCAACGGCTTTTCGCAGCAGGTGTCAGTGCGTGGCCCCAACATAGGAAGCATTTCATTTACAATTCCGATGGTCGGAGAGTACAACGCGCGAAATGCCTTAGCCGGGCTTATCACGACACAGATCTGCGGGCTCGATCGTAACAAAACGATTGAGTTTCTCGGTGGCTTCCGTGCGGTGAAGCGACGGCAAGAGGTGCGAGCGTCAAAAGATGGTGTGGTGCTTATCGAAGATTTCGCGCACCATCCGACCGCCGTCGCACAAACAGTAGAGGCGATTCGAGAAGCGTTTCCAACTGCGCGGCTTGGGGCGGTATTTGAGCCTCGCTCGAACACCTCGCGCAGAAAAGTTTTTCAGAAGGATTATGTGAAAGCATTTGCGAAAGCGAATCATGCGGTGTTGAAGAATGTCGCGGCGCGAGCGATTGATGCCGGGCATGAGCTTATCGCAGTATCGGAGTTAAGCAGCGATATCAACGCCTCAGGCGTGCCGTCGGTTTGCCTCGATGATGTAAACGCGATACGGGAGTTTCTCTGGTCAAACATTACGCCGTCACCAGGCGTGAAAGAGGCGAAGGATGTTGTGTTTGTAATGTCTAATGGCTCGTTTGACGGGCTGAATGAGTTGTTGCAGCGGGATCTTGAGCGAGTAGCCTAACACGAGTTTCAGCTACGTCTCAAAGATCACCCCCTCTAGCTCTTGCAACGCATCCTCAAAGACGCCGCGCATTCGCAATCGCTGTCGCCCGGAATCGAAAACGAGAGTAGGAGTGGCGCTTTCCAGAGTAGCATCAGCTCTCTGTTCAAAGAGAAATTCCATCGACACTCTTCCTCTGCCGCGAGTAGACTCACAGGCGCTATCGGCTGTGTATGTGGAGCAGTCGCTCTGATAGAATGCGATTGCGTATCTGAAGTACTGCGCTACTGATAGTCCGCAACTAGTAGCTTCTGCGCTTAAGGCCTTAGCCGTAGCCTCGACAAGGTTTCGTCGTTCGTCCGATGAGACTACGGAGCGAGCTGCTTCTTCGTACAACGCTCGTATACTGCGTCGATAGGCCTCGCCCCGCTCTGACTCTGGAAGCTCGCGTATCTGGGCCTCTGTTTCCCTCTTCTTTTCCTCGGTCGGGCGACCTGGAGCGACTAGCTTCATAAAGTTTCCGAGAGCATCGCTGTTAATAATTGCAACACCAATTTCAACGCGTTCATCAAAAAGCCCGAATCTCAGGGAGAAATGGCGCAACCAAGTCACGGCTCTTTGATGCTCCAGCGCTGTATTAGCTACGTCACGCTCACCTCGCTCCGGATATTTTTCCAGGTCATGACAGGCGATAATCCCCTTAAGCATCTCGATATCAGCTATCGTCAGAGAGCTAGCGAACGGATAGCGTAAGAGTTGATTCATAACTGACTCAGTATGTTCTCCTACTGTGATATTCCCGTGAGCATCGTTGGGCAGAGAGCAAAGGTGCTGATATAGGGCGTCACTCTGTCTGAGTAGCTTCATCGTCTCCCGAGCATCCTTGGAAAAGATATTGATAAACGAGGTGTTTGAGTTGGTGCTTCCGAAATGTCCAGGAACCAGAGTTTGGGTACGAGCCTGGTTGTTCATATCAAGCGTAGCCAGGAACCCAAGCGCCTCTGATGCTGTAGTAATCGCCGAAGATGGATACAAAGCTGTCTTGTCACCCGAGGCGCCCGGCACGCCAGCCAGTAAAGCGAATCTTGTTCCTGAATTATGCGCCGCTTGAATAGCGTCCTTCACGATATCGCCACCACCAATGAAAATTATCGCTCCGCCTGTTTGGTGAGCAAGGTCAATTTGCGCGGGGAGGACGTCGTGCCAGCTTCGGCCCGCGAGAAACGCATGGGTAATAGTATTCGGCTCGATCGCTCCCGTCGTACTGTCTGAAATCGCGCCTAAAACGTCTATTCCATTGGCTCGCGCATACTTATGCACGAGCTTTTCGACTCCGACATCAGTACCACCTGTCATGAACACGAAGCGTGAGGGGTCTCCGTCGACACGCAGGGTGGTGAAGAGATCACGCAGAAAAAAGTCGACCTGCTCCTGAGTCTCGGGTGCTAGCTCGTTAAATGTCTTTGAGGCGCCTGAGAACCCGATCACCTGTCTGTTGCGGATAAACTGTGTGAGGTTTTCGCTTAGGCCGCGCTCCGGGGAGCTCGCGCCTGATGTGATCAGTTCTACCCCGTGTTCCCCCAGCGATTCTACAAGACTCTTAGTATGCTCGGCTTGCGCCACTCGTGACGAAGTGGCCCTAAACGGGGGGATGCTCGCGAACCACGCGTCATCAACTTCTCCGTGACTCGCAACAGTTCGTCGGAAAGCTTCCTCCGCCAGTTGTTGATCCTCGATATAGCGAGCATCAGAGCGATCAATCTCGCTGAGTTGATCCTCTGTCAAGCCACACATGAGAGCTGCATAGCTCTCAAGCTTCCCCCCACCTTGATAGACACCGCTACCATCTGAGCCAAGCGTGACGCGCACCCCGTTGGTGAGGTAGCGACTAATGATCACCTCTTCTGAAAGATTAACTCCTATCAAATTATTTAGGGTGGCGTTCGAGCTTAGGTTGAGCTCCATAATAACCCCCCTCTGCTTGGCCTTCTGGAATACGCGATCATCGACGCCACGCAATCCATGACCTATACGCGTAGCACCGAGTTCGATAGCGGCGATTACATTCTCCGCGTAGCGAGCATTTTCTCCCGCGTGAACTCTAATTTGAAAGTCAGGTCTTTGATTCTCCTTGAATGCCGCGATAGATTTGAGCGCTGCTGAGAAGGCCCGTGTTGAATTGACTTCATGACCCATGAAGTCG
>OMII01000006.1 GCA_900299055.1 Pseudomonadota bacterium | reverse complement strand
TCCGCAGAGGGGCATAACCTAACGATTTCTCCCGACTCGTATCCGATTGCTACGTCGGAAGCTCCTTGAGCCCGCGAAAACTGCGCGCCACTAACCTATAGCCGTCATATGGCTGGGCAGCGAAGTAGTTGATATCGCGATAATTATCGCCGCTTCTTCCTGGTGGCTACGCAGACAAACGCAAACGGCAGGCAAAAAAAACGCCCCGAGGCTTTTTAGGGCCTCGGGGCGTAAAAAAAGACAAAGAAGCTTACTTCTTCTTAGCTGCCTTCTTAGTTGTCTTCTTCTTAGCTGTTGTCTTCTTTGCTGCCTTCTTCTTAGCTGCCATTTTCTTTTCTCCAATGTTGATGCGGCTTTCCGACTATACAACAGTCACAAGCCGCTCTACTTTGTTAAACGATCGCGCTTTACTAGCCGCTTCGGGTTCCCCCACCGCAACAAGCTCCGCTTGACCGAAACTCTTTTTATCAGCCCTCCCCGAGTCGCCGAGATAAACTCGACTATACTCAATATCTGGGCCCTTTAGCTCCGCCTATCGGATGATAGGTTCCGAAGCTTTATGTTTTACTGCTTCATTATCCGAAGGCTGTCATCGCGTTTCCGCGACAACCGAGGTCCTTCAGACCATCCAACTGATGAAAGATTCGCTTTCGCGCCCCCCTCTAACAATCGGAAAACCTTCGTATAACATCGCCGCTTTCGCACCTACTCAGAGTCGCGGGCGCCGATATTTTTCGACCGGTGAGGAACCTTCGCTGACAGTTCACACCACCTTTGTCACTCACTCACACGTCTTTATCGCCCTCTCGTTGCTAACGCACTCGAGAACTTTTCCGTGTCAGTGAGAAACAAAATCATTGACAGTAACGCCAGGGTGACATCGCTTGCGCTCCTTGGCAAGTACTTATTTGATACAGCGACGCTCCAGAAGGTTTCACACTGCGCTTAAAATTTTTCTCACACTCCTCTCACTCACCACCTCTCGCTCGCAGATCGCAGCGTCCAGCGAGACCCTCTCGCCGCGCGCTATGCACTCTGACAAGCATCAGCCGCCAGCTCGCCTCTCCATTCACCGCGCTCGAGTAGCTCTATAATTCTTCCGTCTCGAAGTACTGCTTTCACGTCAACCGACTCGGAGGAAATCATGATATCGGTATGCACGGAGCTGCTATTACACCCCGCCGCGATCGCCTCACTCTCACTGAAATTCTCTCCCCCATGAAGACACCCTCGATACGCTGAGCCGAGGGCGATATGACACGCTGCGTTCTCATCAAATAGGATCTCTTCAAAGACAACCTGACTCGCGAAAATCGGCGAATCTACCCCAACTAACGCAACTTCCCCCAAACGCTTCGCGCCCGGATCGCTATTGATGTACGCCTGAAAAGTTGGCCCACCATCCTCACACGTAAATCCGATCAACTCTCCCTCTTTAAACTCCAGGCGCAGCCCTCGAACGAGCACCCCGTTTACCAGAAACGGGCGGGTCGCAACGACGTGCCCAGACACAGTCCTCCAGTCTGGAGTAGTGAAACACTCCTCGGTGGGAATGTTTGGTTCGAAGACCACCCCACGGTCAGTGGAGTCTGCTCCTCCCTTAAAGAACGCGCGCTCAGACAAGCCTACTTTTAGATCCGTGCCGGGGCCTACAAAGTGAAGCAACTCGATTCCAAGAGCGCTCAACTTTCTCGCGCGATTTTTCAAAACGGAATTATGATTTGCCCACTTCGAGAGGTAATCAGAGCCATCCACCCGACAGATTCGAAAGATGTGATCCCATAGTGTCGCCTCTGCTTCATGCGGCGAACGATCCGGGAAGAGGCGTAGAGCCCAGCCAGGCGTGGCGGCCGCAATCACACACCACTGAACTTTGCTCTTATCAATTCCCTCGTCGTAGAAACGCTTTGCCGCCTGGTAACCTGCCTTACGCGCCGTGTTAACTGCCTCGGGAGCAAGACCATCGAGATACTCGGGAAACTCCGGGCCTAGGAGTTTGAGATTCGCAGCACCCTTGTCCACCAACTCACCAAACTTTGCCCCATAGAAATCGGGTAACGTGCCGAGGAACTTCGGGTTGCTATGCTCAAAACGGCGCCGATGTAGCACCGGATCGACAAGATCTACGTGCACAAAACCCGCCCCTCGACGATACATCTCTGTGACAAGTGCAGCTAAGAAGTCGCGATGGTAGGGCTCACTAGATATATTAACCAGCTGCCCCGGCTGTACATTCAAGCCGTAGGTGGCTACAAGATTGGCATAGCGAGCCAACTGCTCCCCGAAACGACTATCGATCGGCTGATCACAAACTCTCATACAAAACCCCCTCGATGAACTCCCGTCCGTCGTATCATCAGACGCCGACAAACCCTATGTAAATGACCTTTGATTACGTCAACGCGAACCTCGCGCAGGGTGAGAACGGCAACAGGCTAATCTGCGCTCTTAGACAGTATCGGCTTGAGAAGCTGTGTGCACATTCGGAGGTGCTCGCGCTTGGTCGGCTTTCGACTAACAAATGAGATACTGGCCCCTGCTCGCGCGGCACCTACTCGAAACGAAACTCGGCCGACACCACGCGGGATCTGGAGACGATGAGAACCTCTCCCCCCTGAAAGGGCCGTCCACCCCGCCTGTGAGCACGCCACACCGTTTACCATAGCGCTTAAGGAAACCTTACCAGTACCAGCGCCGGACACGTCGAGCGAAACCGTCTTCCGGTCTCGTGCCAACCTAAGCCGGAGCTTCGAGACGCTCACTGGAGACACAGCTCCTCCTGCCTCAACTTGAAAACAGTTGGGCACCATGATCACCCCCAGGTCGAACCGATCAGACTCAGAGGAGACCAACTGCATCTGTGTCGCGGCTAGATCGAGCGTGCTTGAGAGGCGACTAGAAGTCGAGCTAAGCCCGATCAATCCAAGTGGAGAGCCGGCTGGTGTCGTAAACGGGTTACCCAGGAGGAGCCGTGACATCTGGGCAGGGTTTGCAGTTGAGTCGAACGAGACCGAGTCATGAATCACCCCTGATTTGAAGAGTGTCAATCGTACAGTCACCGGCCCGCTTCCAATGAGTGAATAATGCTCCGAAACCCAAGCAACTGTTACCCTGTCGGACCCGACCGCGACTCTCACCCCCTGCTTAGCTGAGCGTGGAATGAGATCAGCATGAAGCGCTGCTATTGAGTTATTCGGTGCACGCTGTGCAATCTGATAATCATTTGAGGTGGCCTCATTCAAGTACACAACTCCGTTGGGTGAAACGTACACGGTGCTTGTCTTGCCTCGGAAGAAGGGGAACTGAAATGGCAGGGAAACCCGATAGTACCCACCCTCATCCTCTTGATTGATGATTGATTTACTGTCCGCCGAGGTGTCGATACTTCCACCTGTCGCAAGGTTCTGGGTCTGAAAGTCATAGCCACAAGCGGGCAGCCCATCGCCACTAGGTGGTAGCGACACACGTTGATTGAGGAGAAGCCTCCCCGCGTCGACGACGCGCTGGCTACGCACGACAACCTGCCCATCGGCCTTTACAAACCCTGCCGTCTGCCGTCCGGTCTCGTATAGTCGTTCGATAGCTTCACCCACAGAGAGGGCCGGGTCAGCTGCGAACAGGAGTGCAAGCGCCCCTACCACGTGCGGAGTCGCCATAGAGGTGCCTGACAGATAGCCGTACTGGTTGTGAGGAAGGGTGCTAAAGATACCGACCCCGGGGGCCGCTATGTCAACCGATTCGGCACCATAGTTCGAGAACGAAGCTAAACTCTGGTTAGTATCGATGGCGGCAACTGAAACTACATTGCTAACTTCATAGGAGCTTGGATACGAGGGGAATAGATCGGTGTCCTGCCCCGCGTTACCCGCAGCCGCAACAAAGACGATGCCCGCTGTTCGAGCTCGGTCGATCGCCGCGTGCAGCGCTGCCGAGAAACCTCCACCACCCCAGGAG
>OMII01000005.1 GCA_900299055.1 Pseudomonadota bacterium | reverse complement strand
CCTTAATTCCGTCTTCAAAATTCACATGATCGATAGCATCTTTGAGCAGCTTATCATCTGATTCGGGGTTGGGGGAGTTTTCGAGCTGGTCGAACAGCATTGAAAGGCCTGGTAAGCCAGCATTTATGAGTGATTTAGCCCAAGCTGCAGAGTACTCATCTCGCCTCTGAACTAACTCCTGTACGAGCGGAAGGGCCTCTTCGTTCGGAATAAGTTCAGCTGGTCCGATTCCAATCGAATAGTATGAATCAGGGTCTCCTCTTTCCTGTACGTGTTTGCTTAGGAGCTCCACGGCAAGGCGGGTTCCCTGATTGGTTACCGCTGCGACAGAGGCCTCTCGCAAGGTATCGTTGGTCGTCGAGAGCTGGTCTCCAAGATAGCGAGTGATGTCATCTTTACCGAGAGACAGCTCGAGTGCCTCCGCGTAAATGTCAGCTTCTGTTGATGAGGCTGCATTCTTCACTGATTCAGCTAGCGTCTGAACATTTTCAACGCGACCACTTATCGCCAGTATCTCAGCGAGGTAGCTTTTTTGGTCCTGCGGTGTGTTCGGATTCGTCACCAATTCGCGAATTGAGGTGTAAAAAGCTGGGCACCAGGAGCAGTCGGCTCCTGGCTCGGTGAATTGCTCAAGGATGGCATCATTGAAATCCTTCGCACCGGCCATAACCGCTGCGAGCGCTTCCTCGGCAGAGGTGTATGCATCAGCCGCAGGCTTAACTTGGTCAGCGAGTTCACCGGATTCTTCGGCTGCGTCGTCTACAGGGCCTGAGCCTGGACTTAGCTTCGATGTAGTAAAGGTTGTGGTGACAGAGGACGAGCTGTCACCTGGTTGTTGGACTGGCGCGGCAGTCGACACACTTGTCGAGCCAGAGGTTTCACTGGTTGGCTCGGGACTTCGCTGCAAGAGCCACCACCCACCGACGACCACGACGATAACGATAACTGGTAGCACTTTCTTCATCGTAAGAACCCTCGAAGACACTTGGCAACTATACCTCTACTGCTTTATCGCCTCCGCGATACGAGCAGCGTTGGACGATCGTATCGCGTGATTATTTAGGAGACTCATCTAGTCCTCCCGTAATAGCCCCGAATCGAGAAGCGGTAGTAGACCGCTAGATCGCCTACTCTTGGTAGAGTTTCCAGGTAGTTATAATTTATTATGCGAGTGAGGGAAAGTATTTAGAGATGGTAGCAAAAATAACCTTTTATCACAGGTTGTGGGTGTCGAGTGACTCGGGAGGGGGCGTCCGCTAGGCTTCAAGGGAAAACGGCGTGAAATTGGTGCCCGTATCGAAGTAGTCCTCGTTTTCAGCCCTCTTTAAAAAGGCCACGATCTTATATGTGATCGGTGTGCACATGATCTCCCACAGAACTTTAAGCAGGTAGTTGTGAAGCATGATGGTGATGATGGTAGAGATTTCCCAAACCCCGAGAAAAGCCAGTGGGTAGAATATGCACGAGTCTACCAGCTCCCCAACAACGGTTGAGCCAACCACGCGGCCCCATAGAGCTTTTCCATTAGTTGCAACCTTCATCTTTGCGAGAGTAAATGAGTTGCAAAACTCTCCACACCAAAAAGCAAAAAGAGATGCAAGTGCTATTCGAGGAGTGCTACCGAAAATGGTCTCTAGCGCGGCTTGATTACGAAAGTTTGTGGCGGGAGGTAGCATCACTATTACCCAGGCCATGAGTGATGCAAATACAAGAGCTGAAAATCCCGCCCAGACTACCTTGCGGGCGCGCGCATAGCCGTACACCTCAGTGAGGATGTCACCGAATATGTAGCTAATCGGAAAAAAGAGTATTCCCGCTCCAAACTCAAATCCGAACGCCTGCGCTACTTTTTGGCTTCCGATAACGTTGGAGCATAGAAGCACAGCGACAAAAGCCGCCATAATAAGATCGTAGTATTTGTACGAGCGGCGAGTCACAGTGTTAATCAACTAGAGTGGTCGAAAATCAGTTTTTGAAGTGATAGACATGACAAAATTAGCCAGAATCTTAATCGCCGACTCAAGGTCCTTATAGCTACACACCTCTATTTGGGTGTGCATATATCGATTGGGAATACCTATCGCGGCGGCGGCGACTCCACCTCGAGCTATCTGAATCGAATTGGCGTCATTACCAAGGGGACGAGTCGATGGAGCGGGTTGAAAAGGGCTCCGAGTCTTTTTTGCCGATTCTTTGAGCATCTTTTCAACGACCGGATTAGTGTTCGGCCCGCTCGTAATTGTGGGACCACCGCCTAAGACACACGGAGTAGCTTTTGCGTTTTCACTTCCTGGATTGTCGGTAGCGTGTGTGACATCGATGGCGATTCCGACCTCTGGATGTATCGAATACGATGATGTGATCGCTCCGCGAAGCCCTACTTCCTCTTGTACAGTGCTGACGGCGTAGAGCCCCACATTTAATTTCTTCGAGGAACACACCCGTAGTGTTTCCATGGCCACAAATAAGCCGACTTTATCATCAAGGCCAGGGCAGCAGATCAAATTGTTGCCAAGCTCAAGCACTGATAACTGGAACGTAATCGTATCGCCCAGAGTGACCAGCTTTTCCGCTTCTTTCTTGCTCCTGGCACCGATATCAATCCAGATCTTGTCGATGTCGTTTTTCGTCTTATCCCGCTCCTCTGCTGATTGTGCGTGGATAGGCTTTCGGCCTACGACACCAATAACTGTCTTCTTGCCGTGCACAGCCACGCGTGCGCCGTGGAGCACTCCGACATCGATTCCTCCAAGAGCCGAGACATACAGAAATCCATCACTGGAAATGTGTCGAACCATCAAGGCGATCTGATCGCAGTGGCCGGCAAGCATGACCTTTCTTTCAGCCTTAGGATTGAGCGCAGCGATCACATTCCCGTGCAGGTCTGTGTCAACGGAATGGGCGTATTTTTTCATGCGATCGCGAACCAGTCGCTGCACCTTCTGCTCAGCACCGGTGGGGGAGGGAGTTTCAAGAAGTTTATGGAGAAAATCCTTTGATTCCATGAATGAAGCTTCCAAAACGATAGGGTAGTTACAGGTATGATTGTCTGCTCTTGTCCATACAGATACTACGGGTAAAAGACGTATGAGGGCCAGACACCATGTGCATTTCGAAGCTCATTTGAGTGTATTTCGTTGCGCGGGGAGGCTAAAAAATCCAGACTGCAATGACCAGGTGGGAAAGCTAATCAATGAGCCTCAATAAACCTAAATCCGAGTCCATCGAGCAACTAAAAAAACGAGATATAGATCTGCGTGCATCGCTTGATCATTGCGCCATAAGGACGAGTAGAGGTCGATTTAGAAACCCTGAGCTAGCGCAGTTGTACGCTCGCTACGGTAGCGACGCGCAAAAATTTGATCATTTTGAAGCCATGCTCACGCGCAAGGGCCTGTTTTCGATCCGATTCGAGACGCACCGTTGGAGTGATCTTGATAGATCGAATCATCTGCACACGCTAGCGCGCGCTGCCGTTACTGATATGTGGCCGATGGGGACAAGTTACTGGCTCCGTGACAACGCGATTATTGGCGCGCGGTTTCTGAGCTCAAATCAAAAAGATCGCCAGCGTATTGGTGCTAAGCTTCTCCTGTCAGGGATGTCATTCATGTCCTCTGATACTCAACGCAACCGTTTTGAGTCCGTGATTCGCTCGCAGAGTTCGGCATATCGAAACGATCCTCAGAGCTGGCCGTATATTTTCGCTGATATTCAGGGGAATCTCTCCTGTAAAAATCGAGAGGGATGGGCGCACAAGCAAGACGCGTGGCAGATCCTTGCTCTTCACCTACTCGATGCTATTGAAAACGGCCGAATTCCGGAAAATCGAATCAGCTCAAAGCATCGTGAGTTTCTTGCGCTACTCGTTCCTTTTCTCGCGAAAGTCGAATGCTGGAAGTCTGAAAATAGCGGGTCATGGGAGGAAATTCCAGCTGTGCGGACCTCGGTAAGGGCGTGGGAGCATTGTCTAATCGTTCGGCTCGGAGAGTTGTCGCGGCAGTCTGAGTATCGGTTCCTCGAAAAGAAGTATGCCAAAATGCGTCGATATCTTTCGCCAGAGTTTAAAAGAGAGTCATTTTTAGGAGCGGTAAATATACTTGATCGGCGGCTGTGCT
>OMII01000004.1 GCA_900299055.1 Pseudomonadota bacterium | reverse complement strand
ATTCGTACTCTCTGGAGGATTAATGGAAGCGAAGAGGGGGAGTCCATACCTCCTCATTATCCGCCTAGAGTCGCCTGGCGTCGTATGTAAGTGGATATGAAGAGCGCTATTACGACAGCGTTAAACGTAGTATCTGTTCAGGGGAAAGAATACTAGTAGTTCAGCTTTATGCCACTTTCTAAGATGTTCTGAGTGCCATGAGACTGGAAGTAAAGTATTGAGAAGACTTTTGTACGCGCAAGATGTGCGAAGGCTGCCGTACAGCAAAGAGAGCGTAATTGCTAGTCTTCCAACCGATCAAGTTCAAGCTAAGGAAATCCGCTTGAGATTTGCTCTCTAAGAAATGTTTGCCAATATCTTTTGACAGAAGCTCTAATGACAGCACCCGCACTAGTTATAAGTGTTCCTGAGACCGATACCTCACCCCGGCGTATTGCTGCTATTGATGGCCTCCGTGGCTTGTCGATAGTGCTGGTACTGCTTTACCACTGTTATTCAAGATGGGCGGATCTCCTTCCGTGGGCAGCTCGCTATCGATATTTTGTGTTGTGTGAGCACGGTGGGCTGGGAGTTAACCTATTCTTTATCATCTCAGGATTTGTCATCTTTATGACACTGCACAACTGCAGGACATTCGGAGAGTTTATCTATCGGCGATGGTTGCGACTCTTTCCTGCGATGAGCTTGGCAACTCTTCTCATGTACCTCAGTGCAGATTTGCTGCCGGAGCGGCCAGTTGGGACGCTAGCCCTCAAAGATACCATTCCCGGACTAGTTTTTATCGATCCGGGAATAATAAATAGAATTTTCCCCCTTGAAGTTAAGGTTATTGAAGGGGCGTTCTGGTCAATCTTTGTTGAAGTGAAGTTTTACCTAATTTTCGGCGCACTATATTTTATCAGCAAAGACCGCGCACTGTCGTATCTATCGTTGCTATTTCTGGCTACATGGATCTGTCTCAATATTCCCTCGAACCTTGCCGCCGTTCATCAGGACCTGCTCTATGCGCTGACAAAGATACTGTCGCTACACCATATGGGGTGGTTTCTTATGGGGGCACTGTTATACCAAGCATACAACGTAGGTAGTAAACGCAGCGGAGTTTTGTCTGCATTCGTGCTGCCGCTGGCGGTTCTCGCTGATTCGGGAGAAAGCGCACAAATATTTTTCGTCTGTGTGCTGCTCTATGCAGTGTTCGTAGCAACTCTGTTTAACAAATCGTTTGCGAAGCTATTCGCGTCACGCTTTTTTCTGTTTTGGGGATTCATCAGCTACCCGCTTTATCTTATTCATCAAAACATACTTGTGGCATTGACAATTAAAACTCACGCAGTTTTCCCAGATTTGCCAGGACTTCTCACGCCGCTTCCCGGGGTGGGGGCCGTTGTTATGGTGTCGTATCTACTAGCGCAATACGGCGAGCCACTGCTCAAAAAGTGGATCGTCATAATTCTTGGCAGTCGTGGATTGGGCTACACAAACCGACATCGGCCCAGCAAGGCAGAGTAGCGCTCTAGTGCGAGAGCGCTGGAATCGTCAAGGTACCCCGAAGGTGGCATTTCAGAGTAGCTACGAGTTGCCGCAGAAAGACGCCAGCTTTGTGTTGACTCTCTGTCTGAAAGACTCTACGCTCGCACCATGAGTTTTTCTCTCAGCTATATCGCGACTCATTGCCATACGCATCACGCGCGCTAGCGCGTACATACTCTACTGCCGGATTTCCGGCACACCATCACAACTTTAGTTTTCAGCAGATATTTCACCGGGCATTTGTATGCCTTGACCATCCCGTCTAAGGAGAATTTCATGTCACCTACCGTCGTAAAACTCGTGTTGCCCGCGGGCAGCCTCCAAGAACCAACCCTAAAACTAATGGCAGAGGCAGGCGTCGACTGCACTCTAGGCTCTCGCTCATACACAGTGACAGCGGATGATCCCTCGCTCTCAGTGCGTCTGTTGCGAGCCCAAGAGATAGCGCGATGTGTTGAAAAGGGGGTCGCTGACGTTGGTATTACCGGATTTGATTGGATTTGCGAAACGGGTGCTCGTGTAAACGAGCTCGCAGAACTTACGTTCTCCAAGAGAACAACAGGCGGAACGAAGTGGGTCCTTGCGGCGCCAGAGAGCGGGGAGTTCACCTCTCCCGAGGATCTAGAAGGAATGACTGTTTCAACTGAGGCAGTGAATTTGACCCGATCGTTTCTTCTCAAGCGCGGTATCCGTGCTAATGTTCAGTTCTCGTGGGGTGCGACAGAGAGCAAGTGTCCTGACCTTGCTGACGCAATAGTAGATGTTAGCGAGACGGGCAGTTCACTCAGAGCAAATAAGCTTCGAGAAATCGCCGAAGTTTTTCGATCGACCCCGAGGCTCATCGCAAGCGACGCAGCACTTCAACAGCCTGATAAGCGGGAACGCATAGAAGCGCTTGGACTGGCCCTGCGATCGATATTGGACGCGCGGGAGAAGATGATATTGGCGATGAATGTACCGACGCAGCAAGTAGATACGCTGCTAGATGTGCTCCCCGCCCTTAATGCCCCAGATATTGTGAATACTGCAGACGCTCAGTGGGTAAAGATTGAGACTGTGATTGAGCGCAAGCAATACCAGCAATTGCTGCCAAAACTTCGAGCGTGTGGGGCGCAGGGCATTATCGCTGAGGCTCTCAGTCGAGTTGTGCCAGCAGCTCTGCCAGACCACAAAACCATAGATGGAGCAGAAGTCTTGTGGGGAGATCTTAAACTTCGAAGCAGATTTAGCTCGGAAGAAGTCGATTTCGCGAAGGGCGGGGGGCTAGTGCCGTGTGTTGCGCAGTCAAGCCTAGATGAAAGCATCCGAATGGTTGGCTACATGAATAAGGATGCGCTTGCGAAGACAGTCGCTACCGGGAAGCTTACGTTTTATAGTCGGACTTCGGATAGACTATGGACGAAGGGGGAGACGAGCGGAAATTTTCTTCGCGTACTTGATCTTCTGCTAGACTGCGACCGAGATACGATCGTTGCACGTGTAATACCAACGGGCCCCACGTGCCACACGGGCACAGAGACCTGTTTTGGATAGTGTAAGTGAGTCGGGTGGACGTGAGGAAAGCGTAGCGGAGCAAGAGCGGGTGAAAATTTACCAAATATTTGGCGCAAGCCTGGTTGCGCTAACTTACCTCGGTAGACGGGGAAGACACGTGAAGCTGGCAGAGAGCTACTACTGGTACCAACAAAAGGAGCAACTCATAAGCCGGCACGTAAGGCGAAAAAAACACATATACAAGATAGAGGCAGGCGGCTAGCCCAGTACTCTGGCGCCATATGCTGGTAGCAGTGAGTAAGAATGCCAAGCCCAGTCCCACAAGTAGAGGATGAGAGAGTGGAACATACAGAGCTATGTTAAGCGGATTCCGGTACCAGATAAAACTCATACCTGATGCATAGTTCTCGAGAACAGCTCTGTAATCGAGAAAGGTGCGCATTCCAAATATTACACCTGCTAGTACGGTAAATAGAGCGGACCAGATAAGTCCATGAACGATTTTCTTTGGGCCAGGTGCGGCGGAGAAGAGCGCGAGAGTAGGTAAAAAGTAGATGGGTTTGATGGTTGATACCAGCAGGCTCACAGACACGGACAGACTATTATTATGGCGTGGACGCAGTATCGCTAAGCAGACAAGACTCACCACTAAAAGGCTAGGTTGGCCCTGAATACTCGCCTGCTGAAAAGGTGAGTTGAGCGACAGGGCGACCTGTATCAGAAGAGGAATAGCGAAAATGCTCCTTCGCTTAGTTCGATCGTAAAGTACATATCCCAGCCAAAACCATAAGCCCCAAGACACAGTTAGCAAGAGAGTATATGCCACGAGTGCCCCGGATAGATTATATCCGCATAATCTGCCAATTAAAAAAAGTGCGACAAACCCGGTGGGGCTGAGAGCTACTGGCTGAGTATCATATGAAAGATTGCAAATAGCATTCAGCTCATGCTCGCAGAGTGATTTAAGCCGAGCATATCGAGTGCTAGCTAGGTAGGGTGAGCCGTGGTCTGTAGAAGCCCCCACACCAGAGAGCAGATAGTGATAGGTGAAATCTTGAATCTGAAGATCTCCCCCAGAGTTCGTTGCCAGCGGCCGGAGGTAACGTATGTACACGAGCGCGCATCCTGCAGCGACGATTATAGTGAGGGTGAATAATGAAATCGTTGTGCGGCTCAAAGCTAGCTTTTTAAACACTTCATGATATCTGAT
>OMII01000003.1 GCA_900299055.1 Pseudomonadota bacterium | reverse complement strand
ACTTATCCAGACTGTAAGCCCGACCGAACCACGCGATAATGCGCTTCTGTTGCTCCCCGGTAGTCGGAAGCATGAAGTGGAGAAGATCCTGTTGCCGATGGTCAAGGCGTATGTTCGACTACAGGCAGAGGTTCCTGATTTGGTTGCTCGAGTTCTCGTGGCACCTAATCTCGATATCGAGTGGATTAGTTCCCTAGTGCGACCTGTCGTAGCGCCGGATATTTATCGGCGAATTGAGTGGATTCGGGGTGATACCCTTCATTTGATGCAGAGGGCTCGTATAGCCGTCTTGAAGTCTGGCACCTGTAATTTGGAGGGAGCGATCGCTGGAGTTCCTTTTGTCTGTGTCTACTCTGGTTCCCTGGTCGCCAAACTGATAGTTTCATCCCTGGTCCCCCTTAAAGAGTACTCTCCAGTCAATATCATTCGTTCAGGCACCGTCACCGAATTGATGCAGCTGAATTTATCGGATCTTGATATTGCCAATGAGCTCGAAAAGCTTATTGAGACAGAAGGTGGTTGGGCGGAGGCCCAGTGTCGTCTGTTAGCCGTGAGGGATTCTCTGAAATCTGGGGATGGGCGGGCAGTATCTGAGAGGGTCGCTTCAATGCTGTTATCGTTGGTATCGACGAACGGGGGATGAGATAAGCGAGACTCTATGTACACACGCATTGTTCGTTATTTAAAGCCGCACTCGCGCCGATTTTGGACTGCACTTTTATTGATGGTGATCTTCGGAGCCACCGATGGCGGAGTTCCTTTTCTCGTAAAATATATCCTCGATGGAGTGTTTACGGAGCGAAACGAGGCGCTCTTATGGGTACTCCCGGGGCTGCTCGTGGGGTTCGCAATTGTCCGAGCCGCCGCAGACTTCGGTCAACAATTTCTTATGGCTTCGGTTGGGCATAAGGTTACCGAGGATATTCGAAATGACGTCAACCGCCATGTTCTATCTCTGTCGCCTGACTTCTTTGTTAGGAACTCAACTGCCGAGATCCTCTCGCGAGTAACTTCAGATGTGCTGCTAATCCGGTCTTTGCTCACCGATTCATCAGCGGCGATCATACGAGACTCCATTCGAGTCGTCGTTTTGTTGTGCTCCTGTGTTTACCTAGATCCTAAGCTTTCTATCCTGGCTGTTGTGTTTTTTCCTGTTGCAGGACTTCCTATCGCGCGACTTGGTAAACGAATGCGAAAGCTGTCCAAGCGGGGGCAAGACGCAATCGGACAGTTGGCGGCCCTATTTCAAGAGAGTATGCAAGGCCATCGGGTCGTGAAGATATTTTCACGTGAAGAATTTGAACAATCGAAGTTCGAGCACGGTAATCACGAACTCACGAGGACATTTATTAGGTCGGAACGAGTGCGCGCGCTCGCGGGCCCAATTAATGAGGTGTTTGCTAGTCTGGCAATCTCCGGAGTGTTGCTGTACGGGGGCTACACGGTCATTTCCGGTCAACGGACCGCCGGGGGCTTTATGGCCTTTCTGGTGTCGGTGTTTCTAATGTACGAACCCTTCAAGAAGTTGACGCGTGTCAACGCCACTGTTCAACAGGGGTTGGCTGGAGCGCAACGAATTTTTGAGATTCTCGACACTCCGCCAACAATTCAGGATCCTGCGGTCGCAACAAAGCTTCCTTCAGGGCATGAGATAGTCTTTGATTTAGTATCGTATGAGTATCCACGCCGCACGAGTGATGAGGGGGTTGTTGAGGCTCTCAGGGATATCGCACTCATTATACCAGAGTCGAAAAAGGTGGCTCTAGTTGGGTTTTCAGGTGCCGGTAAAAGTACGCTCGTAGATCTTATCCCTCGGTTTATTGATCCGACTGTCGGCACAGTCCGTCTTGGTGGAGTAGATATTCGAGAGCTAGAGCTCAATGCGCTACGTTCGCGGATAGCCATGGTCGGTCAACACACGTTTCTATTCAACGACACGGTGTACAACAATATCGCCTATGGAAATCCGAGCGCGAGTCGGACCGAGGTGCTGGCGGCTGCACAGGCTGCTTTTGCGATGGACTTTATAGAAAAGCTCCCCAGCGGCTTTGACACCGTAGTCGGAGAAGGAGGAATGAGTCTTTCGGGAGGCGAGCGACAGCGTCTTGCCATCGCCAGGGCGATCCTTAAGAACGCGCCGATACTGATTTTGGATGAAGCGACTGCATCGCTTGATAATCGTGCGGAGAGGGAGGTGCAGCAGGCGATTGAGGCTCTGGTTGAGGGGCGCACCACCGTAGTCATCGCGCATCGATTGTCGACGATTAGAGATGCTGACGTGATTGTGGTTATGAGCGGGGGTAAGATCGTCGAGCAGGGATCCCACGAGGCTCTCTTGGCCAAGGGCGCTGAATATGCGCGTCTGCACGCCCTCCAGTTTCGCGAGATTGAATAAAGAAACTTTTTGGAGAGAGTGCCGAATAGCCAGACGTGAAGCTTTGTCGGCCGCTCCTTTGCATTTGTGTCGCAGTTGCTAGCTCTGTCTCGTGTCGACGTGGGCTTGAGTGCGCTTGGGCGCTACCGAAAAGTCACTTGCGACGAGCGTACAGGGAGCAGGATAGTGTTGAAAAAGTCGAAAGGACTCGATTGAGGGCTGCGGTCCCCGTCGTGTTGTTTACGAGGCGGCAAGGCCAGCAGGCCATCGAACACCTGAACGTGCTTGTGAATAACGTAGGGGGCAGGCTGGCGACACAGGTGGAGGTTATAGCCGAGTTGCCAGATGGAATTAGCTATGTTTTGCGCGGTCCGCGGCGAATATCCGCGGGGCAGCGCTGTCTCTATTCTCTGAGCGGTAAGCGGCTAGTGGTCAGAGTTGGAATCCCGAAAATAACGACAAGCTGCGCAGAATGCGCCACCTAGCGTTGATTTTATTCTTCAGTTCAGGGTGTTGTCGGGGCTATTGTAGCCGAGTTGCCCGAAACCATCCCCCTCGCTAGACTAGGGCGGATGTCTTTTCAACGACTTGTCTCCGGACTTAAGGTGTATCTTGGGGGTGCCGCCGCGGCGCTTGTGATCGCGCTGCTCGCCCGCTCAGTGCGGTGGAAGGATATCAATCTAGCCCAGCACGACCTTGATAAGACTGATGACACACCTGGGCTTTTTCTCTTCTGGCACGGTCGCATTTTGATGTCGCCTCGTGTGTATTGGACCTTTCGAGGCAAGCGACGTCAGCCTCCATATATGCTCATTAGCCAGCATGGCGATGGAAGGTTAATCGCATTCGCGGTCCGCTTGATGGGGATATTTTCGGTCGCAGGCTCGTCGTCTCGGGGAGGTATGCGAGCCCTTCTTGAGATGCTTCGGCTTGTAGAGGCTGGGCACGATATGGGCTTTACGCCCGATGGTCCACGGGGTCCCCGATACGAGTGTAAAGAAGGTGTAGCGCTGGTTGCTCAGAAAAGCGGCCTTCCGGTATTTCCCTTGGCATACTCGACTGAGCGTTACTGGCAATTGAGGTCTTGGGATGGAATGATTATTCCAAAGCCGTTTTCGCGTGGAGTTGCAATTGTTGGGAGCCCAATTCTGATAGGAGAGCAGGAGGATAGAGAGGTAGCTCGTAAGCGTATTCAGGATGCACTGCATGAAGTCACACAACAGGCTGACCACTATTGGTCGGCTCACAAAGATATATAATTGCCTGATTTCGTGTCTGGCTCCATTTGTTGCTGCTACTCTACTTATTTTTCCTCGCGGAAGAAGGAGGTATGCGGAGCGGCTGGGAGATTGGGGTACCGTTGCTCCAATTACGTGGTGGTTTCATGGGGCGTCGGTAGGTGAGGTTCAAGGACTGCTCCCCCTTATTGCAGAGGTGAGAACGCAGGCGGCGAGCGATAGACTTTTATTGTCAGCGACAAGTCCGACCGGACTGGATACTGGGCAGCACGTAGTAGACGTAACGCGCCTCCTTCCAATCGACGCTCCTTTTCTAGTTCGTCGAGCTTTGCGTGGAGTAACGTTCGATAGATTCGTGTTGAGTGAGACAGAATTGTGGCCGGCTCTTCTCGAAGAGGTTCTTTCAAGGGGTTCCCCATGTCATATCGTGAACGGACGAATCTCCGACTATACATTCGCATGGTACCGAGCTGCCCAGGGGATCATAGCGCCGATATTGAGTCAATTTACCAGTGTATGCGTCCCTGATGAGACGCAGATGCAACGCTTTCAGCAGCTCGGTGTTAGTCCGGAGAAGATTAAAGTGACTGGCCACACGAAGTACGATCGGGCTCCGAGATTTGATGGAGAAGAATCTAGAAAGAGCATCCGTCAGCGCTTCTTTGGGGGCTGTGACGAGTCGACCCCAGTGGTGGTGCTAGGCAGTATCCGCCCAGGTGAAGAGAAGTTTTGGTTTGAACCGCTACGGAGACTTTGGGAAAACGGCCGATCCTGTAAAGTGATTGTCGCCCCGAGACACGCAGAACGCTTCGATTATTTTTGGGCGGCGATTCAGTCTTTACCGGTTGGGTGCGCCCGATTTTCAGCTGGCAGCGTTCCTGATT
>OMII01000002.1 GCA_900299055.1 Pseudomonadota bacterium | reverse complement strand
GTCATGTTTATTGGATGGGAGGGGGTTGGGCTCTGCTCGTATCTTCTGATCGGGTTCTGGTTCACGAACTCTGATTACGCCAGTGCGGGACGTAAAGCCTTCGTCATGAATCGGATTGGTGATGTGGGATTTCTCATCGCTATGGCGGTGCTTTTTTCGAACTGCGGAACCCTTGATGTCGTTGAGCTATCGAAGCCAGCGGTTCTGGCGAAGCTACCGGCGGAGATGGGATTTGTGGCTGGTATAGCGCTGTTCTTCGCGGCAACGGGAAAATCAGCCCAAATCCCGCTTTTTTCGTGGCTACCTGACGCTATGGCTGGGCCGACACCCGTTTCAGCTTTGATTCATGCGGCGACGATGGTGACGGCTGGTATTTACTTGATGGGGCGAATGCACGGAGTTGTCGAGCTCGACCCGACTGTTCCGGCAGTTATCCTGTGGGTTGCTCTCGCTACTGCGGCTGTGGCAGCGACGATCGCGCTCGTCCAAACTGATATCAAAAAGGTGTTGGCATATTCTACGGTCAGTCAGCTTGGGTTTATGTTTCTTGCAGTGGGAGTTGGGCAGTACTCCATTGCGCTGTTTCATGTAGTTACACACGCATTCTTCAAGGCCTGCTTATTTCTTAGTGCGGGATCCGTGATTCATGGATGCCACCACGAGCAGGATATGCGTCGGATGGGAGGGCTCGCTAAGGTGATGCCGCTAACCTGTCTGTCCTACGGAGTTGCGACGCTTGCTATCGCTGGAATAGCGCCGTTTGCTGGTTACTTTTCGAAGCACGCGATTCTAGGGGCGATACACGCGACGAAGAATCCCATGCTTGTAGCACGCGTTGAGCTGATCGGAGGATTAGCCACTGTCATCGCGATTCTTACCGCATTTTACATGGCGCGGTCGTTTATACTTACGTTCACGGGGAAGTATCGAGGTGAGGGCCATCCGCACGAGGCTCCGCTCGTTATGACACTGCCCGTCTTGCTCTTGGCGCTCTTGTCGTTGTTAGGGGGCTTGTACCTCGACCATGGCCTTTTGGCGTACGTGACCGGACCGCTCCCTGAAGCAGGACATCACGCCGGAGAGGGAACCCCTCTGGTGGCGTATGTAATCGGGTCGATTCCAGGACTTCTTGGCCTGGGTGCCGCATACGTCCTCTTTGTGATCAGTCCCGCCTTCAAAGACAAGGTCCGAAGTCTTGTGTGGCCATGTGAGAGACTGTTCGCTGGAAAATACTTTGTAGACGAACTGTACGAGTGTGTTGTCATCGCGCCCGTGAGACTTCTCTCTCAGCTGCTTTATCGTTCGGTAGATAGAACGTTCGTTGAGGGCAGCGGAAGCGCTCTTGGTAGTGTTACCAGAGCTGTAGGTGAGTTGACGTGTCGAGTCACGACTGGCCAAGTTGCGACCTATATGTTGTTAATGTTCGTCGCGGTGGCCGCGATGTGCGGTGTCTTTGTTCAGATGAGGTAGCATGATGTCTGCAGGATGGCCTCCACTTAATTCGCTTCTATGGATACCTGTGGTCGCAGCTGCGATCTGCCTTGGACCGTGGTTCACAAGACGGCGCGACCCAAACGGCCGGCTCTGCAAGATTTGGGCTCTTTTTGCATCGGCGCTTACCCTAGTAGTTCTCCTAGCGGTGGCTAGGGCTGGAAGTATCAACCCAAATGCGTTGCTAAATGTAGAGGAGTCACTCCCGTGGATACCTTCGTTGGGCGTTTCATTTAGTTTGAGACTCGATGGTCTGTCGTTCGCGTTTTGCTTATTGACCTGTGTCGTCACGTTGGCAGTGCTTGGGTTTTCATCCAAACCTGCCGTGGCTGGAGCGGGGTGGTATGCAAGCCTCTTGGCAGGACAGGGTGCGGTGTTAGGGGCGTTTTTGGCCTCAGACTTAGTGCTGTTTTACTGCTTTTATGAGCTGATGTTATTGCCCGTACTGGCCTCGATCGCGTTGTGGGGTGGACCGGCTCGTCTCAACGCTGCGCTGCGATTTCTCCTCTATACGATGGTTGGCTCAGTTTTGATGTTCCTGGCGATACTGTATCTCGGGTATCGAGGCTTAGGGATTCTCGACGCACATATGGGGAGCGCTGAGGTTCCGCGGTTTGCCTTCGAGATTACCTCGCTAGCAACGATGCCTCGCCTGCCGCTTGCGGAGCAGTTTGCCTTGGGGCTGTGCTTCCTAATTGCATTTGGTGTGAAGATACCGGTCGTGCCACTCCACGGATGGCTCGCCAGTACGTATCGTGAAGCTCCTCATGGCACAGCGGCATTCACCGCGGCTTTGCTGGGTAAGGTAGGCGTATACGCGGTCATCCGTTTCGTTATGCCGATTTTTCCAGACTTTCTGCATAGTGCAGCGCCGACCATTGCGGCCTTAGGAGCGTTGGGAGTCGCGTATGGGGCGCTCATAGCGCTTGTGCAGAGAGATATTCGTTCGCTTCTTGCATACTCGTCGTTATCACATCTAGGGTTCTGTGTTTTAGGTATCGCAGCTGCATCAGAGATGGCGCTAACAGGGGCTGTTTTTCAAGCTATTAGTCATGGCGTTGTGACGGCCGCACTATTTCTCGTATTTGGAGCGATTATTGATCGTGAGGGATCTGGTGACTTCGCTAGTCTTGGAGGGTTAGCGCGGAAGCTTCCGGTCACGGCATTTTTTCTCATGGTATTTAGCGTTGCGGCGGTGGCATTGCCGCTCACGAGTAGCTTCGTAGGCGAGTTCTTGGTCATCATTGGGGCCTGGGCAGCGTTCCCAACCTGGACGCTGGTGTCGATGGCCGGAGTAGTTCTAGGAGCTGTGTACACTCTCACAGCGTATATGCGGACCATGTTTGGTCCGGCCCGGGATGCGGTACCGTTGAGGAGAGCGGATATTAGAGGCGTGGATGCTCTAGTGTTGGTATCGCTAGCTGCGGTTGTCCTCGCTCTTGGTCTGGTACCAGGCAAGCTTTTGTCTGTGGTGGATTCGTCACTTGCAACACAGGTCTCAATGTATCGAGCTGACTCTCGCGCATCGATGAAGGCCCGTGCGATTCGCCAGGATCCCGACTCCGGAAGCGGGATGGTGCATGCTATCGTTGGCGCGACAGTATCCGGTGGTGAAAAGAGACGAGCGTCGTAGGGAAAAGGTTTGGTTAGTATGAATTCATTCGCATCATTCGCACCGATCGTAACGCTGTCATTAGGTAGCTTGGCGTACCTTCTTGTTGGTCATATCTTGGAGCGCCTCAAAATTGCGGCCATCTTGGCGGTGATTCTTATAGTTGGAGCGGGCCTGCTTACCATTGGCTTGCAAGAGGGCGATGCAGTCTCAAACTATGGAGTTGTCGTTAATGCTTTCACAAAGCTTGTGGCACTAGTTGTGTGTGCAGGGGCGCTGACAAGTGTTGTGGCAACAGCATCATCTTTGAAGAGCGAGGAAATTTCGACCGTAAGTGAATACTATTACCTGATGCTGACGTCGTTGTGCGGGGCGTTAATCATGATCTTCGCGTCGGATTTTCTGACGTTGTTCATCGGGGTAGAGGTCGCGTCTTTAGCGTTATACTGCCTTTGCGGAGCGAGGATTTCGCGACGTGCAGGCTCAGAGGCTGCGATGAAGTACTTCCTCTTGGGATGCTTCAGTTCGGCTTGTCTCCTCTACGGGATTGCGATGGTGTATGGCGTGACCGGTTCGCTCAGTCTCAATGCGATGGGGGAGGAGCTTCGGCAGGTTCCCATGACAGCGTTGGCCTTTACCCTTATCCTGGTCGGTATAGCCTTCAAACTTGGATTGGCGCCATTTCATTTCTGGGTGCCAGATGTGTATCAGGGAGCCCCGACCTCGGTTACGGCCTTTATGAGCTGTATCGTTAAGGTCGCGGCGATGGCGGCGCTCATTAAGATTTGTGTGGCGGTATTCGGATTCGCTTCGGTGTGGTCATATGGTGCCATGTGGGTCTTAAGCGTTACCGCGATGATTCTGGGTAACCTTGCAGCTTTGCAGCAGCGTAGTGTGAAAAGGATGTTGGCGTATTCCAGCGTGGCGCAAGCTGGTTACATGATGATAGGGGTAGTCGTTGCAGGTGTTGATGCGTCGTCGCTGAGCGCTACCTTGTACTACCTCATCTCTTATTGTGCCATGACGGTTGGAGCTTTTGCGGTTATTTCTGCGCTGGGTCCGGACGCCGATAGCATTGAAGACCTTCAGGGGCTCGGAAAGCGTAGCCCGTTCCTAGCGGTGAGTATGACCATTATCTTTCTTGGTTTGGCTGGTCTTCCTCCTGGGCTCGCTGGATTGTTCGGTAAGGTATATCTGTTTCAGGCGGCACTTGCGACGAAGTTTTATGGCCTGGCAATCGTGGGAGCTCTCAACTCCGCGCTGGCGTGCGCCTACTATTTTCGGGTGCCGGCGGCTATGTTTTTCCAACCTCCTGTAGCAGGGGAGACGCTGAGAGTTTCGTTATCCACAGCGGTAGGTATTGGTCTCTGTGTTGTGGCGATAGTTATGTTCGGTGTGGTGCCCGATACTATCATGACTGCAGCGAGCTCCGCTGTTTCAACCTTAGTAGCGCGTTAAGGGTGCTACCTCGAGTTGCTCTGGCAGCTTAGGAGATTTTTGATCGACTAAAGCTTAGAGCTGCTTTGCCAGCGGCGGAAATTTCATTTGTCGGGATCGAATCAAGCAGGGTGCGCGCGGCGTAGTAGTCGCC
>OMII01000001.1 GCA_900299055.1 Pseudomonadota bacterium | reverse complement strand
CTTTCAGCAGGAAAATTCGTGGGCTTCATTATCGAGTGGTCATTTGTGATCGTCTTCTTAATGGCATCGCTCCAAGTGCTGGGCCTTACTGCGGTAAGCGGATATCTAACGGCAATTGTGATTGGTTACTTGCCTAACGTCATGGCGGCGGCGCTTATACTTCTCGGTGGCGGTGTGCTCGCGAATGCGGCAGAACGAGTTGTCTCTGGTTCCGCTCGTGCAGCGAAGTTGAAGGCCGCAGGATTTTCTGGAAAGGTTGCTCAATATGCGGTGCTGATCGTCACCATCTTGGCAGCCCTGGATCAGCTTCAGGTCGCCAAAGATCTCGTAGCTGCAGTGGAGAATGGAATCGTGATTGCACTATCACTCGGCATCGGTCTCGCGTTTGGTCTCGGTGGTCAGCATGCGGCTTCGCGCTACATTGAGAAGCTTCAGTCCGAACTAAAAGATTAGTCAGGCAGATAGCGTGCGTCCAAGGAAACCGCTCCGTGAGGGGCGGTTTTCTTTATCCACATAGCGGTCCGGAAATCTTTTTGACCAGGTTAGACTGATAGCATGAAATTAAATACTGCTAGTGCGTTTGCTGCTAGCTTATTACTCATGATGCCAGTGTTGGCTGAGGCTCAGACACAGGGTGATACTAATCCAAGCCCGAATCAATCAATGTGTCTGCGTTTGAAAAACAATTTGCAGTACCGCTCGAATGATGCGGCCACGGGTGGCGAAGTCACGAAGCTACAGGCTTTTCTCCAGAGCGGCGGTTATGTCTCAACAGAGCCAACGGGGCACTTCGGTCTCGCAACACAAGCTGCAGTTATGAGGTTCCAAAAGGCAATGAACATTTTAAGTTCTGGGTATGTTGGCCCAGCGACGCGCGCCAAAATTGCGGCGGCCTCATGTGATGGTATTGCAACGAACCAAGTACCTACAACCCCCTCCCGGCTGCCAGACGGATGCCGACCGGGAGATCGCTTTAGCTCGAAGACTGGTGAGTACTGCGATACAACAGTTGCCTGCACTCAGGAGGTCAAGATGTGTCCCGATGGCTCCTATGTTGGTCGCATAGCGCCCAGCTGTGCGTTCAAACCATGTGCAGCCACCAGCGCGGCGCCTTCGCTTGTTGTGACGAGTCCAAATGGTGGTGAAAAATATGCACAAGGAACTCCAATTACGTTTAATTGGACTCAGAACTACAAGGGTGTGAATCTAAAAGCGAGAATATTTGATGTGGTCAGTGGCTATGAATATTACTCGGGTCCGATAGGGGGTGGTACCGGGGGTATAGGGAAGAATCTGGACACCTTACCGGCCGAGGCGTCAAACATCCCTGCCTACCCATTGCGCTACCGTCTTACGATTTGTGACGAAGGTACCCCGAACCCGGCGGTGCCCTTCAAGAATCTCTGTGACTCAAGTGATACTGCGTTCAGTATCGCCTCTCAAGGCAAGGCACCTTCGTGTACCCTAAAGACGGATAAGAGTTCGTATAAGCTAGGGGATACTATTGTCTTCTCGTGGACCAGCAAAAACGCAACCTTCACGAATTTCCAGCAGAATAGTTCGGGCAAAGATACCTTATTGCTTCCTGGCGATAAGCTCGACGTAAAAGGTTCGCAGACTGTTACGGCAAGTGTCCTTGGAAACCCAGTTGTAACCTTGTTGGTGCACAACTACGACTCAACGAATTCCTGCAGCGCGACTGTCGCCGTGAGCACCGAAGAGGCGTCGCCGTCAGTAGTTGGAACATTCTCGTATCGGCAACTTGCTGGTCCACGTTACGATCGCGGCCAGATTCATGCGACCTATAAATATAGTATTAATAAATACAGCAAAAACCTTGTCATCGACGTGGAGCCGACAGTCAACTGCAATGACGCCTATATTGCACCACTGAAGCGAGACTGCTCGGGCTATCACTTCGACCTGGCAGGAAAGGCCGCGGAAAGCTATATCGGCGTTGTTGCAAATCCGTATGTAAAAGGCGGGGCCTCGTACCGCTTCACGGGTGTAGATGGAGTGCTGAATATCAACGGATATATTCCTAAAGTAAATGTAGACACTAACCCTGCTGGATATACAAATCCAATACCGGATAGCATCGATTTCAAGTTTATTCTGCGCGATCGCAAGCAAGGTGGAAAGGAAATCTGGTCCACCACAGAGCGTGTGCAGTTTAAGGGCTAAAAACGGATCAGTAAAAAAGGGGAAGGAAACCGCTCCGTGAGGGGCGGTTTTCCTATATATCAGGCGGGTATGTTGACAGGCTATGGGGTCTCGCTTATACTCCTTTCTACGTGTATACGAAAGCGCAAAACCACAACCAACCGGGGATAGGCCGATAGGCCGCGCGTTTCTAACGCGAACCGCCCCGAAGGGGCGGTTTTCGTTTCGAGAGTACACGTGCTATTTGACATACGAATACGTTCAGTTCATTGGTGAGCCAATGAGCTGAACGAGCAAAGGTAATCAACGCCCCGGCACACTTTCCAGTGTGACGGGGTGAAGAAAGTGCGCCCTGTGTTGTCCAATCTTACGAAAGGACTCGCAGGGACAAAAGCAATGATTGTGGTATATAGGTCTCTGCATAAGAGACAATTAAGAGTGCACGGTGGATGCCTAGGCCTAGGATGGCGAAGAAGGACGTGACTAACCTGCGAAAAGCTTCGGGGAGGCGGTTTGTAGCCTGTGATCCGGAGATGTCCGAATGGGGAAACCCTCCAGCTTGAACTGGAACCCGCGGGGTAACGCCTGCGTGGAGCGAACCCGGGGAAGTGAAACATCTCAGTACCCGGAGGAAAAGAGAACAATACGAGTTGCTTTCAGTGTGCGCGTTATGTTCGCGCATATTGAAAGCAGCTCTCGTGATACCCCAAGTAGCGGCGAGCGAAAAGGGAAAAGCCCAAACTTCTTTCTTCGGAAAGGAGGGTTGTAAGATGCGAACATCGTACTTGTACGAGAAGAGTTACCAATCGTCTGTATAGCAGAAGCTGCTGGGAAGCAGCGCCCCAGAGGGTAATGGCCCCGTATGCGAAATACATGACGACTCTTGTTTGTATTCTTGAGTAGCTCGAGACATGAGTAGCTCGAGTGAATCTGCCGGAACTAACCGGTAAGGCTAAATACATCCCATGACCGATAGTGAACTAGTACCGTGAGGGAAAGGTGAAAAGCACCCCGAGAGGGGAGTGAAATAGAACTGAAACCGTGTACTTACAAGGGGTCGGAGCGGATGCTTGCATCCGTGACGGCATGCCTATTGAAGAATGAGCCGACGAGTGGATATATCTTGCGTAGCTAAACTCTTACGGAGTGGAGCTGAAGGGAAACCAAGTGTTAATAGCGCGTTGGTAGGATATATACGACCCGAAGCCAGGTGAGCTTACCATGAGCAGGGTGAAGTTTGTCGAAAGGCAGATGGAGGCCCGAACCCGTTCGTCGTACAACGCGTTGGGATGACTTGTGGTAAGGAGTGAAAAGCTAATCGAACCTGGGAATAGCTGGTTCTCTCCGAAACAGCTTTTGGGCTGGCGTCACTATAAGTGTAGCGGGGGGTAGAGCACTGGACGGGATCAATAGGGAGAAATCTCGTGATTCCTATCAAACTCCGAATACCCGTTGCCCGAGTGGCAGTTAGAAGGTGGGGGCGAAGCTCCATCGATCGAGAGGGGAAGAGCCCGGATCGCCAATTAAGGCCCCAAAATCGACATTCAGTACATCACAAGGAAGTGAGGACTCATAGACAGTTAGGAGGTTGGCTTAGAAGCAGCCACCCTTTAAAGAAAGCGTAACAGCTCACTAATCGAGAGTCCTTGCGCCGAAGATGATCGGGGTTAAATGTCGTGCCGAAATTGCGGGTGTGCATTCCATCGCTGGAATGCACGCGGTAGGAGAGCGTTCTGTATGCGCTGAAGCGTAAGGGGTAACCCAGCGTGGAGCGTACAGAAGTGAGAATGTCGGTACAAGTAACCACAATGCGGGTGAGAACCCCGCACATCGAAAGACCGAGGTTTCCTCAGCTATGGTGATCAACTGAGGGTTAGTCGGGCCTAAGGGGATGGCGAGAGCCGCACCCGATGGACACAGGGTTAATATTCCCTGACCGTTTTATGGGCTATGGAGTGACGAACGGCTGTATCTGCTGCTGGTTATTGGATTCCAGTTGCTTGCATGAGGGCGCATACTAGGCAAATCCGGTATGCATTAGTCCGAGTGCCGGCGCAATTTCCTTCTACGGAGGGAGAAAGAGCAGAGAGCGCGGTTTCAAGAAAAACTTCTAAGCTTTAACCATAAAATGACCGTACCGCAAACCGACACAGGTGGTCTGGTCGAGAAGACCTAGATGAACGAGTAAGAGGTCCTCAAGGAACTCGGCAAAAAAGCGGCCGTAAGTTAGCGATAAGGCCTGCCACTCGCAAGAGTGGCCGCAGTGAAAGTCTCCCTGGCAACTGTTTACCAAAAACACAGCTCCCTGCAAACTCGTAAGAGGAAGTATAGGGGGTGACACCTGACCAATGCCGGAAGGTCAACCACGGGCGGTATGCTGCTTCGGTAGTATGCTGGACTGTGTAAGCCCCGGTGAATGTCGGCGATAACTATAATCGTCCTAAGGTGCTGGATATAATCATCTGATTGTATCCAGCAGGACTAGGACGATTGTAGGAGTAAACGGAACACACCAAGTTACCTATCTACAGAGTAATTTGTAGATCGTCCGTAATGACTCAAATGAGAGGCCATACGTCATAACCCTCTGCCAAAGAGGGACAAGATATGGTCCTTCGCGTGCTAAAAGGAAACGAAGAGCGTAATTCCTTGTCGGGTAAGTTCCGACGTGCACGAATGGTGTAATGACTGGGGAACTGTCTCGAGGACTCGCTCGGTGAAAATGCACTTCCGGTGAAGATGCCGGATACCTGTAGTTAGACGAAAAGACCCCAGGAGCTTTACTACAGCTTCGTATTGGTCCTGCGTGATGCATGCGTAGAATAGGTGGGAGACTTTGAAGCGTCGCTTTTGGGTGGCGTGGAGTCGACAGTGAAATACCACTCTTGGATTGTGCAGTACCTAACCTGATTGGGATCCAGTCGGGGACCGTGCGTGGCAGGTAGTTTTGGTGGGGCGCTATCCTCCTAAAGAGTAACGGAGGAGTCTATTAAGGTCCGCTAGCCGCGAATGGAAACCGTGGCGATAGTGTAAGAGCACAAGCGGGCTTAACTGCGAGGGGGACATCCCGAGCAGATGCGAAAGCAGAGTCTAGTGAACCGATGGTACGCCTTAGATGCGGCCAGAGATTAACGGATATAAGTTACCCTGGGGATAACAGGCTAGTTCCGCCCAAGCGTCCATAGCGACGGCGGAGTTCGGCACCTCGATGTCGGCTCACCTTAGCGCGGGGCTGGAGAAGGTCCCAAGCGTTTGGCTGTTCGCCAATTAAAAAGGTACGCGAGCTGGGTTCAGACCGTGTAGTGATGGACTTCGGTCAATCACTACACCGTCTGAATCCTCATTGAAGTCGTTATCAAACCAAAAATGTTTTTTCGTCTAGTTAAAAATGAAAAGAAACCAACAAATAATCACGGCGGTCACGTGCAGGAATGTACGTGAACAAATCAACTGATATCGGTAGAACCCCATAGGGGTAATGCCGAGGGAAGCGCAATTTATTTTCACAAATGAATTTGTGTACCCCGAGAGACTAAACGTTGATCACCGAGAACCGGTGAAGTCATAGTCCGATCCTCTGAGTAATCAGAGATAACACAATGCGTGAGACAGGTTGGTCTCCTATCTACTACAGGCGTTGATTCTTGAGGAGGCTTGCCCCTAGTACGAGAGGACCGGGGTGAACTGACCACTGGTCTACCAGCTGTCCTGCCAAGGGCACCGCTGGGTAGCTATGTCGGGTTGAGATAACCGCTGAAAGCATATAAGCGGGAAGCTCGCTCCAAGATTAGGAATCGTTATGAGGCTCGTAAGAGATGATTACGTTGATAGGCTCTAGATGGAAGCGCCGTGAGGCGTGGAGTCGAGGAGTACTAATATGCCCAGTCTCTTGTGCAGAACTCTGTGTAACACAATTGTTGTCTACACTTTCTTGAATTATTTTTTGCTCGAACGTATTTGTATATCAAAACCGAAACACCTTCGAGTGTTCGGTTCTGGTGGCTTGGCGGTGGGGTCACACCCGATCCCATTCCGAACTCGGAAGTTAAGCCCACTAGCGGCGATGGTACTTAGGGTTACACCTAGGGAGAGTAGCTAGCCGCCAGAACTGAGCACTTGAACCAAAACCCCGCGCCTTACAGTGCGGGGTTTTGCTATACTAGTCCCATGGACTGGGCATCACGCCGACGAATGGCAATTGCAGCAATCGTGATTGGCACGCTGCTTTTT